>NZ_BAAHZP010000003.1:0-467186 GCF_054600795.1 Photobacterium sp. R1
AAAAGGATCTGACCCAGATATAATCTGACAGCACCGCTAAAAGTGGGTAACTGTCAGATCAGGTCTGAATCAGTACAAATAAAAATATTCCCCCCAGCATCGCCTCTTTTCGATTCACTTGCCTCAATCTCAGATCTTGTATCGCCCCCGCTCAGAATTGGACAGAATATCTGTCCAATTCTGAAACACGGAAACAACTAATTTCCTGTGATTTGCAGGTAAATCATCTTGTCGTCATCACCGCCAATCACCACCGACTCATCGTTTTGTAACAGCACAGTCGAATTGATTTCCCGTTGAGAAGTACCTTGTTTATTGCTGCTTTCATAGCGAATATGAACCAGGCTCTGTCCCTCAGACGCTTGCAGCCGACCTGAAATACTTCGTGTCAGGTGGTTTTCGGTTTGCGTCTCAAAAAATTCACCGTTCTGATTGATGGCAGCGGTCATTGAAAAATCATCTGAACTGACCACAACACCGGTTCGTTCTTCTTTTTGTTCTTGTCCGATCTTCTGTTCAGCAGCGCATCCTTGAATCAGTGCAGATCCGGCAAGCAAAAAACTCAGACATATTGCTTTTTTCATTTTCTTTCTCATTCAAAAATACACAACAACATGATGCTTTCGGAGCTGAAAGCATCATGTTTAGAGTTCGGTTCAATGATAATGAATATTACCGCATGAGCACAGTCGTTAATTCAAACTCAACCCGCCATCCACCACCAGTGTATGGCCGACGATATAGCTGGCTTGCTCTGACAACAGAAAAGTAATGGCATCCACAATTTCACTGGATTTTGCATAGCGTTTGGCCGGAACCACCGCCGACACTTCTTCCCGAGTACCGGGAGCTTCGGCTTCACGGGCTTCCCAGCGTGGTGTCCAGGTGACGCCGGGCGCCACGGCGTTGATGCGAATGCCCTGCCCAATCACTTCCAGCGCAACGGAACGCGTCAACCCTTCGATGGCATGCTTCGCAGCGCTGTACATTGCAGCATTAGGCGTCGGACGAAATCCGTTGACCGAGCTGAGATTGACAATCGCACCACCTTCACCCATCAACCGAAGTTCGTGCTGCAGACAATATGCCTGCGCCCAGAAATCCTGCTGGAGTGTATCCCGCAGTGCTGACGGCTCAACCTCTGCAAACTGTCCGCCGGATGCCAAAGCTGGGGACGCATTATTCACGGCAACATCGAGATTGCCGTATCGCTCTCTGATGACACAAAACAAGCGATTCAGTTGTATTTCATCACTGATATCCACCTGATAATAATCCACGACAGCCAGCTCGGGATTGCGTTCAACCTGCTGCTGCCAGATATTTTCCCGTCTGGAACAGGTAATCACCTGATAATCGTCAGCAACCAAACGCCGGACTGTTTCCAGTCCAATCCCCTGACTGCCACCGGTAACGAATGCAATTTTCACATAACCTCCATGTTTAACTTCCACTTTTCAAATATTTCATTAGTCAGACAGATAATATTCAACGGTTGAAACCACTCTGACTTTCTTAATATGGGGATTATTTTTATCCCGGGCGGAAATGGAGAACTGCCCCTGAGACGCTTTGCGGATTTTCCCCAATGTACTGTCAGAATCAGAAGCAAACTTCTGTGCCACTTCTCGGGCATTGCGGGTCGCCTCTTCAATCATGTCCGGTTTAATATCGTTCAGCCGGGTAAACAGATATTCCGTCTGGGTCTGGTACGCATCTCCGGTAAAGACAATGCCCTGCTTGCCCAGTTCAGATAATGAGCTCATGACTGCGCGCACAGTCTCAATATCGCTGGAATACACCGTCACCGTCTGAAGTGCGGTATATCGGTAAGCAACCTGAGCGTCATTGCCATACTGCTGGGCTGATTTATCGGTAATCGCCGGAGTAGACACCGAAATTTCGCTGGCACCAATCCCGTTGCTGCGCAGGTAAGCGCGAATTTGCGATGCCTGACCATCCAGCATCTGGTACAGCTCACCCAAATCGTTACTGGCGACATTGAACTGAATCGGCCAGATGACAATATCTGCCGGATATTCCCGCTCCGAAAGCCCTTTGACGGTCACACTGCGGTCAAGCTGCTTGTAATTCATCGCAGCCTGGCCGAGCAAAATACCCAGAAAAACCAGTCCCAGTAATATGCCGCCCGCCAGCAAAGCGAACCCGATTCTGTCCTGTTGTTGCGCCATACCCCCTCCATGACTGAATGAATCATTGGTTGAATTCAATGGCTTTTCACCAAACGTAAATGAAATATAGGCAGAAATGATTGATCACGAAGGAGAAATGACAAAAAACGCAGCCGAAGCTGCGTTTTTAAACTCAAAGGCAGTGAGTTTCAGAATCAGGCGTAAGCCAGAGTAAAGCGGCGGTTCAGGTGCGCCGGAGATTCCAGCTCATCAATCATCGCTTTCGCGTAATCTTCAACAGAGATCTGGCTGTTGCCGCTGGCATCCGTCAGCAACTGATCGGTACCCAGCTGGTACTGACCGCTCCGCTCGCCCGGGGCAATCATGGCTGCCGGAGATAGCATCGTCCAGTTGACGTTCTGCTGAGCACGCAGCTGGTTCAGTGCATATCGTGCCCCTTCCGCAGTCGCTTTATATTCATCCGGAAACGCAGGCGTATCAATCAGCAGCACGCCCGGTGCGACTTCCAGAGAACCGGCACCGCCGACGACCATCAGACGCTTCACATCCGCTGAAGCCGCTGCTGCCAGAATGCTGTCGAAACCTTTTGCAAAGTAACTGCCCACATCGGCCTGCGCATGGCCTGAGAATGCGCTCAGCACGGCATCAAACCCTTTCAGTTGTGCTGTCAGTGCATCAGTATCCTGCACGTCGGCTTTCATGACGGTCAGACCTGGCTGCGTTGCCAGTCGCTCCGGACGACTCACCAGAGCCGTCACCTGATGACCTCGGCTCAGCGCTTCTTCACGCAGTGCTGAACCAATAAAACCGCTGGCACCAATAATCGCAATATTCATCGTGTTGTCCTCATTTATTTTTTATTCATAGATACTGTGTCTAGCTGATGAACACATTGTGCGATCAATCATTGATTTGAAAAATAGTCCATTCGATAATTCACTGTTATTAAATCCATAACAGTCAAGCCATGAACAACGAACTCGATCTGAATACTCTGCCACTCTTCATTGCCACCGTGGAAGCTGGTTCCTTCACAGCAGCAGCCGATAAGCTGGGGTGCACTAAAACCAAAATCAGTCTGAATATCAAAGCGCTGGAAAATCATCTCGGTGCAGTGCTATTCAACCGCACGACCCGGCAAGTCACCCTGACCGATGCCGGTCATCAGCTTTATTTGGCCTGTCAGCCACTGCTGGCAAAGCTGGGCGAGACACTCAGCGAAGCCGGTACCAGCGCACAGGCCTTATCCGGCACACTGCGGATTACTGCGCCGGTTGATCACATGGCGCTGATGCTCGCCCCTGCGGCTGCTGCATTCGGAAAACGCCATCCGGGACTCACGGTTGAGCTTCGAAGCGGCGATAAGGTATCGGATATGGTGCGGGAAGGAATTGATCTGGCGATCCGGATGGGCTGGCTGAAAGACTCCAGCCTGCGTGCCCAGAAACTGGGGGAGTTCGAACAGCGTGTCATGGCCTCGGCTGGTTATTTACATGAAATGGGCACTCCGAAGCATCCCAGCGAGCTGAAACATCACCAGTGGATTGAGTTTTCTCCGCTGCCGAGCGCACTGACCTGGACCTTTGAAAAAGCCGGTGAACGAGTTCAGGTTCAGATGCAGAGCAGTTTCCGGGTCGACAACACCAGTGCCATGCGAAGCCTGATCAAAAGTAACGCCGGATTATCCGTCATCGCCATGCATTTAGGCGAAGATGAGCCAGATCTGGTGCCGCTGTTTTCCGACTGGCAATTGCCCCGTGGCGGCATCTACGCGGTGTTTCCGCCTGGCGCTTTTATTCCGGCCAAAGTCAGAGCTTTTGTTGATTTTTACCGGCAATGGCTCACTGAACGGACGGCTGAAGCAGACAGCAAGCCATAAACAGGCTGGCAGATGACAGCCAGCCTGACGACTAAAATGAACCGTGAATAGATGAACCGTAAATAGATAAACCTTTAAATTCCCCCGGCACCCAGAGTTTTCACTGTGCTGACCCAACCTGCGCGCTCGGCTTCAGTGGAGAAAATCACCGAGCCGAACAGCGTGGTTTCGGCAGGAGTCACGCCGCAAAACTGCAGCGTAAAGCGATCGAGCTGTGTAAGGACTGGCTGGGCCTGCTCCCGGAGCATCTCCGGCGGTGCATCCATCGTCAGAATGATCCGTGCCGTTTTCCCCCGTAGCAACTGAACCGGCGCCGGGTGAGCGACTTCAAACCGAAATGCAGATCCCGGCAGAATGGCCCGGTCGATCAGCCCTTTGAATTTTGCGGGCAATCCGCCCCACCAGACCGGTGAGATAATCACGATATGATCAGCCCGTTTCAGTTGCTCCTGGAAGTCTTGCAGGCAGGGTTCAAGCGGCTGAATGGCATCGTAGCCGCTGTCCAGGCTGGGCTGGAAATCCATCTCCGGCAAATCAAAACGCCGGACGTCAAAGTGTTCCCGGGCTTCAATCTGATATTGGTCGGCAAGCAAACGGGACAGACTCTCCGCTTTTGGATTGGCGTTCAGTAACAGGATGTTTTTCGACATGATTTCCTCTCATTCTTCAAAATTCAATCATGAGTCTACCGTCTGCCCTATAGGGCAGAGTCAAGCGTTCTGCGGAGACGTTCGAGGACAGGTATCAATCGATTGGATGCATTGCTCCACCTGCTGAATCTTCCAGGCCAGTAACGCCTGTTCCGCAAGTAAGCGCTCCCTGACATCCTGTAAAAAACAGTGAATCCGTCCCCAGTCGATTTCGCCCTGATGATAGTGAATCACGCCTTTCAGGCGATTCAGCGTCACGCCCAGTTGCTTTGCTTCTGAGATCAGCTGCAATACCTCGACATCAGCTTGTGTATACACCCGGTAGCGACCCAGTCTTGACGGGGTCCGAATCAATCCCATGTCTTCATAGAGCCGAATCGCTTTGACCGACAACCCGGTCTGTTTTGAAACTTCGCCGATGTACACTGTGCTTCACCCGTTCTGGTTCATCATCGGCCTGATTGTCACACATTCCTCACCCGTCATGCCACAACCCCAGCTGTTTCAGGCGCTTGTACACGGTATTACGGCTCACACCCATGGCCTCCGCGGTTTTGCTGACGTTCCGGCCCAGTGCACGGTAAACTTTCGGCAAAGCCGTCTGCCAGTCTTCTTCCAGTAATTCGGGTTCAATGTCGTCCTGTTCGCGGACAATGCCTTTCAGATCCCAGAAGAAGTCATCAGGTAAGTGCGACGTTTCGATCATTTTGTCACCGGCGAGCGCGATAGCCACACGCAGCACATTATGAAGCTGGCGGATATTGCCCGGCCACAGGTGGGATGCGAACAGCTGCATCACCTCATCACTGACAGAAACCCGCGCACAGCAGGAGGTCAGCTCAGCCAGCACACTTTGCACGACGGAAGCCAGATCCAGACGCTCCCGGAGTGCCGGCAGCGTCACCGTCAGGCCATTAATACGGTAATAAAGATCGTCCCTGAATTCCCTGAGTTTGATGGCATCGCGCAGCGACTGATGCGTGGCACAGACCAGCCGGAAATCGACCGGATAACTTTTACTGCTCCCCAGCGGGGTCACGCACTTTTCCTGAAGCACCCGCAACAGCCTTGCCTGAGTCGACAGCGGCATATCACCAATCTCGTCCAGAAAAAGGGTCCCGCGATCGGCACGGCGGATCAGGCCGGGGTTGCCTTTCTGATTTGCGCCGGTAAATGCGCCCTTCACATAACCAAACAGTTCTGACTCCACCAGCTCGGATGGAATCGCCGCACAGTTCACAGCCACCATGTCGGCAGCCGCTCGCGAAGACGATGCATGCAGGGCGCGGACAAACACCTCTTTCCCCACCCCGGTTTCCCCCAGAATCAGTAAAGGAATATCGCTGTCGGCGACTTTCTGCGCCAGGCTCACGGCTTTCGCCATTTGCTTGTCCCCGGTATCCAGTTCGGTCAGTAAGCGTTCACCTGGCTGCTGTCCCGACTTATCTTTTAAAACTGCATCGGGATCGGCAACAGATTCGGCGCAAGGCTGGGCAGGTGATTTGATCCGGGCAAATAATGGAATCGACACCAGACCGTTCAGGGGCAGCACGCGGGCCGGATCAATCGTTTTCATCTCAGATAACGGCAGGCCCGCCAGCATGTCCATCGTGATCCCGGCCATTGGCTGCCCCAGCAGCAAATCTGCGCGGCGGTTGGCAGCCACAATTTGCCCCTGATGATCAAACACCAGCAGTCCGGCCCACTGGCTGTCGAGGTTATCCGGGCTGGTATTCAGAACGCACTGCCAGAAATGCTGCCCATACGCAGCCCCCATCAGATGATTTTCAATCGCCTGTGACATCACTTTGACCATGCCGTGAATCTGCGTGGTCGGCAGGTAAGCATCGCTGGCGATACTGAGTATGCCCACCAGCTGGCGGTGCGGGTCAAATACGGGCGCAGCCGAACCGCTCATCAGACGATTCTGCACCAGAAAATGTTCATCGCGACGGATATCCATAATCTCCCGGGTGTGTAGCGCAAGCCCAATGGCTGTGGTGCCGATTGCACGCTCCTGCCAGCAGCTTCCCGGTTCAAGCAGCGCAGCCGGCATGTGCTGTATAAAAGACGGATGCCCCCAACGCGCCAGCAGGTAACCGTCCTGATCGGTCAGCAAAACCAGACTGTTCGCGTTCGCCAGCATGCTGCGATAGCCCGGCAGAACTTTATCCCGCGTGACTGACAACATGACATCGGCCTGCGCCAGTTTCTGCTGCCACTGCGATTCATCCGGCAGGACAACCGCAGGCTGATCCTGACTGGTGAGCCCGTAACCCCGGCAACGTTGCCAGGATTCGGCCACCAGATGTTCATTGCGCTGCTTTTCTATCGTCATGTCGCAACCTGTCACTGGCTTTCATCCCTGTCTCCTGCTGACTGAACGCTCAACACTGTTCACAGACCGTTCACAATCAACACCGCTAAACCGGGTCTGTCTGGCCCGCATCAATCAGGGAAGAAATGAAGTTCATGAAAAATCAGGCAGATAACGCCCGGATCAATTGTTAAATAATTGTGGCACATTTTTCGCCTGTTGCTGTGCAGGATGAATCACGGAGCCCGCAGCAAGATGTCGCTGAAACTGGAGAACATTTCCCGGAAAGTCGATGGCGAGTACTGGATCAAAAATGCCAGCCTGGAGCTGGAACCGGGTTCTTTCAATGTGCTGCTGGGCAGAACGCTGGCGGGCAAAACCAGCCTGATGCGTCTGATGGCCGGGCTGGACCGACCCAGTCAGGGGAGAATTTACTTCAACGGTCAGGATGTGACTGGTATTCCCGTGCGGGAACGCAATATCTCGATGGTGTATCAGCAATTCATCAACTACCCCAATATGACGGTCTACGACAACATCGCCTCCCCCCTGAAACTGGAAAAATTACCCAAGGCACAAATCGATGAACGGGTCATGCAGACAGCCCGGATGCTGCACATTGAAGAATATCTGAAACGCTACCCGCTTGAACTTTCCGGCGGACAGCAGCAGCGCACCGCCATGGCCCGGGCACTGGTCAAAAATGCAGATATCATTTTGTTCGACGAACCTTTAGTGAACCTTGATTACAAGCTGCGGGAAGAATTACGGCAGGAAATGCGCGCACTGTTTGCGGCCCGCAACACCATTGCCGTCTACGCCACCACAGAACCGAATGAAGCGCTGGCGCTGGGAGGCAATGTGGTACTGATGCATGAAGGGGAGATTATCCAGTCCGGTCAAACCCCGGTGGTCTATCACAACCCGGCCACCGTGGCCTGCGCTGAGCTGTTTGGCGAGCCGCCGATTAACCTGATAGCAGGCAAAGTCAGCCAGCACACGGTGTCATTCTCGGATCATATCCATTTTGCGCTGAATGACGATTTGGGCGATCTGCCCCCGGGAGACTATGTATTCGGCATTCGCCCCAACCACCTGACGCTGGTGCCGAACCGCGATGATGATCTGGAACTGGCCGTGGATGTTGAGCTGGCAGAAATCAGTGGCAGCGAAACCTTTCTGCACGTTTCCAACCGTGAACTGACCCTGGTGCTGCACTTACCGGGCGTTCATGAATACACCGTGGATACCCGGATCAATGTCTATGTCCCCACCCACAAACTCTATGTATTTTCACAGGACAAGCAGCTGATTCAGGCTGCCCGCTCCGGCTGGGAGATCCGATGATGGCTGAAATCCGTCTTGAGTCGCTGGCACACAGCTATACCCCCCATCCCACCCGCGACAGTGACTACGCGATCCGGCGGATGGATCATGTCTGGGAAGACGGGGGGGCGTATGCGCTGCTCGGCCCGTCCGGTTGCGGCAAAAGTACCATGCTGAACATTATTTCCGGCCTGCTGACCCCTTCTGAAGGTTCTGTGAAATTCAATGGCGAAGTCGTCAACGAACTGGCCCCGCAGGAGCGTAACATCGCCCAGGTATTCCAGTTTCCGGTGATCTACGACACCATGACGGTGTTCGACAACCTCGCCTTTCCGCTGCGTAACATGAAAACGCCGGAAGCCAAAATCCGCAGCAAAGTGAAAGAAATTGCCGAGATTCTTGAGCTGACACCTGTGCTGAATAAGAAGGCACGCAACCTCAATGCCGATGAGAAACAAAAGGTGTCCATGGGCCGCGGGCTGGTCCGGGATGATGTCTCCGCCATTTTGTTTGATGAACCCCTGACGGTCATCGACCCGCAGCTGAAATGGAAGCTGCGCCGAAAGCTCAAACAAATTCATGAGCAGTTCAATCTCACCATGGTTTACGTCACCCATGATCAGCTGGAAGCCGCCACCTTTGCAGACAAAATCGCCGTAATGTACGACGGCAATATTGTCCAGTTCGGCACACCGCGAGAGCTGTTCGAGCGTCCGAACCATACCTTTGTCGGCTATTTCATTGGCAGTCCCGGCATGAACCTGCTGGCGGTTGAGCGGGACCCGTCTCGCGAACATCTCAATTTCAAAGGGCTGAAGATCCCCGTTTCGGCCAGCCAGCAGGCGGCGCTGAATCAGACGCAGTCGACTCAGCTTCAGTTGGGGATTCGTCCTGAGTTTGTGCAACTTTGGGACACACAACGCGAAGACAGTTTTCCCGTGACCGTGACCCATACCGAAGATCTCGGCACCTATAAAATCGTCACTGTACTGCTGGCAGAGACCCCGCTCAAAATCCGTCTGGCAGAAGGAACGCCGGTGCCGGACCGTGAGGCCTGGGTCAGTTTTCCCGGCCAGTGGCTGAAACTCTACGCTGATGAATATCTGGTGGGAGAGAGTCGTGGCAATAACAATGCCGGAGGCGACGATGCAGCATAAAACTGAAAACAACAAAGCGTGGTGGCTGGTTGTCCCGGTCTTTCTGCTGGTGGCCTTTTCCGCCATCGTGCCCCTGATGACGGTGGTGAACTACTCCATTCAGGATATTTTCGATCAGAACACCGCTTATTTCGTCGGCACCGAATGGTACAAAGAAATCCTCAATGATTCCCGGCTGCATGATTCCCTGCTGCGCCAGTTCATCTATTCCGCCTGTGTCCTGCTGATTGAAATTCCGCTGGGGATTCTGGTGGCCCTGACCATGCCCAGCCGCGGCATGAGAGCCTCGCTAGTGCTCATCGTGCTCGCGATACCATTGCTGATTCCATGGAATGTGGTGGGAACAATCTGGCAAATTTTTGGCCGGGCAGATATCGGGCTGCTGGGCTGGTTCCTCAATACGCTGGGCGTAGATTACAACTACGCCTCGAATCCGGTCGATGCCTGGGTCACGGTGCTGGTGATGGATGTCTGGCACTGGACCTCTCTGGTTGCCCTGCTCTGTTATTCCGGCTTACGCGCCATTCCCGACGTTTATTATCAGGCCGCCAAAATTGACCGGGCCTCCAACTGGGCCGTTTTTCGCTATATCCAGTTACCAAAGCTGAAAAACGTCCTGCTGATCGGCGTGCTGCTGCGCTTTATGGACAGCTTCATGATCTATACCGAGCCCTTTGTGCTGACCGGGGGCGGCCCCGGTAACGCAACCACGTTCCTGTCTCAGGCGCTGACCAAAATGGCGGTCGGTCAGTTCGATATTGGTCCGGCCGCAGCGTTCTCCATCATTTATTTCCTGATCATCCTGCTGGTGTGCTGGCTGTTCTACACCTCCATGACCCTGATAGATAAGGATAAATAAGATGGATCAGGAGAACTAAGATGAATAGGGAGAAATAAGATGCAAACCCGGAAAACTGTCGGATTGCTGCTCTATATCCTTTTTCTGTTGCTGCCGATTTACTGGCTGCTCATGATGTCGTTCAAGACCAATGAGGAGATCCTCGGCGGGCTGTCATTCTGGCCGCAGGATTTTACCTTTGGGAATTATGCCGTGATCTTCACCGATCCGTCCTGGTACAGCGGCTATCTTAACTCGCTGACTTACGTCTCAATGAATACGGTGATTTCCTTGCTGGTCGCGCTGCCAGCCGCTTATGCTTTTTCGCGCTACCGCTTCATTGGCGACAAACACATGTTTTTCTGGCTGCTCACCAACCGGATGTCTCCGCCGGCAGTATTCCTGCTGCCTTTTTTCCAGCTCTATTCTTCTGTCGGCCTGTTTGACACCCATATCGCCGTCGCACTCGCACACTGCCTGTTCAACGTTCCGCTGGCGGTATGGATTCTGGAAGGCTTCATGTCTGGCGTGCCCAAAGAAATTGATGAAACCGCCTACATCGACGGCTACAGCTTTCCGCGCTTTTTTGTCCGGATCTTTCTGCCGATGATCCGTTCCGGCATTGGCGTGACTGCCTTTTTCTGTTTCATGTTCAGCTGGGTCGAGCTGTTGCTGGCCCGGACCCTGACCTCAGTGAACGCCAAGCCCATTGTCGCCACCATGACCCGGACCGTCAGTGCATCCGGCATAGACTGGGGCGTGCTGGCGGCGGCCGGAGTACTGACCATTCTTCCCGGACTGCTGGTGATCTGGTTTGTGCGAAATCATGTCGCCAAAGGCTTTGCATTGGGTCGGGTATAACAGACGTCAAGAAGGAGAGAACCATGAAGTGGATGGCCTGGACACTGCCCAGTGCACTGTTTTTTATTTCCATCGCCGGCATTTTGCTGACGATGACCCTCTTCGAGATCCTCCGGCCCTGTACCGAACGGAAAGGCTTTCTGCCGATCAGCACCACCCGGGGCGATCGCCTGTTCATCGGCCTGCTCAGCAGTGCCTATATCCACCTGCTCTTCATTGGCATAACCGACCTGTCTATCTGGATACCGTTTACGCTATCCGTGCTGTGGCTCGCGATTGTGCTTCGTTGGGGTTAAGACAAAACAAAGGAGTTCAATCATGAACCGGAAACACCCTGTACCGAAACCCACCACGCTTGGACTGATCGTGACCCTGCTGCTGTCCCCGGCAGCCTGGGCAGACCAGTACAGCGATGCAGCAAAGAAATGGGTCAACGATGAATTTGCGCAATCGTCGCTCAGTCAGGACGAGCAAATGAAAGAGCTGGCCTGGTTTACCGAAGCGGCCAAACCGTTTCGGGGCATGGCAATCAAAGTCGTCTCGGAAACCATCACCACCCACGAATATGAGTCGAAAGTGCTGACCAAAGCCTTCGAGGAAATCACCGGCATCAAAGTCACCCATGACCTGATCCAGGAAGGGGATGTGGTGGAAAAACTGCAAACCGAGATGCAGTCCAACCGCAGTATTTATGATGCCTACATCAACGATTCCGATCTGATCGGGACCCACTTCCGCTACGGTAAGGTCATCCCCATCAGCGATTACATCACCGGTGAAGGGAAAGACGTCACCCTGCCGACCCTGGATCTGAAAGACTTCATCGGCCTGAGTTTCACCACAGGCCCGGACGGCAAAGTTTACCAGCTGCCCGACCAGCAATTTGCCAACCTGTACTGGTTCCGGGCCGACTGGTTTGAACGCAAAGATTTGCAGAAACAGTTTCAAGACCTTTACGGTTATG
This sequence comes from Photobacterium sp. R1, assembly GCF_054600795.1. Taxonomy (NCBI): domain Bacteria; kingdom Pseudomonadati; phylum Pseudomonadota; class Gammaproteobacteria; order Vibrionales; family Vibrionaceae; genus Photobacterium; species Photobacterium sp. R1. Next base: position 12,146 of record NZ_BAAHZP010000003.1, read on the forward strand.
AGCTGGGTGTACCGGTCAACTGGTCCGCCTACGAAGACATCGCGGAATTCTTTACGGATCATGTGAAAACAATCGACGGCCAGCGCGTATACGGCCATATGGATTACGGTAAGAAAGATCCGTCATTAGGCTGGCGATTTACCGATGCCTGGTTCTCAATGGCTGGTGCCGGTGATGAAGGACTGCCAAACGGCAAACCTGTCGATGAATGGGGCATTCGCGTCGATGGCTGTCGTCCGGTCGGTTCCAGCGTTGAACGGGGCGGAGCCACCAACGGTCCGGCAGCCGTTTACGCGACCACCAAATACGTCGATTGGCTGCGTAAGTACGCGCCACCGGAGGCACAGGGCATGACCTTCTCTGAAGCAGGTCCGGTCCCGGCGCAGGGGAATATCGCTCAGCAAATTTTCTGGTATACCGCTTTCACTGCCGATATGACCAAACCGGGGCTGCCCGTGGTAAACCCGGACGGTACGCCAAAATGGCGGATGGCACCGTCTCCCAAAGGCCCGTACTGGGAAGAAGGCATGAAACTGGGCTATCAGGATGCCGGTTCCTGGACACTGATGAAATCCACCGATCCCATGCGCCGCAAAGCCGCCTGGCTGTATGCGCAGTTCACGGTGTCGAAAACTGTGTCGCTGAAGAAAACCCTGGTCGGCCTGACGCCGATTCGTGAATCGGATATCAACACCGACATCATGACGCAGGCAGCACCGAAGCTGGGGGGGCTGGTCGAATTCTACCGCAGCCCGGCCCGGGTTCAGTGGACCCCCACCGGCACCAACGTCCCGGATTATCCGAAACTGGCGCAACTCTGGTGGCAGTATATTGCAGAAGCCGCCAACGGAGAGAAAACGCCTCAGCAGGCACTGGACGGTCTGGCAAAAGCGCAGGATCGCGTCCTGCAACGGCTGGAGCGGGCCAATGTCCAGGGTGAGTGCGGTCCGAAACTCAACAAGCCAAGAGATGCGGAGTACTGGCTCTCACAACCCGGCGCACCCAAAGCTAAACTGGCAAACGAGAAGCCCAAAGGCGTCACCATACAATATGCAGAACTGCTGAAATCCTGGCAGCAGTAAAAAAGGGATGTAAAAGACAAGGGAGGCGATTGCCTCCCTTGATGTTGAAGTCATGACTGTGGAATCAATCCCAGCCTTTATTCTGTGTAAATCAGAAACAAGTAATCACGGCTCTCAATGATATCTTGCAGCTCTTGTCTGATATCGGGATCTTCCGTGTATTCAATTGCATCATCTTCCATGCTTGTGATGGTGAAGAAATGATCAATGAAATGATTTACTTCGGTGTGACTCAACAGCTTAGTTTTTTGATAACAGAGCAACGATGCGCCAATCCCGTAAAACTCGAAGCCATAGGTCTTACGCAAATACTCAGACATTTCATAAATGTCATTCGGCTCCATATCACAGCCAAAATACCCGTTTGGCAAAGCTGTTAAAGCCAAAGGACTGTGATCAACCGGCACAACAATAAAGTAAATATCTTTATCTAAAACCTCAATTGGATTGAGATTCGCTTGCTTGAATAACTCATATTGTTCATATTCCAACCTGTACGATTCAAATTCAACGTGTTCAGGAACAAACGCTTTCTTGAAGTTAAATTCCCGAATTTTAAATTTCAAATCAATGGACAGATTTTCATAATCTTCATCGGACTGGACACCAAACGGCTCCGCCAGCGCTTCATAATCATCTAAATCAGATAAAATTGTCCGATGCATAGATGTGTAGCGCGCTTGATGGTAGTCATCCAGGGTAATCAAGATGGTGTGATCTTTATATGTTTCCTGAAGTTGCTGTCGATACGTGAGGATATCATCAAACGAGGTGACATTTTCAGCCACATAAGTAAGACAGACTTCCACGGCATCGCGATGATCATTGGGAATCTTTTTTAATGTCATGGTGATTTTCCTCAGTCAAGTGACTTAAAGTGATACATTCACTCGAACTTAAATTCACCCTGTCATGCTCACGTATGGCTGGGTGAGTAGAAATAATGTAAAACGCACTTCGCGATTGATACCCAGAAAAATAAGGTCTTAAAGCACACTAAAGTTACTTCCAGTCGCAATTAAGACAAGGAACAAAGAAGTCAGTGAGACGAAATAGACGCCATCTAAAACAATCGCAGCAGGAGTCACAACCATCTTACCGACTTTTTCTAAATTGGTGTCAAATGTCTTGATTTTTATATTCAGCGGATTTTCCAACACTTGAAATGGCAATTGCCCTTCCACTTCATATCGTTTTGCTGTAAACAAAAAATCTTTACTGTCCTTCAGTAAATTGCCCTTATTCTTCCAAAGCAGGTCCATATCCATGTATTTTTTTTCCAAAACAGGATCTATGGGTCGGGAGAGATCGATATCAGGTGCAAAAATGACCCGACCTTGAACCCTACCTTCCGGATTGAGCGTTAAATCCCAAAATGAGGTCTTCATTTCCAACTGACGGCTCGCTTGCGCATAATCACAAAGTAAGCTTTCGCATTGAATGATATAGCTGTATTTTTCCCCTGAAATCAGCAGAACACCTTCTTTCGGATTCAGATAAAACCCTGAAATAGTTTCATCGTAATAAGGTTCTTTCCAAAGCGCCGTTCTGAGTGGGCCACTGCATCCTGTCAGGGAGACAATTAAAAGCATTACAACACTGCGTCGAAACCAATCCATCCGCTGTTTCTCCTGAAATTAAACGCTGGCATTCCTCTCAAGCATTGAAGGAATGATTCAAAGGAAAATGGGGTTTTCCAACGAACAAATAAAGCGACCTTTTGAATTACAACAATAAAAAATATGCATCCCATTCAATATTACGAATAGATACCAGGATGCATGTGAGGTGTGCAGTTGAGGAAAGGATAAAAAATCAGGCTGCAACCAGGCCACCTGATTTTTCTGTAGAACGAAGGCGCTGACTTCGAACCCTACCTTCATGGGAATAGCAGGTGGGAACGGGGATGGCAGCACCCTACACATCCCATCATATACCCACAACCTTGTAGCCATAGGGGCGCTATATACACGGTATTTTGTTTAAACCTGAAAATCAGCAAGCCTCAATGCCAAAGAGAAGAAATGCTCATCGCGTGCTTCGACCTGATAACCTAATGATTGGTAAAAACGGATTGCATTTGTATTACAGGCAAAACTGGATAATGTCACACGGCTTCGGTTTTCACGATAAGCCCGATGATGAAGATCATGCATTATCACTGTACCAATTTGCTGATTTTGAAATTCGGGCAGCACAATCAGCAAGTGGATATGGTAGGCACATTTGTACGGCTTAAAACAGAATAAGCCAACGCGTTCAGAAGCAAGTTCAATCCAGTAAAACCAATCTGGCTTATAGTCCGTTTTCAAGCGATGGCGCTGAAAATCATCATCCCAGCCAAACACTGAATCAACATAAACATACAGACTTTGTTTTACGACAGAAAAGAGTGAGTCAAATTCATCTTCTGACACCGCTCTCAAGTGAATATCCATATTTTCCTCATCCCAAATCGCTAATGTGTACGGCTCAGCACATACCGCCACCATGCATCACACGGATTCAGGCACCGCAGCCTGATACACATCTGGCTGCCAGATTTCCATAAAACTTTCCGGATGCTGAATTGGCCGGAATCCGTACTGCGCATAAAGACCGTGCGCGTCGCGAGTTGCTAACACCATCCGTCTGAGCCCCTGTAAATCCGGATGACGAACGATGTCATCCATGAGCTTTTTGCTCAGCCCCTTGCCCCGGTGTGCATCACTGATAAACACATCCGCTAAGTAAGCAAAAGTTGCTTTATCCGTGATCATCCGGGCAAAACCGACCTGTTCCCCAGTGGCCTGATAAATCCCGAAACAGAGGGAATGTTCGATGGCTTTTTTCATCACGGTTTCCGGAATATTTTTTGCCCAATAGCTGTTGGCCAGAAAACCGTGTATAACCCTAAAGTCCAGTCGGGATTGGTCGGTACTGATTTCATAATCCTGCATGTTCTCCTCCTTGAAAGAACCACTCATTCTGTCTGTTTTCAGATGAAAGCAAGTATTTACTGATATGCTCTGACTCTGGCTGTCAAGACATGATCTTCCCATTGCCCGGCAATTTTCAGATATCGTCTGGCGTAACCTTCTTTTTCAAATCCCAGTTTTTCTAAAACATGTGCACTGCGTTCATTGGCAGGCATGTAATTAGCCATAATCCGGTTCAGCTCCACGTCATTGATCATATATCGCATGGCAGCTTCCAGAATTTCCTGCATGAATCCCTGCCCTTCATACTTTTTCGCAATCGAATAACCCAGATAACACGCCTGAAACGGCCCTCTTGCCACCCCGGTAAAATTGCAAACACCCACGACTTCGGTTCGCGCTGGATTTAGCGCAACAAAACGGTATTCGCTGCCCGCGTCAAAGGCCGCTTGCGCATTCGATAACTGCGTCTGCCAGTTCGGTAAGGTCAGGTAATTTTCGTCCCGAATCGGTTCCCATGGCGCTAAATGGGCCTGATTCTCCCGGTAATAAGCCAGCAACAATCCTGCGTCATCAGCCGGTAAGATTTCTAATCGGGTTCTTGGGGTGGCTAACATATTCTTTCCATGAATTGTCGAAGTGTCCCGCAAGGGATATGGGAAGGCATCAGTATAATAGAGCGCCAGTGCATATCAAGCGGGTTTCATCAGGTTAAAAATGGATAACCCTATCTTTTTTCTGTGTTTCTTACGGTGAAATCAGACTAGACTGAATTGAATCTCATTGATGATGAAGAAAGGAAATCAAACATGATCCAGCAAGGCCAGAAACTCCCGAATGCTACACTCAGTGAACTGACCAAAGACGGCATGGTCAATCATGACGTCACCGAGCTGTTCGCCGGCAAAAAAGTCATTTTATTTGCCGTACCGGGCGCATTTACACCGACTTGTTCTGAGTCTCACCTGCCAGGTTATGTGGTCCATGCCGACCAGTTGAAAGCCAAAGGCGTTGATCTGATTGCCTGTGTTTCTGTGAACGATGCTTTTGTGATGCAAGCCTGGGGCGAAGCACAAAATGCATCTGAAATCATGATGCTGGCCGACGGTGACGGCAGTTTCACCAAAGCGCTGGGCCTGGAAATGGACACCGAGAAATTTGGTGGCATTCGTTCACAACGTTACGCCATGCTGCTCGACGATGGTGTGGTGACCCGACTGAATATTGAAGCGCCGAAAGAATTTGAAGTCAGCAAGGCAGAAAAACTGCTCGAGCTCCTGTAATTCAAACCGGCTGCATTCAAAAACGGAAGAGCAATCTTCCGTTTTTTTGCAGTGAGCTTTTTCCCCCTGACCTGTACTATCATTCACCCTCAATATCGGTGATCGAAAAATGATGGCTGGCAATGTTGAAGCCTTGACGCAGATAAAACCGGTGCGCGGCAAATCGCTGAACGCCAGAGTCGAGATGCAATTGTCCGCATCCCTGCATCTGACCATAATCTTTCAGCCATTGAATAAGGCAGTCGCCTACCCCCTGACTGCGGTGATGCTGATCCGTGACCAAATCATCCACATAAATCGCCTTGCCCCAGGCCAGTTTTTCAGTGACAACAAAGCCCGCCACACCCAGTACCTGAACGCCGGATTTCACGTAAACGATCTGATAGCCCTGTGCCAGCTGTGTTTGAATTTGACCCAGCAGCGATGTCCGGTCGTATTGAGGCCGGAGTTGCAGCAACACATCCAAGACGGCCGGTAAATCAGGGGACTTCTCGAATTCAGACGTTTCTAATAAATGTACGTTCATGCAGTTCTCTTTACAGCTGATTTTCTGCGCGTTGCAGTTTTTTAAGGGACGTCGGCACAATCACTTGATGGACTGGCGCAACAAAAAACATGTACAGTTTACCAAGCCAGTTTTTCACCTGAACGACAGTACTGGCATGAACAGTTGCTGTTTCACCAGCAGGCTCAACAAAAAAAGAGACTCTGACATCCAGGTGCTTATCCCGGTCTTCTAAAATAATCTCCTGGTCGGAAACCGAATAAATTGAAAAAATGCCTACTTTGTCTCCGGCCCGGTACTCTGCATTCGGTTTAGCGGCATCGATATCTGCCATGTGACCCAGATTTTTCAATCCCAGAAAGCCAACAATATAATTGCGTAACGCCATTAATCGATTCACCCAGGAAGGTGTCTCTTTGACGAGCACAAAATAAACATCAAGCGCAGACTGGTTACGATAAGGGATTGTGGTCGAATGACTGTCAAAGAAATAAGCGTCTTTTAGCAGTGTATGCATGCCGGATTGTGCAGGAAGCGTCATGATGAATCTCCTTTTCGTGAAATGAATTTCAAATATCAGTTCAATCGTTCTCCGTGGCCGGACTCAAGCGTGAACCGAAGATAAATCCAGCACCATCGTGACCTGATCCACGCCTTCTCCGAAACCATTGTGAACCATGTTTGTCACTACGAATCCGTATCGGGCATAAAAACCCTGTGTATGCTGTGAAGTTTCAATTTTGACGCTGTCGGATAAATTTTCAGACCGGATCCAGTCTAACCGGTATTCGGTCAGTAAGGCGCCCAGACCGCAATGATGGTGTGCACGGTGCACCAGCCCCCAGCATAAATAGCTGATGCCCTGATAAACACTGACACCGCCGCAGCCAATCACCTGCCCTTCCTTCATCAACACAAAATAAGGTGAATTCAGTGCCTGGGTATCCAGAAACGCCATAAATTCATCCAGTTCCGATGCGGCAAAAAACTGGTCCAGGTTACTCTTGAATGCCAGAACACAATCATCTTTATGCTCGGCTGAATACTTCACGATTTCCATGTCTAAACCATCAACATTGTTTTATTGACGCAAGGTCGCCAGCCAGAGTCTGATGTCCTGAACCACCTGCCCGGTATGACTGTGCCCTTGCTGATCCTGAAACCGGTGATCCAGACTGGCATAATTCCGCGGCTGAAGGTTTGGCCGGGTATCTTTCAAGGCCTTTACCATGGCCGTAAAAGAGGCAGGATCAACATTGGTATCCTGCCCGGCCTGAATCAGCAGCAAAGGCACAGTCACTTTCGCCAGAACAGATTGCTGATCGATGGTCAGCATCTGTTTCCACCACGGAAAACCATGGCCGCTCACGGTGATATCCATAGCTTCATTCTGCACCACAGACTGGGCAAACTGCCGAAATCCGGCTTCCGCTTCCTGATAAGCTTCCGGCGGCATCTGAGAGCGCATGTTATAGAGAACATCATCAATGAAATAACGCCCCCCGCCATTGAGTGACACCACCGCATCAACCTGCTCATTGTCAATCCCCAGCAGGTGGGCTACCAGCGCGCCTTCACTGCCGCCAAGTACAATCACTTGCCGGTACAGCTTGCTTTGGGTCAACTGCTTGATCACCTGACGATAATCACTTACGCGCTGCTGCGGGGAATCATGTTTCAGATAAAGTTCGGGACAATCATCCCGCTCAGCGTCCGTGCGCCAGACCAGCCGCTGATCAATGCCGTACTTTTCTACCGTAAGAATATCTGCATCTTCAATGACCTGACTGAACTGACGATTGATCCTGTCGTTGTGATACACGCTGTTGCAGTCTGAGCCCTGAACAAGCACCAGCAGCTTGTCCCCCTCAGTCTGTTTCAGATAATAAGTAATGGGCGAACCGTCAGCTCTCTGCAACGTTTCACCGGCAGCCGGGCCGGAAAAGGCAGAAGACAAAGTGAGCATGCCCAACAAGGTGAAACTCAAGAACTGACGCATTTGAACTCCCGTTAAACAATCAGACTGGAATGGGCTGCTTTGACCTGTAACTTGCCGTTTTTCTTCAGCCAGATCCGGGTGAACCTGAAGCGTCCATTCGCCACTTCACCATCATAGGTGCCGGTAATATCGGTTCTGACATTCACAATCGTAAAAGTACCGACCTGATAAAACATCTCGTCAGACACTTCAATTGACTGAATATTCAGCTGGCCCGATGCATGCACGGACAGATCATCATCCCGGGTTAAACGCTGTCCCAAATGGTTGGTAAAAATCAGATCTTCCGCGAGTAAGTCAGTCAAGACATCGGTGTCTGAGGTAAGCATGGCTTGCTTTAATTTTTCTTCTGCGCTTCTGACTTCATTGAGCAATATGTTATTCATGTGTCTCCCTTTGGCTCCGTTCAGGTATTTTCCTGATTCATCCGGACGGGGAATTTACAGTTTCATCTTCATTCCCTGATGACTGGCCGTAAACCCCAGTTTTTCATAAAACCGGATTGCATCCGGCCGTAATTTATCGCTGGTGAGCTGTATCATGGCGCATCCTTTGCGCTTCGCGCTTTCAATCGCGTATTCAAACAGTTTTTCGCCACATCCCAATCCGCGATAAGCCGAGTGGATGCGCACACCCTCAACCAGACAACGCCAGCTGCCCGTCAAGGTCAGTGAAGGAATATAGGTCAGCTGTAACATGCCCATCACCTGCCCTTCATTTTCGGCAAGAACCAGACTGTTATTCGCATCCGACTCAATCGCCTGAAACGCAGAGAGATACGCCGGGTTCAGTGGTACTGAAGTGTCTTCGCGCTGGCTGCCCAGTATGTCATCCGCCAGCATCCCGATCAGATGTTCTAAATCTTCAGATCTGGCTTCCCTAAACCTTAATTCCATCAACTGTCCTCACCTTGTGTTCGCCAGACGGCACAACGAATTCGCCATCAATTTCGCCCTGTAGCTGCTGCAAAAAATCCCGCATATATTGTGTTCGCCGTGTGGCTTCTTCCCGGCCTGAAGGCGTATTCATCTGCGCAGACAACCTGAAAAGCTTGCGGTAGAAATGGTCGATGGTATAAGTGCCATCATCAGGTTCCCGCGCACCGCAAAACGGGTCTGCCGCCTCATACAGTGCACGACCTAAGCTGGAACTGACCTGAACACAGCGTGCAATCCCAATTGCACCGAGCGCATCCAAACGATCGGCATCCTGCACAATCTGAGCTTCCAGTGTTTGCGCCAGAACATTGGCGCTGAAACTGTGTGCAACAATGGCGTGGTGAATGGCGTTCAGGTACTGAACCGGATAGCCGGTTTCTTCCAGAAAATGAACCGCTTTCCCCGCTGCAATGCTGGAACTTTCTCGGCGTTTCGGGTGTTCTTTCCCGTAGGAAAAACAGTCATGCAGATAAGCAGCAGGCACAACAACTTCTGCGATTGCCTGTTCTTTCCGGCACAGGCTTTTTGCGGTACGCACAACTCTGCTGACATGATTCATGTCATGGGCAAGATCCTGCTTCATTTCGCGTTGAATGAAAGCCAGAAACTGACGTTCAAAATCATGAAGTTGTGCTGCTGATAGGACCACGTCAGTTCCCATACTCTTGGTCCGATGGGTGGTGAATCCCGTCGTAAATTTTGACCGGCTCCAGTTCATATGGATTCACGCCTTCCAGGCAAGCCACATTGATCGCGAACTGGTGGGGATTGGAGCGACGCTGATGATGAGTATAAATTCCGCAGGTTTTACAAAAGTAATGTTTCGCCGTCATCGTATTGAACTGATAGAGCGAGAGGTTCTCTTCCCCTTTGACAATTGTCAGATTTTCCAGCAGTACGGAAGCGGCAATCGCGCCTCTTTTTCGGCACATTGAGCAGGAACAACGACGCGGATCTTCCAGACCATTCGGCATCTTCAGTTCAAGTACGACAGCACCACAATGACAACTCGCTTTGTGAACTGGCTTAATTTCCACAGGCATGCCCCTCTCCCCGAAAAATTGAAACGAAAACCCAGCGGAGCAGAACCTGCAGCCCCGGGGCTCTTTTAGTTTTTATCTGTTTTTGTCAGTCTTTGTCCGACCAACCCACAAACATGTGAGTCAAACGCTTAGCATGTCATGCATCTTACGTTTTTATGCATTTTGTTTCATCTCAAAAAATCATGGGAAATTTGATTCTGTGCGATTACGCAATAAGCTGCGCAACAATCTGAAATCAGTAGGACAGAGACCAAAAGCATCCAGCTTCAGACCGACGAGTGAATCTGCCTTCCCATTCCAGGCAAACAAAAATGGTGTGGCCGGCTGATTCAAAGCATTTATTTTACAAAGTGGCATGGGATTAAAAGGGCGGGATTTGGTAATCTTATCCGGAAATCGCTCGCTCTGAGCCAGGTCTGCTGACCTTTACTCTTCGATAAAACAGCCTTTGATTAAATGAAAAATATCGAAACCAAATGGTTGCAAGATTTCCTGACCCTTGCGGAACTCAGGAATTTTTCACATGCAGCTGCCATACGAAACGTCACTCAGCCTGCTTTCAGCCGCCGGATCAAATCACTGGAAGCTGAGCTGGGTCTGAATCTGATTGATCGCGGTAAAACACCGATTGAACTCACCCTGCATGGCAAACAGTTCAAAACGACGGCTCAGTCGATCCTTCAGCAACTGGATGATGAGGTGAACCGGCTGTCCGGCAGCTCATTTCTGGGCCGCCATACCGTGCGGATCAGCTCATCCCATTCGATGGCCATCAGTGTGTTACCGAAATTACATACCTGCCTGTTTAATCCGGTGCTGAATACCCAGCTTTCTGTGGTGGCCAATGAAGTCGATGAAGCGGTGAAACTGCTGATTGACGGAAAATGTGACTTCCTGTTTTCGTTTTATGAAGACCGGCTCCAAGTGGCGCCTTACCGGTCGATTCACCTCGGCCGCAGTTATCTGTACTGCGTTTCTGCCGTCGATGAACATGGCAAAGCCCTGTTTGATCCGGCTGAAAATGATGCCGTTCCCTGTCTGGATTACACCCCGGAAAGCTACATGGGACGCGCCTTACAACGCTCGAACCGGGTCCTGACGCAAAATACAGTGTGTACGTCTTCCATGACCGACTTTATCAAAGCGCTGGTGATGCAGGGGAAAGGGATCAGCTGGCTGCCGGACTATGCGATCAAAGACGAGCTGGCTGCAGGGCGTCTGCAAATTCTGTCGGCACGGGAACCGGTGCCGCTCGATTTATATGTCTACCGTTACCACTCCCGCTTGCATGCAACCTGTGAAGCCATCTGGAGTGCAATGAGTAAAATGAGCCCGATTGACGGACTGCTGGGCAGAGATTAAAACCAGATACTGAAGGCATAAAAAAACCCTCCCTGAAACAGGGAGGGTGTAGGGTGAAGGTGAATCCTCTTCCCCGGCCCATTCAGGACACGGGGATACCGAGGTACAGACCTTTCGTTATTATTCTTGAACTTAGTTATACATTTTTGCTTTATAAGACGGGCGCATCAGGTTTTGTGCGGAGAAGATATCGTTCAGTTCCTCTTCGCTCAGCAGACCCCGCTCCATTGCAACTTCCTTCACGCTGCGACCCGTTTCGGCACAAATCTTACCGACGATATCCCCTTCATGGTGACCAATATAAGGGTTCAGGTAAGTTACGATACCGATTGAGTTAAAGACGAAGTCTTCGCAGACCTGACGGTTCACCGTAATTCCGGAAACACATTTCTCCGCCAGGTTAATACAGGCATTGCTCAGCAGGCTGATAGATTCAAACAGCGCCTGACCAATCACAGGTTCCATCACGTTCAGCTGCAGCTGACCGGATTCAGCGGCCATCGTGACGGTTGTATCGTTACCGATCACTTTGAAGCAGACCTGATTCACAACTTCCGGAATGACCGGATTCACCTTGGCAGGCATGATTGAAGAACCCGCCTGCATTTCCGGCAGATTAATTTCGTTCAGACCGGCGCGCGGACCCGAAGACAGCAGACGCAGGTCGTTACAGACTTTCGACATTTTCACGGCCAGACGTTTCAGGGCCGCGTGAACCGTCACGTAAGCACCACAGTCAGAAGTCGCTTCAATCAGGTCTTCAGACGGCACGCAGTTCAGGCCCGTCACATCCGCAAGATATTTCACGGCCAGAGCCTGGTAACCTGCCGGAGCATTCAGACCGGTACCGATAGCCGTCGCACCCAGATTCACTTCCAGCAGCAGGGTCGCCGCGTAGTGCAGGTTCTTAATTTCTTCTTTCAGCAGAATACTGAACGCATGGAATTCCTGACCGACTGTCATCGGAACCGCGTCCTGAAGCTGGGTACGGCCCATTTTCAGAACGTCTTTAAATTCTTCACTCTTGGCATCAAATGCAGCCTGCAGCTGTTCAATTGAGCCCATCAGCTTGATGATGCTGTTGTAAACCGCAACCCGGAAGCCGGTTGGATAAGCACAGTTGGTCGATTGACTCTTGTTCACATGATCATTCGGGTTGATGATGTGATATTCACCTTTGTCATGGCCTTTCAGTTCCAGTGCAACGTTGGCAATCACTTCGTTCGCATTCATGTTGACCGAAGTACCGGCACCGCCCTGATACACATCAGAAATAAACTGATCCATGCACTTTCCGGTTTCCAGAATCAGATCACAGGCTTCAATAATGTAGTGACCGACATCCGCTGGAATCGCGCCAAGTTCCATGTTGGCTTTTGCCGCTGCTTTTTTGGTGAACACCATGCCACGAACAAATTCAGGGATATCTGAAATGCGCATCGTTGAAATGTTAAAGTTCTCGTAGGCACGCAGGGTATGGATGCCATAGTAAGCAGAAGCAGGAACTTCACGTTTGCCGAGCAGGTCTTCTTCAATACGTACCTTTTGGGCATTGTCTAGCATAGTGGTCACCTTTGACTCATGACAGAAATAAGATTTACCAAAGCCACCTCAGGTGCTTGGTTGTCAGTACAATGTTCTTTTTCCTGTTCGAAAGGAAATGCTGAAAAGTAAGCCACAATGCAATTAATGCATAGCTGAAGAGATTGCATTCGCCCGACATTTGTTGTTAAGAACATCGGAATGACAGCATATATTCTTCTTTTGGATATTTAGTCACAACCTGCTGTTTCAACAGCATGAATATATCCGCCTCAGACAGGCGTCCGGACAGTCATGCAAAAAAGGCACCACAGGAAAGTATATTTTTTACATCGTAAATTAAATCATTTGTTCCAAAAGGAGATTTATCTCACTTTTCTCAAAACCGCGAGACCGGAGATAAAAACAAGAAGGCCAGCACAAATGGCTGGCCTTCTGTTCACATTCAGATCTGAGTGGATTTACGCGGCTTCTTCGCCCGCCATCAGATTCGGTTTATCAGTGCTGTGATAGATGTTGCTGTCCAGCTCACCTTCACTGCGGCCGACCAGGACGGCCACCATCAGGTCACCACACACGTTCACTGTAGTACGGGCCATATCCAGAATCCGGTCAATCCCGGCAATGATAGCCAGACCTTCCATTGGCAGACCAACTGTGGTCAGAACCAGAGACAGCATAATCAGGCCGGCACCCGGAACACCAGCTGTGCCGATCGAAGCCAGCGTTGCCGTCATCACAATGGTCAGGTAATCCGCAAATTCCAGATCCACACCAAAGGCCTGTGCAACGAAAATCGCCGCAACGCCTTGATACAGCGCCGTACCATCCATGTTGATGGTCGCCCCCAGCGGCAGCACAAAACTGGAAACGCCTTTCGACACACCCAGCTCTTCGCGGGCACATTTAATGCTCGCCGGCAGCGTGCCTGAACTGCTGGTGGTGGTAAATGCCACCGCTGCCGGAGTCAGAATCCCTTTGATATACGGCACCGGATTCAGGCGGCCAACCACTTTGATCACGGCTGGATAGAACAGCAGAACGTGCAGCAGACTGCCCAGATAAGCCACGCCAATCACTTTGAACAGCGGCAGCAGAATCTCCAGACCGTACTTACCCGCAACCCAGGCCATCAGACCAAAGATGCCGTAAGGAGCCAGTTTCATCACCAGTTCAGTCAGCTTGTACATCGCCTCGGCCAGGCTTTCGAAGACCTGCACGGCTGGTTTACTCTTTTCACCACACAAATTCAGTGCAACACCCAGACCCAAAGCGAAAACGATAATTTGCAGAATGTTACCCGCGGCCAGTGCACTGATAGGGTTGTTCGGAATTAAACTGAGCAGAGTCTGCACCAGGGTCGGTGCTTCTTTGGCTTCCGCAGCTGTCGCAGCCGCCGTCATTTCCAACCCGGCTCCCGGTGCCAGCAGGCTTGCCAGTCCCAGACCGATACTAATCGCAACGGCAGTGGTGGAAAGGTAAATCACAATCGCTTTCGCACCGATGCGGCCCATCTTGCGGGTATCCTGCATTGAGGTCACACCCACGACCAGCGAACAGAAAACCAGCGGGACAATCAACATTTTGATTGCATTAATAAATAAGGTGCCGATTGGCTTCAGAATTTCAGCATCCGGGCCCAGAATACTGCCGGCGACCACCCCCAGAATCATCCCGATCAGTATCTTTTTCCATAAGGCGAGTCTGCCCCAGACGCCTTTTGGCGACGACTTCATGCTTGCTTGCTCCATGTTTTTTCCTCTTCCATTGACAGAAATCAGGATCTCCCTGTTTCTGTTTCGCTGTTGTTTTCAGGGTTTGTGGACCCTAAGACCAGAACGGGCCATCCCATTCCTTAAGAGGATGAAACACTGCAAGCATGATGCCACTCTGCACGAGCATCTATCTGTATGATTTATTTAATAAAAAATGAAAACTTCTGAGCTTTGGGCATCAGAAGGGGTATAACCAGAAGAATAACCCAACAACAAAGACCAAACTTTCCCATAATAAACAAACAGTTACTATTTATTCATAAAGTTATAACTGTTCCCCTGGTTATAGGGGTTTATTCCGGCTCCGACTGTGCTTTCTTCAGCCGTTTACTCAGTGCGGGCTGTGAAATCCCCAAAAGCTTCGCAGCCAGAGACTGGTTGCCTTCCGCCCGCCGCATCGCCTCCTGAGTCAGTAAGTCGCCAATCTCCTGCAGAGAAGGCAAAGGGAAGTCCGGATCAAATAACGACACAGCAGGCTGCGAGGGCAAGTCCGCAGACACCGCATGCTTGTCCAGCACCCGGCGGAAGACATCCATCGACAGCATCCGGGAACGATGCTGGCTCATCGCATCATAGGCCAGCGCACGTAATTCCCGGACATTGCCGGGAAACGCATAATTTGCGAGTAAAACCGGCAGCTCTTTGGGAATCGTCGGTTTGGTTTTCCCCAGTTCATCCGCCGCTTCCTGCAGAAAATGTGACAGCAGCAACGGAATATCCTGACGCCGTTTACGCAGCGGAGGAATATCGACCTGATGGGTTTTCAGGCGATAGTACAAGTCTTTACGGAACTCGCCGCTCAACTGCTTTTGCACCAGATCCTGATGCGTCGCGACCACAATTCTGGCCTTCAGCCGTTTGGGCCGGTCACTCCCAAGCGGGTAATACTCGCCTTCCTGGATCAGCCTCAGCAATTTGACCTGAGATGCCTGACTCAGATCGCCAATCTCATCCAGAAACAGCGTGCCTCCGGCCGCCTGCTCAATCAACCCGGCCCGGGCTGCATCTGCCCCGGTAAACGCGCCCCGGTGATGCCCGAACAGGGTGTCGGCAAACACATGATCATCCAGCCCGGCCACATTCACACTGATCAACGGGCCGTTTCGCTGACTCAGCGTATGCAGTGCGCGTGCAATCAGCTCTTTGCCGACGCCGCTTTCACCGCAGATCATCACCGGCTGGCTGCTGGGCGCCACCGATTCCAGATACTGAAAGACTGACCGCATCGCTTTATCCCGGGTGATAATCCGGGCAAAAACCTCCGGCCGCTCCAGAGTATCCGTCAGAAACCGCCGCCGCAGGGCATGATTTTCAGCCTGCATTTCCTGCATCAGAATGACCCGTTTGACTCCTTCCACCAGCCGGTTCTCTTCCGTGGTTTTCACGAAATAGTCATGGGCGCCGAGCCGGATGCAGTTCACCGCAGTTTCCGCCTGATTCAGGCCACTGATAATGATGACCGCGACTTCCGGATATTCCGCTTTGATCTGGGCCAGCAAAGTTTCACCGGACACATGTGGCATGGTCAGATCCAGCAACACTAAGCCGATATTTTCCTGCTTGATGATTGCCATGGCCTCCCGGCTGTCCTGGCACTGAAAGAGATGATTAATGCCTCCCCGCCGCTCCAGCACAATGCTCAGGCTGCGCAGAAAAGCCGGTTCATCATCGACCAGCAGGACACCGAAAGCCGGATATGGATTGGTATTCATGAAGCAGTTGTCCCTTTCAAGGCGGGCAGCGAGAGCGTCACGCAGGTCCCTTGTTGCAAATTAGAGTCGTAAGTTAAATTGCCACCATGTTCATTCACGATGCTGAACGAGATGGACAATCCCAGTCCGGTGCCGCCCTGCTCGCGTTTGGTGGTAAAGAAAGGATCGCTCAGCCGGGGCAGATGTTCTGGTGCAATGCCCTGCCCCTGATCGCAAATCTCCAGCCGGAGCTGCTGTTCCGCGCTGTGGAAATACGTCCGGACCCGAATCGCCTGATCGGACGATGACAGTGCCTGGCAGGCATTAATCATCAGATTGATAATCACCTGCTCTATCCGCTGGCCATTGCCCTCAAATGCGGGCAGTGACTCGCCGTAATTCACGGAAAAATGCTGGGTCGATTGCTGAATGGTCCGGTCAACCAGCCGGATTGCTGCCGCAGTGACAACATTCAGATCAACGACATCGCTCAAATCTGTCGGCTCCTGACGGGCAAAATCCCGTAAGTCTTCCACGATCCGGCGAATGCGCTGCGTCCCGGCCAGCATATCATCCAGCATCGGAGGGATTTCATCCCGCATCCGGCTGTAAGACAAACCGCCCATCATAAAATCACCATGCTGCTGATAATAAGCGTCGAGGATCTCCTCTGCGTCCTGATAGGATTCTTTGAGGATCGGCAGGTTCAGCAACAGTAAACTGCTGGGGTTATTGATTTCATGTGCCATCCCCGACACCAGAATCCCCAGCGAGGTCATTTTGTCCGCCTGAATCAGCTGCTGTTGCTGCAGCTGCTGCGCTTCCGTGCGTTTTGCCACTTCACGGCTCAGGGCGCGGTTCCAGATCATAATCCCGCCCAGCACCAGCAAGAGAATCCCGGATACCATTGCCGCAGCCATACCGAGCTGCTTCCAGCTGAAGCCCTGATTTTCCAGCGGACCCAGCCATTTGTCATAAATGGCCTGCTGCCGGCCGGTATTTTTGAGAATCGCCAGTCCTTCACTAAACTGCGCCAGCAGATCTTCATTGCCTTTCAGCACCGCGTAACCGTAATGCTGAGCGCCCAGCGGCTTTCCGACTGGAATGAGATTCGACAGCTCCAGCGCCTTGCCGGTGTACAGCCCCGGCAGATTCGCCACCAGCGCATAGTCGTATTGACCGGATGCCAGCAACCGCAGGGCATCTGCGTGAGAGTCTACCAGCACTAAATCCGCCCCCGGCTGCTGGTGACGCAGATAATCATGCATCGCGCCGCTGCTCTGAACGATCACCGACTTGCCGTTCAGCTCGTCCAGCCCGGAGACCACCGGTTCGCCTTTTCGGGCAAAGACAGACTGATGCACAATGGCATGGGGCGGAGAAAACGCATAATACTGCTGCCGGGCTTTCGACTGCACAATCCCCTGAACAATATCGATGTGCCCCTGATCGAACTGATGGCGGATGTCATCCCAAGCCCCCAGACGGATCTCAACGTCAATGCCCATGACTTCTGCAATTGCCAGCGTCAGCTCCGTGTTGTAACCGTCAGGTTCACCGTCTGCATTGATGAATTCATAAGGCGGGTAGTGATGGTCACCGCCGACAATAATGACCCGTTCTGCATCAGCAGCAAACACCTGTAGCGAAGAGAGGAAAACGATGCCGATCCCGAACCTGCGGATCCATGCACCGCATGCAGCACGACAGTTATCAGCATTCAGGATCATGCAGTCTTCCTTCATCAGCCCGGTGTTCACGGCATCAAAGACCGGGAACTGCGTCTCGTGAGTGACGGGAGAAAGGTGATTTTCCTCCCAATGAATGAAGGGGTTATTTTATAGATTTATCACCAATATCCAAGGGAAGAAAAAGCAAAGGAAAGGCAGGCGCATTCCATGAAACTGCGCAACTGCGCATAGATCTCTTACAAGAATTAACGATATAAACTGAACTTTCTGGTCATCTCTTTCAGCATCTCTGCATCACCAAACAGTCCGATGCCCATGTACTCTAAATCAGCCTCCGCAGTTTCTGCGGTGACCGCTTGCTGATGCAGCGAGCCGCCGTCAGTCATCGTATGGGTGAAATCAGTAAACGTGACGCCCTTCGCCAGCGCCGCTTCTCTGACATTCCGGATTTTATTGCTGTTATCGGCCTTCAGCACGATAAAAGGATAGTGAGATAAAGAAGGGTGAACCTGACCATCTTTATCCGTGTAATCCACATAATGCGCCATGCCTTGTTCTAATTGTGCAGACAGGCCCACACTGATGTGTCCCAGCACATTTAACGTCCTGCCCAGTTCCAGTTTCTTATTCAGGACAACGACAAAACGCTTTTGATTTTCATCCGGTAAACTGCTGCTCATCATGTCTCCCTCGCCAGCATCGTGTGTGACAGTTTCGTTTCAAAACCAGTAAATTAACAGTGTTCCTCTCTGAAATAAACCAAGCAGCGAAGGTATCAGGGCCCTCTGTCGTCAGCCCCCCTCTGCCACAAGATCCGAAAACACCAGCACTGCGACATCGCTGCCTGTTCAACGGGATACTCACCAACGCCATCGGCTCAGATAAAGTTGTCTATACTCCATTAGCCGGACACGCAACTAAAAACTGCTTCGCACTCCTGCGAAAACAATACAAAAATTGGGAGGTTCCCATGCCCAAAGATCTGAGTCATATTTCCATCACACGTCGCCGGTTTAGCGCCCTCACCGGTTTGCTCGGGCTGGTATTCGGTTTTGCGCCGGGCATGCTCAGCCGCGCGATCGCTCAGGTCAAAGAGACAGCCGACAAGATCATCCACGGAAAATCCTCTGAGATGATCATCCACAATGCCAAGCTCGGTGTAACTGAAACACCGCTTGAGCTGCTGCGGAAATACAAACACACACCAAAGGAAATTCTGTTCTCCCGCTATCACTTCCCGCACGAAGGTGAAGCCGCATGGTACGGAACCACTGAGGCGCCACCGGCCAAGCTGGTCGAGAACTGGACAATCCGCATCGACGGTCTGGTCAAGCGCCCGCGCACGGTAACCATCGCTGAACTGCAGGCGATGCCGCAGGAGCAACGCATTTCGGTCCTGCAATGTGCCGGGAACGGCCGCTCATTCTACGCAGCCAAGCAGAAAGTCAGCGGCGGTCAGTGGCAGAACGGCGGAATGGGCAACGTGGTCTGGGAAGGTGTGCCACTCAAACCATTCCTTGAGAGCCTGGAGATGGAACCGTCTCTGAGCGCCCGCTGGCTGACGGCAGAAGGCTGGGACCAGCCCGCAACCCGCGCCGGCACTGATTTCGCCAAAAGCTACCTCATTGACGACGAAGCGCTCGACCATGCAATTCTGGCGCTGAAGATGAACGGTGAACCGATCCCTGCCATTCACGGTGGCCCGGTGCGGCTGATCATTCCGGGCTTCTACGGCAATATGAACGTCAAGCTGCTGACGGTACTGCTGTTCGCTGCCGAACAATCGCCAAGCACCTACCAGTCGGTCGGCTACCGGATGCCGCTGGCCCCGGTCGAACCGGACACTTTCGGTGCCAACGACTATACGCTCGAAAACAGCCGGCCGACCTACGGCCACGCGATCAAGAGTGTGATTTTCTCACCGCTGCCCAGCGACAGTCCGAAGTCCGGAATGACCGAAATTACCGGCGTTGCCTTTAATGACGGCATGGCGCCGATCACTTCTGTCGAAGTTTCAGCTGACGGCGGCAAGTCATGGCATACGGCGACGCTTGAGAAGCCGGAAAGTCCCTGGGCATGGCATTACTGGTCAGTGAAACTTCAGGTCGGAGCCGGTGAGCAAACCCTGATGTCACGGGCCACCGATGCGCTTGGCCGAACCCAGCCTATCGACGGTCTGGCGCGCTGGAACCCTCGCGGCTACGAATGGAACGGTGTCGAACGGAGCGCCGTGAAGTTTTCCTGAACCGATAGTTCGGGGATCTGCACCATCCGCAAGATCCCCGTGCTCTCGCAATGCTGCCGATGGAAATCTGATAATGCATCACCGCAAAACTCCTTCCCGGAGATGTTGGCATGCAGCCGGAGCAATGTTGATTGCCTCGCTGGCAAGTGCTGCATCGGCTGAAATCGAACTGCCGCCCGGCCCCGACCGGGACCTCGTTTATGGTACCTGTCGGACCTGCCATGATCTGCAATACCTGCAAGACTCCGCCGGAATTCCAGAGAGTGCCTGGAGCGATCTGCTGGATAGCATGAAGCAATACGGCCTGCGCATTCCCCCGGACCGGCGCGCCAGAATTCTCCGTTATCTCGGCGCATACCTCGGTCCCAATCCGCCACCGGCATCGTCCGGTGCCGCCGTAGCCTCTGCAGCAGGACCGGCTGACGGTAAAACGCTGTTCAACGAACAATGTTCCAGCTGTCATCAGGTCAATGGTGCCGGGCTGCCCGGGACGTTCCCACCGCTGGCTGGCAACCCGGATCTGATGCTCGACCCGCACTTTCCGGTCTTCGTCGTGCTCAACGGTCTGCAAGGTAAAATCACGGTTGAAGGCAAAACGTACAACGCTCAGATGCCTTCGTTCGCACACCTTTCGGATGCGGAGGTCGCTGCGGTGATCAATTACATCCGTGAAGCCTGGGGCAACGATGCATTGCGCCCGGCAAACATATCACCGCTCGACGATGCCGCCGTCGCCACAGTCCGGGCAACTGAAAAAACGCCCGATGAAGTCCACGCCTACCGGGCCAGTCTGAAGTAATAACGAATGAGTGGAGATCACTTGTGCATCCGGCCGTCCGGTCAGGCTTTTAACCCTGATTTTCGGTCAAATCCAGACGAAGTCTGAGCATATCCCGGTGCTGCAGCCCCTGCTCGAAGATGGGCTCATCGTAATGATCAAGAAAGAAATCTTTCATCACAGCGTCGACCCGGAATCCCAGTTTCTGATAGAAGGTTAACTGATAACCAAAAGTGCCGGTGCCCAGTACCAGTGCTGTCGCACCCTGCTTTCGCAGTCTCGGAAACAAATCCGTCAGCAGTTGTGTGCCAATTCCCTGTTGCTGGTATGCCGGATAGACCGCCAGATTAAAAAGTTCATAAGTCGCTTCCGCGATAGATTGCGCCACACAAACACCAATGATCTCATCATTCTGAACCGCAGCCAGACAGAATGCACCGCTCAGGTACCGCTGAATACAGGCTTCAGACGGATCAGCTTCCAGCAGCAGCGCCATCGGGATCAGTTCAGGATCAACATGATGAATCCGGATCATGAGAGCACCAGCGTCATGATCAGCTCATCTTCGGTCTGATCAGTCACCTGAAAACCGGCTTTTTCGTAACTGTGCTTTGCCGCCAGATTTTGCGGATAGACATCCAGCTGAAGCACACGAGCCTGATGGGTTGCGGCTGCCGTTTGTTTCGCAGCTTCGATTAACGCCTGACCCACACCCAGCCCCTGATACACCCCCTGAACATACATCTGGGTGATCAAAGCGGTCTGGTTTCCGATGTCAGAAAGGCCGCACAGTCCTATCAGCACTTCTCCGTCATATGCGCCCAACATGGTGTGCTGCGGGCTTTGCACCTCAATATTACGTTCAAAAAACATTTGGGACATGCGCCGCTGCGCTTCATAATCGGCGCCAAAGCAGTCCGGATGCAGACGTAGGCTTTCCAGACGAATCTCTCGATAAGCCGGGATATCAGCCGGGATTAAGACACGAACAAAAACTTCCATCTCTCAGACTCTTTTTATTCCATTTTTCAGCATCTTAACCTTGCATCAGATTGGATGTACAGACAGAACTCAGTGAAAAATTATCCTGACTCTGTCTAAAAACGAATGACCCCGGCCCCATCATTCCCTATAAGTACTGATGATAGTCTGCAGAAGTGACACACGGTTCATCGAGCCCGAGATCATGTTTCAGATGCGGCGTCAGTCCGTCTTGCTGTACAGCTGCCTTTCTGGCCGAGTTCATCGCCAGAATGCGCTTCTTCGCGCTCAGACGCTGACTTTTCATTTCCCAGTGCAACATCAATTTGATCATTTTTCTTCTCTCCGGTCACTGTGTCTGCGGAGATTATGCGTATAATCTTTCCTATCAACGAACGATGATTTATGACACCACCTATAAGCTGAGATTATGGACAATCGCTTACGTCATTTATCCGGGCTGCGTTATTTTGAAGCCGCAGCCCGGCAACAGAGCTACAGCAAAGCCGCTGAAGAGCTTTATGTCAGTCAGGCGGCCGTCAGCCAGAAGATCCGCCAGCTGGAAGAATCACTCGGCTGCAAACTTTTTACCCGTCAGGGACGCAATATGATGCTGACCAGCCAGGGCACCAGCCTGTTTTCAGCCGTCTCCAGAGGATTCGAACATATTCTGTCTGGTCTGAATACCATTCAGGCCGAGCCGCTGGAAGGCATGCTGACCGTCAATACCACGCCGTCGTTTGCGGCACGCTGGCTGATGCCCAGACTCTGGAAGTTCACCATGAGTCATCCGAATATTCCGATCCGTGTTTACGCCACCGCCGAATCACCGGAGATGAAATACGGCAATATCGATATTGCCATTCGTCAGGGTTATGACACCGATTTAGGCAATAACCTGACCAAAACCCTGCTGTATGAAGAGGCCGTCTACCCGATCTGCTCGCCTGAACTGGCAGAATCCGTTCAACTGACCCGACCGGAACAGTTATTAGATTGCTGGCTCATCCATGGTGTGGACACCCATAGCTTCACCTGGGAGAAATGGTTCCAGATCGCCGGGGTCACCATGCCCAAAAACAACGTCCAGTGGATGGAAGTCAGCACATTCGATATGGGGCTGAATGCGGTGATCGCCGGCCATGGTGCCTGTTTGGGCACGCTCAGTCTGGCGGGAGATTTTATTGAACGCGGCCTGCTGGTGAAGCCTTTCGACATTGGCATGACCCCCGGCGTCCGCTTCACCCTGTTTTACAGCCAGACTTCGCCCCGGATCGCCCGGGCCCAGGCTTTCATCGACTGGCTGCACAATGAAGTCAGACACTTTCAGGCGCAATCCGCGCTCGTCTGAAATTCCCCTTTTCCGGTCATCCCGACTGCTCTGCCAATTTGAACCGGTCATTCCCGCACAAGCGGGATTCCGGTTCGCACCGTACACCTTCTGACTTTTTCGGATATCGCTCTCTAGTTTTCAGAATGGCTCATTTAGTGTTGATCAATTTAATTTGAGCCACTATGATAGCCATCAAATGAGCTACACCAAATGAACTATTTATTCATTTGAACCATTCTTTCTTTCGTGGTCCTGCCAAAACCACACCGACACAACACAGGAATAACGTATGCCGACGACTTACGGCTACATTCGGCTGTCACCGAAAATGACGGATCCGGATGCTTTCATCCGACAGATGACCGATGCCAGTCCGGATCTCCGTCTGTTTCAGGAAACCGGAATGCGCGGTAATGTCCCCGCAGAAGATCGTCCGCAGTACCGTGCCTTGTTTGACCGTCTCAGACCGGGCGATGAACTGGTCGTCCGCTGGGTAACCGATCTGGGTTTTCATTTCGATGCCTGTCGTCTGACTATCAGCAATTTGCTGGCCAAAGGCGTGATCATCCATACCCTGAATGAGCCCCTGACATTTCAGCCGGATTGCCCGATCACCGACGCCTTGCTGCGGATGCTGAAAGGCTACGCCAGCTCGCAAACCCAGCAACGATTGTGGGCCGCTGAAGCGAGTCGCGGCATCCTCCGGCAAGACCCGTCGGCCTGGAAAGAAAAATTTCGGGGCCGTCGGGCCAATCAGGCACAACACCAGCAGATCGCTAAACTGCTGCAAGCCGGGAAAACGCTGCAAAGTGTGGCGGATGAAGTGGGCGTGAGCATTTCCACGGTCAAACGCGTCAAAGCCAAAATGCAGCAACCGGACCAAGCGGGCCTTGATCGCCACGACCCGTCCTCCTGTAAACCATAAATAAAGAACAATAAAAGGGCACAACACATGCAAAAACGTCTTCAACCCAAAACATTCACCGTCTCAGAAACATTCGATATCAGCCCGAACATGCGCCGTATCGTGCTGACCGGTGAGGATATCCGGCAACTTCCGGCAGACAGTGCCGGGCAATACGCCAAATTGCTGTTCACGCCAGAAGGCAGCACGGACCTGAATACCCTGACCGAAGGTCAGCGTCCGGTGATGCGCACCTACACCATCAGCGAATTTGATGCCGTGCAGGGCCGGTTTTCAATCGACTTTGTCAAACATCAACATGGGGACACGGTCGATCAGATGCAGGGCGGATACGCCAGCCACTGGGCCATCCAAGCCCAGGCAGGCGATCAGATTTCCATTGGCGGACCGAACACGATTCAGGGTCTGGCAGAAGACTATGACTGGGTGTTCATCATCGGCGATATGACCGCCCTGCCATCGGTTCAGCTCAAAGCCGCCAGTCTGCCCGCAGATGCCAGAGGCTATGTAGTGCTGGATCTGCACAGTGATGCCGATCTGCCTGCCCTGAACCTGCCCGCCGGTGTTGAACTGATCCTCAGAACCGGAGATCTCCAGACTGCCCCTTCGCTGGCAGAACGCGTGGCTTCACTGCCGTGGCTGACAGGAAAACCGGCCATCTGGTGTGCCTGTGAATTCAGCAATATGAGAGCCATTCGCCAGCATCTCAGCCAGCAGCAGGAATTCGATCGCAAAGCCTGCTACATCAGCAGTTACTGGAAGGCGGGCGTCACCGAGGATGGTCATAAGGTTATCAAACGTGATGACCAGGAGAATTATGACGGCTAATTCACAAGGAATAAGTCACAAGAAAAAAGTTACAGCAAATCAGCGACGACGGCAGTGATACCGGCAAAAAACAGCCTGCCCGGCAGAATGCAGGACAGGCTGTGACGTCAGGCTTGGATTACTTTCAGGATGCCTGAAGAAAATCCAGCATCCAGCGGGTGACCCGTTCACTGTCGACCGTTTTCTCCAGCGACGTCAGCCCGTCATCCAGGACTTCAGCAGGCAGGATGTCTTTTCTTGCCAGCATCAGATCCCGGGAATAAGGCTTACTGAACTCCGGGTGACCCTGAATCCCGAGGAAATGATCGCCGACCTGCATCATGGCATAAGGGCAAAAATCGCTTCCGGCCAGCACCACACTGTTTTGCGGCAGTGTAACCACCTGATCCTGATGGCTGACCACCAGCGACAGGCTTTCAGGCACCGTCGCAGCACCGTTCACGCCCCGGGGTAACGCCAGCAGCGAATGCGTGGCTACGCCAACCCCCCAGCCCTGCGGTGCCTGAATCACATCGCCCCCCAGCGCTTTGGCAATCAGCTGATGTCCGAAACATATCCCCACCAGCTTTTTGTGGCGTGTATACAGGGACCGGATAAATTCCAGCAACGGCGGGATCCACGGCAAATCATCATTCACGCTGAAGCGACTGCCCGTGGTCATGTAGACATCACATTCGTCCGCATCCGAAGGCAATTCACCGTCCAGTGCCCGGTAAAACACCAGTTCCAGTTTGCTGTCGGCATGATGCAGTAACTGCTCAAACATCGCCGGATAATTCCCGTGTGCCGGCTGCAAATCCTGCCGGACGTCATCGCACTGCAAAATGCCTATTTTCATCTGCATGGTGTCTCCTTGATGTCAGGCTTACGGAAGCCGGCCCGTGACGGCATCGACAAAAATCTGGCTGTATTCTTCCGCCGAGAAGGCAACGGGATTACCCCCGGCCGATGGATCCTGCACGGCCATTTCCCCGACCCGCTGGGCTTCTTCAATGGTGATGTCGATTTCTGCCAGCGTCTGCGGAATCTTCAGCTCGGCACGGAAGTCCAGAACCCAGTGCAGGAAAGCATCAAAACCGGGCTCAGGCAGATCCAGATAACGGGCCAGATCCGTGATCCGGTCTTCAATCGCATGGCGGTTGGCCGCCAGCACATAAGGCATCAGGATCGCATTCAGCAGACCGTGGTGCTTGTCATACAAGGCGCCCAGTGTATGCGCGATGGCGTGCATGCCGCCCAGCCCGCGCTGAAAAGCCGTTGCTCCCATGCTAGACGCCACCAGCATCTGGGTCCGGGCTTCAATATCTTCACCATTCGCCACGGCCTGCGGCAGATAGGTTTTGATCAGCCGGATCCCTTCCAGTGCAATTCCTTCTGCCATCGGGTGATAGCCAGGGGCACAGAAGGCTTCCAGATTATGGGACAGTGCATCCATCCCGGTTGCGGCCGTAATATGCGGCGGCAGACCAACGGTCACTTTCGGGTCAAGCAACACACGAACCGGCAGCATCTTCGGATGGAAAATGATCTTTTTGACATGATTGGCCGTATCGGTGATCACCGAGGCGCGTCCTACTTCAGAACCGGTTCCGGCGGTGGTCGGAATTGCGATCACTGGTGCAATGGCAGCGGCATTGGCCTGAAGCCAGTTATCACCCACATCCTCAAACGCCCACAGCGGCAGGGACTGTCCCGCCATCAGCGCAATGGCCTTGGCCGCATCCAGACTGGAACCACCGCCAAATGCAATCACCCCGTCAAAACCACCCTGACGATACACCGACAGACCATCTTCGACGTTTTCTCCGGTCGGATTGCCCTGAATCCGGCTGAACACCTCACAGGCAATCCCGGCTTCCCGGCACAGCGCAACCGTTTCAGACACCATGGGCAACTCCGCCAGACCGGGGTCCGTCACCAGCAGGGCTTTGCGGATCCCTGCGCCATGACACGCCTGTGCAATCTGATAGAGACAGCCTTCGCCGACCGTCATCGGTGTCGGGTAATTCCAGTTTCCTTGTAATGCCATCTTGCTCTCCTTGTGGCCACTCCGTCACCAAGCACAGAGCGACACATTTTCTGAAATACGATGAATTAGCCCAACGTCTTGATATGGAACGACTTCGGACGGGTCAGCGCCTCAAAGCCGAGCACGGACAACGTGCAGCCGCGGCCGGATTGTTTCACCCCGGTCCAGGCCAATGCGGGATCCAGATAGTCACACCGGTTGATAAAGAACGTCCCGGTCTCCAGCTGTTCGCCCAGCGTGATCCCAGTGTCGATGTCCTGTGTAAAAATACTGGCAGTCAGGCCGAAATCGCTGTCGTTCATCAGGGTGATGGCTTCTTCGTCGCTGCTGACCTTCATGATGCCAACCACAGGGCCAAAGGATTCTTCGTGCATCACCCGCATCGAATGATCCACCTGCGTCAGAATCTGCGGTGCCAGATAAGGCGTCCCGGCCAGACTGAGCGGAAAGTTTTTCTCGTCGATATGGGCCACGGCCCCCTGAGCAACCGCGTCTTCAATCTGTCCCCGGACAAAATCTGCTGCACTGGCACGGACCAGCGGCCCGAGCGTCGTGTCCGGATCATCAGATCGGCCCAGCGTGTACTTGTTGACGATCGCGACCGCTTTCTCAACAAAGGCGTCATAAACCGATGCATGCACATAAATCCGCTCAATACCGCAGCAGGACTGGCCGCTGTTAAAGAAGGCGCCGTCAATGGCCGTTTCGGCGGCATAAACCAGATCGGCATCGGCGCGGATATATGCCGGGTCCTTGCCGCCCAGCTCCAGTCCGACCCCGATAAAACGTCCGGCAACCGCCTGTTC
Organism: Photobacterium sp. R1; assembly: GCF_054600795.1. Taxonomy (NCBI): domain Bacteria; kingdom Pseudomonadati; phylum Pseudomonadota; class Gammaproteobacteria; order Vibrionales; family Vibrionaceae; genus Photobacterium; species Photobacterium sp. R1. The sequence goes on from NZ_BAAHZP010000003.1 coordinate 39,900, forward strand.
GACATGCGCACCGGCAGGCACCGACCCGGTGAACGCGACATGACTGATCTGCGCTGATTGAATCAGCGCAGTGGTGTCGTCATGACTGAGATGCAGATACTGGAACACCCCTTCCGGCAGTCCGGCGGCATCAAATGCGGCCTTCAGACGCTCCGCACACAGCGGCGTCTGGGCCGAGTGCTTCAGGATGACACTGTTGCCCGCCAGCAGGGCCGGTACGATGCTGTTCACTGCCGTCAGATACGGATAGTTCCAGGGTGCAATCACCGCAACCACACCCACAGGTTCACGTCGGATATACCGGGTAAATCCGGGCTTGTCCGGCAGGGTAACCGGGGCCAGCGCTGTCTCACTGGCTTCAATCATATATCGGGCACGCTCGGCCAGACCGGCGACTTCCCCTTTGGCATAACGGACCGGACGTCCCATCTGCCAGCTGATTTCCAGACCGATATCCGCCTGATGGGCTTCAAACCATTCGACGGCTTTCGCGCAGATGGCCTGACGCTCTGCCAGGTCTGTACCGGCCCAGTTTTTCTGTGCGCGTTGTGCCAGCTTCAGCGCCTGCTGAATCTCCGTCTGTGAGGCGAGCGGCCGGGTCACATACACACTGCCGTCAACCGGCGAAATTGTTTGCTGCATGGTTGTCATTGCAAGTCTTCCTCAGGTTTGTTGACCTAGATAATTTCGAAGTAGCGGTCCATTTCCCAGTCCGTCACATGTTTTCTGAATTCACGCTCTTCCCACTCACGGGTGGCCGCAAAATGATCGACAAACTCATCTCCAAACATAGTACGGGCCGCTTCCGACTGCCTGAATCGCTGCGCGGCTTCCCACAAAGTACGGGGCAGCTGCAGCTCCGGCGCATGAGGCTGTTCATAGGCATTGCCTTTTACCTGTTCAAAGGGTTCCCATTCCTGAAGGATGCCATACAGACCGGACGCGACCGCAGCCGCCAGTGCCAGATAAGGGTTGGCATCTGCCGCGCCGAGGCGGTGCTCAATGCGTTGCGACTTCTCACTGCCGGGGATCACCCGCAGCGCAGTGGTGCGGTTTTCCACGCCCCAGGTCGCATCGGTCGGGGCCCAGAAGCCCGGGATCATCCGGGTATAACTGTTAATAGTCGGCGCAATCAGGCACAGAAACTCCGGCATCAGGCGCTGCTGTCCCGCCAGAAAATGACGTTGAATCTTGCTCATATTGTGGGTTTGCGATGGGTCGAAGAAAGCCGAAGAACCGTCTTTGTTTTTCAGCGAAACATGGATATGCCCGCTTTGTCCGGGATAGTCGCCTGACCATTTCGCCATGAAGGTCGCCATCAGCTCACGCTTCTGTGCCAGCACCTTCATGAAGGTTTTGAACAGTGCAGCTTTATCTGCGGCCGCTTCAGCACCGTCGACGCCAATGGCGGCTTCCAGCACGCCCGGTCCGGTTTCGGAGTGAATGCCCTCGATCGGGAAGTCCATCTGCTCCCCCATTTCCAGAATTGCGTGATACAAATCTGAATGGACTGAATTGCGGATCATTGAATAACCAAACCAGTCCGGCGTAATCGGTTCGAGATTGCGAAAGCCTTTTTCGCGGGCCGAATGCGATGTTTCGTTAAACACAAAGAACTCGTACTCCAGCGCAGAAAACACATCGAAACCCATGGCATCGGCTTTTTGCAGCACCCGGCGCAGGGTACCGCGCGGGCAGACTTTTTCGGCCTCTTCCGTAAACTCTGCAATAAACAGCAGCATGCCGTCTTCCCCGTACACGTCACGGCAGGTATGAGGCAGAATCCGCACCGGCGCATCCGGGTAGCCGGTATGCCAGCCGGTGTAACTCGCGTTATCGTACAGCTGGTCTTTGGAATCCCAGCCCAGAACCACATCACAGAAAGCAAACCCTTTTTCCAGTGAGGAAAAGAATTTCGATTTCGCCATATATTTACCGCGCATGATGCCGTCGTTATCGAACAGCCCGACTTTGACATGTGTCAGACCCCGTTCCTCAACAATGGCCATTGCGTCCGCAATCGTCTTCACTTCTCTGGCTTCCATGTGTACCTCTCTTGATCTCTCTTGATAAAGATGGCTCGTACCTGAGCCGTGTGCTCAATGATTCAGTCCGGACACGTTCGCTCGTCACGCGTCCGGATATCCGCTGAATTAGCTGAGTTCAGACTCAGCACTGGAAATCAGGTCAAACTCTTCTTCCGGCGCATTCGCCACAATCCGGTGGCGGCTGTACAGGGCGAAGTAAGTCAGCATCACGGCATAGAAGAGTGCCGACCACAACGCCGCCTGCAGGCTCACCACAAAGGTGGATGCCAGTGCCACTAACGACAGCACCAGTGCAATGCCGGACGTCAGCGTGCCCCCCGGTGTTTTGTAAGGACGCGCCAGTTCCGGCTCTTTCCGGCGCAGCAAGATATGGGACAGACTCATCAGGGCGTAAGACACAGTCGCACCGAACACCGCCATGGTGATCATCAGATCGCCCTCGCCGGACAGGGACAGCAGAAACCCAATCACACCGGGGACAATCAGCGCCCAGACCGGCACTTTTCGCTCACCGGACAGGGACAGGAAACGGGGCAGATAACCGGCCCGGGACAGGGCAAACACCTGACGGGAATACGCATAAATAATCGAGAAAAAGCTGGCTATAAGACCGAACAGGCCGACAACGTTCACAAACTTGGCAGCGAGAGAATCTGTGCCGTAAACTGCCTGCAAAGCCCCAACAAGTGGCGCGCTGTGAGATTTCATCGCCTCAGCACCGGCTCCGCCCGGGACCAGAATCAGTACCACGGCAGCAAAGACAATCAGCAGCAGCATGGAAGCGATAATCCCGCGCGGCATGTCTTTTGCCGGGTTGGTCGCTTCTTCTGCAGCCAGCGGGACGCCTTCAACCGCCAGAAACAGCCACATCGCAAACGGCAGTGCCGCCCAGATCCCGAGATAACCTTCCGGTAAAAATACGCTGGCACCCGCGACATCAGCTTGAACAGGGATATCAAAAAGGTTGTTGATGTCGAAGTGCGGCAGCATGCCCAGCGCAAACACGATAATCGCAATCACGGCCAGAATCGTGATACCCATCATGATCCGCAGTGCTTCACCAGCGCCCCAGAGATGAATTCCAACGAAGACGCAGTAGAAGACGGCATACACCACCGGGCCATCGATGCCAATCAGCTCGTTGACGTAGCCGCCAATGAAGATTGCAATCGCCGCCGGTGCAATGGCATATTCCAGCAAAATCGCGGTTCCGGTCAGAAAACCGCCCCAGGGCCCCATCGCCCGCCGGGCAAAACTGTAGCCGCCGCCGGCAGTCGGAATGGAAGATGACATTTCGGCCAGACTGAGAATCAGGCACAGATACATCAGCCCCATCACAATGGTTGCCAGCAACATGCCACCGAAACCAGCACGTTCCAGGCCAAAGTTCCAGCCGGCAAAATCGCCGGAAATCACATAAGACACCCCAAGACTGGCCAGAAGCACCCACCCGGCAACGCCTTTTTTGAGCTGTCGTTTACTTAAGTAATCGTCAGAGACGGTGTTATTTTCGACTGCTTGATAATTGCTGTCAGACATCACTGTTCCTCTTCAACGGTAATAAAGTCAAATCGCATCTCTTGTTACAACTTTGTTAACTTAAATGCGACTGAACAACCCCGACAACAAGAATCAGTTCTGCTAACAGTGCGGCATAAATTTTTTTAATAGTGATGATCGGCCAACTCAAAAAACCAATAAATTCATTGAGTAACAGACAAAAACATAACAAGCATCAAAGACATCGGGCTCTGTATCTGATTCCCGCCTGCGCAAAATGCGCAGACGCTTTGCGCCTCAATCGTTCCAGTCGGAAACCATATCACCCGGCATAAAACTCGTGTTCCAGCCAGGGCAGTTCATCCCGGATCCTGGGTAAAAAGTTTTCATTGATAATCTGGCGGCTGTCGTTTGCCAGAATCTGCGGCAGATTTCCTAACTCATGATGACGGCTGACCAGCGTCAGATTCCGAAAGAAAGGTTCATCGCCGGGCAACGGCAGACAGGTGAGTTTGTCGCGGATCGGCCCGCACTGAAACAGACAAAGTGGTGTGGTGATGGTCCAGCCCAGACCGGCAGCAACACTGGTGAGCACCGCAAAAGTATTATCCAGCTGCATCCTGACCGGCACATTTAAGTTCTGCCGCCGCAAATAGCGTTCAATCGTGACCCCAATCAGCGAATCGCTGGTGTAGCGGACAAAATCCAGTCGATTCACAACCTGATGCAACTGCTGAAACTGAGCCGTAAACAAGTTCGGGATTACCAGGACAAAGGGTTCACGCAGAATCCGGTGGCGACTGAGGTGTTCATGATTGTCCAGCGCATCATCAGAAATAATGATATCGACGCTGCGGGACAACAGCGACTGGGCATGCATATGGGATCGGCCCGTACTGATGCGCCAGTTCTCGGTATGACGTTTGATCACTTCAACCAGGGGTTGCCCGAGCGAGGTTGCCAGTGAATCAACCATGGCAATTCGCAGCAGATGCAACTTCTGAAAATTGCCCTGAGTCATCACCCCGTGGGTTTTCTCCGCTTCGGCCAGCAAATGGCAGGACTGATCGTAAAAATATCGCCCGGCAACCGTCAGCTCGACAGGCCGGACACTGCGATCCAGCAGAGCCACATTGAGATTCTGCTCTAAGGCTGAGAGTGTTTGCGACACTGAAGACTGGGTCAGCCCGAGCTGAGTCGCAGCCATCGTCATATTGCCGGTCTGGGCCGTGGCGACAAAGACTTCGAGTGAACGAAGATCAAATCCGAATCCTTTCAAATCAGCCATCCTTCTGAACTGCCGGAATGCGTCTAAGGTTCTGGTGGCATGACTTCCTGTCATGCGTCATTCCGTTTGTGGCATCTGTCTTGTGACATGCGCTCTTGTGACATACATGACTTCCTGCAAGGGGAACAGCATCAGCAGAAACATCACGCAAAGGTATAATTTACAAATAAAAATACCTAAATATCAAACTCATCAGTGATATTTGCGTGTTCAATGGCGTGAGTGGTTGTTCAGTCACTTACAAAGCGACCTGAACAGACTTCAGCGATTCGGAATGTACGCCACTTTTTCCATCCCGATTGCCGGTAAGATGTAGTCAGCCAGCAACTGTAATGGAAAATCTTCATCCTGATTGAAATAAGCGCCTGATGTCATGGCAAACACCAGATTCAACTCGGGCACGACAAACATCTCCTGCCCACCGCTGCCGCGCATGGCTGCAACCGAGACCCGCTTTCCGTTTGACTGAATCAATGGCAGCCACCAGTTGTAGCCATATTCGATGGATTTCCACGACCAGAACTTCCCGCGCGGCATGAAACTTTGTTTCACCCATTGCGGAGACAAAAGCTGCTGCCCGTGCCACTCCCCAAGATTTAAATAAAGCTGTCCGAGCTTGGCTAAATCACGGGTTCTGAGATATAAGCCGGATGAACCTAAATACTGGCCTGTCACTTCATGTTCAAACCAGTCGTAATTTGTAATATGAAGCGGCCCGAACAAGGCTTTGTCGGCGAATTCGCGCAGATTCATGCCGGAAACGCGCTCAATAACACCACCCAGTAATACACTGACACCGCCCTGATAAATAAACTTCTCCCCGGGCCGGTATGCCATTTTTTTCTTCAGAATGTATGCGTAAGGATCCGGTGACTGCCACATGTACATGGCATCACTGTGCTGCTCACCCCATTCGGCCCAGTCCAGCCCGACATTGAACATCAGAGCATTTTCCAGCGTGACATCGGCTTTATGCGGCAAATCCGCAATCGCTTCGTTCTGGTAAAAACTGAACAACGACTGATTCAGGCTGGTGATTTCCCCCGATTGCAGCAGCGTTCCCAACAGAGTCGCGGTCACCGTTTTGGTCACGGAACGCATTTGATGGGCTGTATCCGGCCCGGGCGGGTAATGCGTGGGCATGGGCGTTCCCGTCGGTGTATTCGCCGCCGGATAATACTGTTCAAACACCAGTTGCCCGTCTTTGGCAATCAAAAGCGAATGAACATTTTTACGCTTACTTCTGCTCACGAACTGGTGCAGCTTGACCAGCTTCTCTTCATCAAACCCTGATGCATGCGGTTCATTCGTCGGCCAGTCGCTTTGCTGTGACGACTGAACCCAGCTGAAGTTACTCATATCAACATAGTTCAGCTGATAGAACGAAAACGCAATCAACCCCAGTCCAATCAATATCAATTTCTTCACGATCCCTCCCGATACGGATGATCACCGAGCCATCGCAACAGCCTGATACAAGCCAGCCTCAATATTGATCAGAAAAACGACGCCATCCCTGAAAGCTCATCTACTCTGAAAAGATGAGAAAACATCGCCTTATACAACCCCCTGCCATTCACCACCAGGATCTCAATGATTGAATTCACTATCTCATTCTGTTTTCTTTCATTAATTTAATTGATGTCACGTATTGGCGTTGAAACTGAAACAGACACGAAGACAACCAAATAAGCATTGAAATATCGGGTAACTCATCAAGATACTGATACTGAAAATCAATGAGGTAAATGGCGATTCAGCGAATGGTGAGGCTGAAAATGAATGCTCTGAAAATATGTATTTCGAACATCAGTGAAGTTAAGTGAAGTGAGCAGAAAAGAAAAACACAGAAAAACCTGCCACCGTCTGTCAGGCAATGGCAGGCAAAGAAATTACTGTCCGGCGGCCGCGACGAAGGCAATTTCGACCAGATAATCCGGGTCAGCCAGTTCGACTTTCACACAGGCGCGGCTTGGTGCGGCGCCTTCTGGTAACCAGGCATCCCAGGCGGCGTTGAAAGCGTCAAGATTTGCCCAGTCGGTGATGTAAATGGTCACAGACAGAATGCGGGATTTATCGCTGCCGACCGTCGCCAGCATTGCCTCAGCCTGTGCAAAGACCTGCTGCGCCTGGCCGATGATATCAGCGCTGGTGTCTGACTCCGGCACTTCCACAAAGTGGGCAATCCCGTTAAAAACGGTGACATCAGACCAACGCTGGGTCGGGTTAATACGCTGAATATTCATCATGTTTCCTTTTATCAATCCAAAACCACGCCGTTATTTTTCCGCCGGGCAAAGCATCACACGCGCCAGACGGGCCAGGTTATAAGCATCGACATAACCGGAGTGCTGGCGCCCTTCCCACTCCAGCCCGCTCATGTTCATAGCAGCGCGCAGCCCGATTCGCTTATTCTGCACATGCGGCTGCAGTTTGAATAAGGTTGCCAGGTTGAGGTATTCCCGGAAAGGCACATCCAACCCTTTGGCTTTGCACTCCGCACGCAGGATGGCGTCATCACGGCCCCACGCCGCATAGATTTTATGACGGCCGCCAAACTTCTGCTCCACCGCTTTCAGAATACTCGCCAGCGGCTTACCGTTCTGAGCCACCACTTCTGGCTTGATACCGGTCAGTTCAGTGCAAAAAGGCGAGATTTCATCAGATTCAGGCTGAACATAATATTGCGCCCGGCGGGAAATCGTGCCCTTTTCCAGATTCAGCTCAGCAACGCCGATCTCAATGATTTCGCCCGTACGGCCCATGCCGTCTTCATTCCAGCAACACATTTCAAGATCAAAACAAACGATGCGGTTGTAATTCATGTGGTTCCCAAATCCGTCATACCAAACTCAATCATTCGCACCTCAAGGGTGACTTACCAATACTGACGATGATTCAGTCTCAAACAAGGCGGCGAAGCATAGCATGTCTGGCGACGGTCTTCAGCCCCTTGCCAACAACAGCAGGTCGGATTTACTCTTGCGGATTACGATGACTCCGGAAGCCTGTATGAAAAACGTCTACCGCCCTCTGTTTGATGATCACAACCCGCCCGGCGAGGTGTTTTTCGGCCATCAGGCGTTTTTACCACATACCACAACACCCAGACACAAACACCCCTGGGGACAGTTACAGCTGATCAGTGGCGGGATATTAGAACTGAACGCGGAAGGAAAACGGTTTTTATCGCCCTCACAGTACGCCATCTGGATACCGCCCGGCATCGAACACGAAAGTTATATGCGCCGCAGTATGAATTACTGCTCGATGAATATCATCATGCCGCTGGCCAAACAGTTGCCGGATTTCCCCTGCCTGCTGGAAGTCACGCCAATCATTGAGGCCATCATCAATGAATTGCGTCACAGGCAGCTGCAGGTCGCGGAAACAGACGAAGATGAACGCCTCATTGCCGTGTTACTGGATCAACTGAAACAGACACGGATTCATGAACAATTTCTGCCCAGTAGTGAAGACAAGCTGCTTCAGCCTATTTTACGGTCACTGGAGAAAAACCCGACAGACAACACCACGCTGGCAGAATGGGCGAAGAAACTGCATACCACGGAGCGAACCCTGGCCCGACACTGCCAGGATAAGCTCGGCATGAGTTTCATTGAATGGCGGCAGCGAAGAAAGTTTATCTACTCGCTGCACTTACTGAGGAAAGGTTTATCCGTGAAGGAGATTGCGCTGACACTGGGTTATCACCAGGCATCTCCTTTTATCAGCCTGTTTAAAAAGCACGCGCAATGTACCCCGGAGCAATACCGGCAAAAACAAAGCCGTCAGTGAGGGCTTCAGTGGCCCATCGCATCCGGCAGATTCACGAGCAGACGGCCTGCCGCATGGCGGCTGAGCGGATGGCCCAGCAGGAATCCCTGTCCCTGCTGACATCCCAGTGAAGACACCATCGCCAACTGAATTTCATCTTCAATCCCCACAACCGAAACCTGCATCCCCAGACTTTCACTCATTCCCACCACGGACTGAATCAGGGCTTTGTTGGTCTCGGAGCCCGGCAACGTGCCCACACAGGCGCGGGCAATCTTCACTTTATCGAACGGGAAGTCCCGCATGATCGTCAGACAGGCATTGCCGTTGCCAAAATCATCCAGTACCAGCCCGACACCAATGTGTTTCAGATCCTGCATGATCGCCAGAACCTGATGCGGGTCCTGCTGTACAGTCTGAGCCGTGAGCTCGATTTCCAGCCGGGAAGGTTCCAGTCCGGATTCTTTCAGCGCCTGAGAAACTGAATAGCAAAAGGTGTCGTGTTTAAGCTGCTGAACAGAGACATTCACCGAAACCGTGGTTTCTTCCGGCCAGTCCATGGCTGCAACACAGGCTTGTTTCAGAACCCAGTCACCCAGTACCTGAATCAGACCGGCATCTTCTGCCACAGGAATAAATTCTTTGGATGAAACCATGCCTTCACGCTGATGGCGCCAGCGTAGCAGGGCTTCAAATCCCTGCAACTGACGGCTCTTCAGAGCAAACACCGGCTGGTAATAAGGTTCGAGCAAATCCTGAGCGATCGCTTTTCTCAAGTCACGTTCCAGTAACTGGCGCTGTTTGAGCTGATCATCCATCCGGGTATCAAAGAAACAGAAGGTCGAGCCGCCGTCCATTTTGGCCCGGTACATCGCCGTATCCGCTGCCCGTAATAAATCGACCGGTTCGATATCATGGTTCGACATCGCAATCCCGATGCTGACGCCCGCCATGATCTGCTGTCCCCGAATGTGGTACGGCTCAGACATGGCTTTGATGATCCGCGATGCCAGTGCAGAAGCTTCATCCGGTTCCTGTCCGCCCACATGGATGAGCGCGAATTCATCCCCACCCAGCCGGGCAATGGTATCGTGCATCCGCAGCAGATGTTTCAGGCGGCCTGCGGTCGCCACCAGCAGTTCATCGCCGACAATATGGCCGTAGGCATCATTGATCTGTTTGAATTTGTTCAGGTCCATCATCAGGACCGCGACACAGGCGTCGTTGTCACCCGCGTGTTGTAATGCTTTTTGGAGCTGTTCTGAAAAATACAGCCGGTTTGGCAGCTCAGTCAGCGGATCATGCATCGCCAGTTTATACATGGCGGCTTTGTCGCGCTCACCCGCTTTCAGTTGGTGGCGCATTGAACGCAGGCGCTTCCAGCTCAGTGCGACCAGTGCCACAGGAAGTACGAAAAGAAGCGAAATAATCGCGCCCAGCCCAAAGTTCTGATACTGCATTACCCATTGCGTGAATCGCTCGAAAAACTCGAACTGGGTAGCCAGTAGCACCCAAACAACGGCAAAAACAGACAGTTTGGCTAATGTTCTTTTCAGAAACAGCGAATGAAATAACGATAAGATACCAGCCTCACGACCAGCCCTACCCTGCGCAGATTGACTCATAAACGGATTACCTCGTCCCAAATATCACTGTCACGTGATCACTCATCGGAAATCTGTGATTGCTGTTCTCTTTTTGTTTTCCATGAAGAGATTTTTAGTTAACACGATCACATTAACGTGAAAATGACACTTTCATTTTAGGCAAATTTCCTCCTGATGTGGCACTTCTTTGTGAACAATTTCGTGATATCGCTGCAACTCCTTACAGCCATTCAATAAAAAAACCGGCGTGCATCTTGCTACGCCGGAATATATGAATCACTGAGGTTCATACGGATAGTTGTGTTCAGGCCATCATTGGCTCATTTTTTATGATGTGTTTACGGCGCTGGCGCCATCCCAGCATCCCAAGACCTGTGGTCAGTAACAGCAGACTGGCAGGTTCAGGAACTGGATTCGGATAGCAGGGACCGTCATGGCCATACGTATCGTTATAGTCGATACCGGCGATATAAAAATCAGACAGCAGTGTCGCAGAAATCACAAGATGGCTGACATTGTCTTCGTCATCTAAGTCCCAGTATGAGCCATCCCAGTTGAATGCGTTTGGCGTCAGCATATTCAGCAGGGAAGGCAGACCCAGCAGATTCACATTCATGCCAAGTTCTAACTCAGGAAAACCGTCATCAAACATAAGGGCTGTGCCGGATTCCAGCAGATTATAGTGATTCAGGTAAAGGCCGTTCAACGTCACAGGCTCAGCAAAACTCAGCACCACAAATTCCCAGGCGTCAATTTTGTCTTCATCATCGAGCAGGGCTTCAGCAATCACTTCAATCGGGGTCGGGAGAGTATCCACACCAATCCCCTGTGTTGGCGTATGCGACAGCAGGACCCGGTTTGGATTCCCAGTGACCAGAGAACCTTCAGAAAACAGCCCATCAGTATCCAGAAAATATCGCCAGGCAGAAAAAGTAATGTCGCCAACGGTTGCAGACTGATTTCCATCCAGCACAGAGTATGGGTTCCCGGTAAAATCAATCTGTGTCGCCGAGACACTCATTGAGCCCCCCAGCAAACCCAGGGCAAGCAGCCCGGTTTGAATTATCGTTTTCATGGTATTGCTCCCTACCGTGTTGAAAATTGAAGTTGTGTTCGCAACAGGAAGGTGCATCTTGTATGCCAAGTCGTACTTGGCTGAAATGCAATGAGTTTTACAGACTGAGTTCACTCATTGTAAAAAAGGCCGACAAAATTCGGGATACTTCAGGCGGGCATGTAAAATTTACTGACGTCAAATCAGACAAACAGGCCGGAATTTTTGATTCACGGCCCGTTGATTCGATAAAACAGGGAGAATTATTGAGTACGCTGCTTACTCAGGACATACATATCGGCCAGTTCCCCGGTAATACGATGCCCCTCACGATCTAACCGGAACAACTGATTTTCACCCACGAAGAACTGAATATCATCACCACTGTCGTTGGTTAACGTGATGGTGTTTCCGGCATCGTTCCAGGTGAAACTTCCCTGATGACTGAACTGGCCCTGATCATCGGCTCCCAGATAAGTCTCTGTCAGAGAGAAAGTACCATCCAGATTCAGCACCAGCACGGTTTCAATACCGGCACAGTCTGCACAAGGAATGGTGCCGGCATAAGTCCCGTTCCAGTCCAGCGAATTCCGGGCATTATGCTCTGTGTCTACATAAGCAAACTCGGGCTGCGTTTCATTCTGAGCCGAATCAGAAGCCACTTCTGTCACTGATTCCGGTTCCGATTTCATTTTCTGAGCCTGTTCACTTTCAGATGAGGTTTGTTCACACCCGACAAGAACCGCTGCCAGCCCCATACCCACAGCAAGAGTTAACAGTCGCTTCGTATTCATACTTTCTCCTGATCCTGACTCAAACGGCCTGAGAGCGATCCTGAGACACCCGGCCCTTTAAACCCGTCAAACATACTGAAAAACCAGACCGCTTAACCGGCCTGACTCGTGATGTGTGATTGGACTCGGAATGATTGAAAAAGTGCCCAAGAATTCATACCACAGTTCAACGGCATCATCATGCAGCCAAAAGCGGTGAGCAAAAACAGGATTGTGGGTGTGCAATCGGTTTAATTGTTAAAAGGAAATCTTTCAATTCTTTATCAAAGGCAGTGTCTTTGGATCTGATCCACTCCAGCACTATCGCCGCGTTGGTTATTCCAGTCGACCGCTTCCAGTGTCGCCACAGAGAAGTCATTGCACCATGCATGTACGGGGTTACTGAATTAAACCGCCACCATCAACATCAATTGATGAAACGAAGACATCTGCCGTGCCGACCTGAATCCCTAAAAGATTTAGTAGCGGGTCTAAAACTTGTTGGCTCACTAATAAAATCACAGGTGATAATAAATCAGATATCATCCCACTAATAGTAGTATTGACTAAATAATCTACTGCATCATCCAGACCTAGGCTACCCAAGCCAGATTTAATTTCAGTATCCACATGAATGATATTTTCGTTAGATAATAAACTATCTAAATTGTCTGAAACTTCTTCAGTTAATGAATAGACACTTGGTATATCACCATGAGCTGCATTAACTATCAGGGGTATTCCAGAACCATCTGTTTTTTCAACATTTGCACTGAGCTTAACATCTAAGCCAACCAATCCAGACAAAACTTCTGCAGATAATTTTGCGGGCTGGTCTACATCACTTCGACTTCCCAATTTCACCGAAGCTAACGCAGGCGTCACATCAAACATTAATTGGTAGCCATCTGAAGTACAATTCGTCATATCTAACAACTCGGCATTCGCTTTCGCTGCATCGACGGCTAACCCAAAAGAAAGATCAGTGTCTAAAATTCCGGGAAGGGAAAGAAGATTCAGCGGTAAATCTAATCCAACTTTCAACCGAACCTGAGCTGTTTCTACTTTTGTTCCAGGCTGTTCATCTGTAACCGGTAAAACCCCAACTGTAAATTTAGGTGGCTCTATAATTGTTGCATCAACAGTCACCCCCAGTTGCCCCAGCCCCAACAAACCCGTGTCTACATTTAAATCATCAATTTCTATCGCATGGTTTCCATTCGCCGCATAAATCGCCGCTGAAACCAAATCAAACAAAGTAATTTTACTGGCCAGCGCAGCACGGTGGATCTCATCATTCATGGCATCGTTTGAGCCTGCCGCCAGCTGAATAATGTCTGACAGGGTCAGCGACAGAGCGGAAACCTTCGCCAGACTATCCAACTGGGTGAGTGCAGGCAATACATCCGCATCCAGCACCGCATATTCACTCACCGCCTGAATATTGGCTTCAATGAACTGTGCAACCGTCAGATGTGTGTCTAAAATGCCCTCTACTGTACCGGCAGATACATCCACTGCCAGCAAGCCCATATCATTCATTGCGCTGAGCAGCCCGGCCAAACGTACCTGAGTGTCTGCCAGCCCCTGATAAGATCCCACTGACAGCTCGCCTCCGAGCGCAGCTCCCAGCACTGAATTGGTCAGGCCCACATCGATGGTTCGCGACCCCACACCGAACCCGACGGACATTCGCTTCATGACCGTTGCTGATGCCGAGAGTGTGACGCGCTCATCGGAAGTCATTTGAGTCAGGAGACTTGCCGGTACCGTCTTTGTCAGGGTAACTTTCCCGGCAGATTTCACAGAATTATCCGGATCAAACTCCCATCGGGAATCGGCCTGATTGATACTAGCGGCTCCAAACAACACCTCATACTCGTTAGCATCCGGGTCAAATCCATTATTCTTCAGATTCCCTTTCATCAGTGTAATCAGCGCCTGCGCTTTATCTTCTGTACTGCCGTCAAGATAGCAGCCGCTTCTGCTGAGCGAGAGCGCCGCCAGATCGGCCTGTTTCTGTAACTGACGTTTTTCCATGTACAACCGGCCGGTATCAACTGCCAGTGACAGAAACAGCACCATGCTGATCATCAGTAAGATCAGCCCCGGCCCGACGGCACCGCGCTGTCGAGCCATGGATGACCATTGATCACCGGATGCACGCAACATGATTTTGCTCCTTTCCCTGCGGGGGAATGACAGCCCTGAATAAGTGTTTCTCCTGAACGTCAGTTAACTGCCGGTAAAGTCATCTTTAATGAATTTATCCGGAATCGGATGACTGAAGCTCTGTTGCATCCGCAATTGCGTCGCCTTGGCTGCTTCCGGGGTCAGACTATCGGTCTCAGATGTCGCCATCTGACCGCGCGTCTGGATATTCAGCCAAAGCTGAGTCATGTTTTTACCTTGATGCCGGACAACAGGTTTCAACTGAGCCGTTGCTTTTTCCGGATATTCACTGATCTGACTTTGTGTCTTTTCTGTAAGGTCTTCATTCACCTTTTTCGGCGGGAAAGTTGCTGCATGCCCTGCGGCACAGCTCAGCAAGATGACACTCAGAAAAGCAATCGCAGCTGTGTTTGTCCCTTTCATCCCAGTACTCCTGTCTGTTGACTGTCCGGTTAAGATGGATCCAACTGTAACGGGTGGAAAACAGCGATGGCATCCATCATTTCTTTTTGCTCTGCTTCCCCCCATGCGAAACGGGAAGCCAGTGAGGCGGCAGCCTGTTTCTGGTTATTTTTCAGTAAAATAAACCATAAGTTTTTAGCCGCATTCGGATGATTCGGATTCAGCTCAAGGGCTGTCATCAGCTCATCTCTGGCTTTCTGATCCTGGCCGGTGACCAGTAGCAGAAATCCCAGATCATTGCGCACATCCGCCTCCACAGGGGCGGCCTTAGCTGCTTTTTCCATCCAGTCCATTGCTGCATTCATCTGCCCCTGATAGGAAGCAATCAAGCCCAGACCGTGATAAGCCTCTCCGGCAAGACAAGTGTCCGCCAAATTCCGGTATAGCCGGGCAGCTTCATCCCATTTGCCGAGTTTCCGGTAACTGTTGGCCCGCATGATCCGGACACTCAAGCCATCTTCCTTCAGCTCATCAAGCGCAGCCAGCGCCAGGTAATACTGCCCCTGCGCCATCTGCTGCTTCACCATCGCCAGCTTCATACCGTCTTTCGCAACCAGAGTTTCGCCACAGGCACCGGACTGCACATCTTTGTTGGCCGTTTCATGTGCACTCTCATTCTGCGGCGATACACTGCAACCAGTAAGCACCACCGCCAGCAAACCACTCACCCAAAAAGATCGTCCCTGTTTTCCGTTTTTCATGCATCCATCCCTGTTCATTTCCTGCTATCCACTTCCAGATCTGTTGTCCTGGCTGCTGTTAACTGCTGAGTGAGTTGAGCAGCGCCATAAACCCGGGACCTGCCAGCACAACAAACAAGGCCGGAAACAGAAATATCATCATCACCACAGACATCTTGCCCGACAGTTTGGTGACTTTTTCCTGTAACTGAGTTCGCCGTCTGTCTTGCAACAGCACCGACAACTGATTGAGTGATGCAGACATATTGCCACCGGTTTCAGAGACCTGAGCCAGCATCGTGAGTAAATCCTGCATCCCGGCAGACTCGTTCACTCTGGCGATCTGACTGAAGACGGAAGCCCGCTCCTGACCCGCTTCAATTTTGCTCAACGCCAGCCTGAGCTCTTTGTTCAGTTCCGGAGTCAGATCGGACAGTTCACGGGTTAACGTGCGTAACAGACTTTCCAGCGACAGACCCACATCCCACAGAATTTTCATTACCTGCAGGCCAATGATGAGTTCTTCATCAATGATACGGGTCCGTCTGGCTGCCTTTTTCTTCAGCCACTGAATCGTGAAATAAGCAGTCCCCATCGCGCTGACCAGCATCAGACTGATTTTATGATTCAGCGTTGCATCCGCCTGAATCAGCTGACTGGCAAAGACCAGCTGGATGGCACACCACACCGCCGCCAGACGAAACACACAGAGCGTTTGCTCACGGTTCGTGATGTAACCGGCTTTACGCATCATCTCCAGAATTTCATTGAAGTAAGAAGAGGCATTGCTGCGTTTTGTTTTTCCCCACAACCACTGCCCGCGCCGGATGACCCGCTCCCCGGCTCGCGGCCTGCCCAGCGATTTCGCCAGATTCTCTTCCACATGACGCGCTTTTTGCAGTTTCAGAGACCAGTAAATCAGCCCTGCCCCGCTCACAGTGCACAACAGGCTCGCAATAATCAGATAAGCTGTGATTGTCATGGTGTTTCTCCTGCATATTCCTTCAACACCCATTCCTCATCCCGCGCAGAAATTACGCCAGAAGAAGATCATCTCCAAACAGACGGCGGCCACCGGACAAACGATGCCCCCATATCTACAGTGACCGTATCATCCGCCAAAGCACCAGGCCGCCGAATAACTGCGCCCCAAGCCCTGCAATCAGCGCCTGACGGCCCGTTTCATCGGCCCACATCGACAACAACTGCTGCGGATTCGTCACCAGCATATAAATCGCCATCGCCGTGGGTGCCAGACCCATAATCCAGGCCGTAATCCGGGTTTCCCCTGTCATTGATTTCAGCTCCCGCTGACTGCGTTCCTGCTGATGCAGTAACTCGACAAGATTTGTGAGCGCTGCGGTCACACTGCCGCCGAACTGATGATTGACCTTGAACACAGAAGCCAGCAGCGCAAACTCTTTCACGCCGGTAATCCTTGCCTCTTTGTGAAAAGAATCGTACAGCTCCGTTCCCAGAGACATCCGCTGAACCGCGCGCTCCGCCACAGCGTGTAACGGGTCATTCATGGCCTGCAATACATGTTCAACCGCTTTATTGAGCGACATCCCCACATGAACCCGCCGGTTGATATGGTCGATAAAGCCTGGCAGCTGCTGGAGAATCTTCCGCCGTGTATTACTTTTTTTGATTTGTCCCAACAACAGAATCAGACCCACCGAGCTGGCCAGTCCCATGCCCAGCCCGCTCACGCCTGTCATCCGCGCCAGCAAAAAAGGGCCGAATAAAATACAGGCGGCATAAAACATCAGATTGATCGGAGACGTACTCAGACCCAGTCGCTGCCAGCCTTCCAGCATGCGATCCCGGCTCCGTGCCTTTGGCTCACGCGGATCAACCAGATTCACTGGCTTCTCGCCAGAGTTACTCTGGCGGGTAGCGATGATCATGAGCCCACAGCTGATCAGCAACAGCAGCATCGCAATCACGATCAGGCTGTTCATCTGTCTTCTCCCAGCTTCTTGCGCAGATGCACCGACATGGCATCAACTGTCATGAAATCATCCGTCTGCGGGTGATATTGATACAGCTCCTGAATCCGGATTTTTTCATCGGCAACATCCTGGACTTCAACAATGTGAGTGATGACCCGCTTCCCGTTTGGCAACCGGGAAACCTGAACAATCATGTCGATTGCCGTTGCAATAATCTGTTTGATTAAAGACTCCGTCGACGTAAAACCAGCCAGTGTCACCATCATTTCCAGCCGCACCAGAGCGTCGCGGGGGGAGTTGGCATGCAGAGTACTCATTGACCCCTGATGGCCGGTGTTCATGGCCTGAAGCACATCCAGCACTTCAGCCCCGCGGCTTTCCCCCAGAATGATCCGGTCCGGCCGCATCCTCAGCGCATTTTTGAGCAAGTCCCGCGCCGTCACCTCGCCTTTCCCCTCAGAATTTGGCGGGCGGGTTTCCAGCCGGACCACGTGTCCGTTGCGCAGCTGCAGTTCTGCCGCATCTTCAATCGTGACCACACGCTCGCCGCTGTTGATGTAATGGCTGAGAATATTCAGCAAGGTGGTTTTTCCCGAACCGGTTGAACCACTGATCAGGATATTAAAACGGGACTGGGCACATTTTTTCAGCAGCTGATGCATGGCAAGGCTCATCGCGCCGTTCTGGATCAAAACGTCTGCGGTGAGGCCTTCTTTCTTGAATTTCCGGACCGACAGGCATGGCCCGTCAATAGATAAAGGCGGGATCACCGCGTTGATCCGGCTGCCGTCCGGCAAGCGGGCGTCGACCATGGGATTCGACTCATCGATCCGGCGGCCAATAGGGGCGATCATGCGGCGAATCACCCGTAACACATGTTGATCATTCATAAACCGCAGAGGCACGCGGCTTAACTGACCACTGCGTTCAACATAAATCTGCTTCGGACCGTTGATGAGGATATCGTCGATTTGCGGGTCATCCAGCAAATTCTGCAACGGGCCAAATCCGACAATTTCATCCAGAAGCTCTGCCACCAGCGCCTGCATATTCTGACGCTGATTGAGTTCTTTATGCAGTTGAAAGTACTGGCGTACATAGTCATGAACATGGGGCTGCATTTCCTGCCGCTCCATTTCAAACATCAGCCCGTCTTCTTCCAGTTGCTCAATGATGTAGCGGTGTAATTCCGCTTTCAGCGCCAGTGATGATTCCTCATGCTGAATCATCACTTCCCGGCTTGGCCACAACATGTCATTTCCCATACTCACTCCTTCATTCGAGGGGATACAAACGGGCTACCAGCCAAATGAAAACTGCCAGCGGGATTTCTCCGTCGACAGCCAGAGCAACTTTTCCACGGCCTTGACGTACAGCTTGAACTCCCCGCTGGGGGGAAGCAGGGTGTTGGCATTAATATCCGTGATGATCGTCCGGGAACAAGGCAGTTCCCCCCGAACCGGGAACGGCAACTGCTTCTCGATCATCTCCCGATCCGGCATCACTTCCGTGGAAAACGGCGACAACACCAGATTCACACTCCCCGGCCGGATCCCCTGCTGGTAAAGCGCTTCTGCCAGTTCGCAGCTGCTTTTCAGGCTGACATTTTTCTGATCAGCAAGCAGCCAGTGCTGGTTGCAGCGGCTGAGCATGAAAAACAGCAAAGGACTGGGCGGCATACCGGTCAGATTGATCACGATATTGCAGTAGTGGTCTTCAAGCATCTCCATGACTTCAACCAAAGCTTCCATGGTCACGGCGCCGTAGTGATCGGAAGAAGGCATACCGATGACATGAATGCCGGGGGCAATATCCAGCGCCTGTTCTGCCAGCCATTCCGGGTTGAGATAGTCTCTCTTTTCCAGCAGCGCCAAAAAATCAAGCTCACAACTGCTTCCCAGATACTCGGGCACATCGCTGTAAGGCCGTCCCAAATCCAGCAGCAGAACATCCTGCTTATTCCGGTGCTGTAGCTGCCAGGCGGCGGCTATTGACAATAATGCGCCATCGCAATCATTTCGCGGCGACAGCAGCGCCAGACGAGATTCCGCATTCACGGATTCCATCTGTATCAGACGGTTAATCGCGTCGGTCAGCCCTTCGAGTTCACACCAGTGCAAATGCTCACGAATGGTCTGACTTTGCTGAATGCCGTGCCAGTGCGCTTCCGGTGTCAGATCCACCAGAATGACATGCCGGGGTGCAAAATGGTCCATCAAACTGTCAATGTCCGGCATCGGCCAGTCAGAAGCCACCAGAATCAGAATACGGGTCTGCTGCCACGCCAGATTGGAATTCAGATGCTCAGGGGTTTCGATCCAGGTGAGTGTACTTCCCTCCGGGATTGCTTCAGTCACATCCAGCTTCGCCTGATGATCTGCTGTATAAGCCATTAACTGCATCTTAACCCTCCCCGGCAAAGCCCATCTTCACAGGAAGATCTTTGGGTTCTGCATCCAGAAAAATCAGTTCAAAAAAGTTAGGGCGGAACTGGCGGTACATCTCGCCAGGCAGCGGCGGCAGGGGTGCGTTACTGGCGAAAGGCTTCACCAGATGCGGCGTGACCACCATCATGAGTTCTTTATCATTTTCATCGAGCCGGGTTGAACGGAAAAATGCACCCAGAATCGGAATATCCCCCAATCCCGGAAACCGATTGGCATTCTTGACCGTATTTCTGCTGACTAAACCACTGATGACAAAACTTTCACCGTTCCCCAGCTGCACCGTGGTATCCGTCCGTCTCACCGTCAGGCCCGGCACCACTACACCAGCGGCCTGCACACCTTGTGAGTAATTCAGTTCACTGACTTCAGGCGCCACTTTCAGCATAATGCGGTCACCCGACATAACCGTTGGCGTCAGATTCAGTCTGACCCCGAATTCCTTAAACTCAATGGTGACATCATCATCTTTGGTGCTTTTCGGATAAGGAAACTCACCTCCCGCCAGAAAAGTTGCGGTGTGCCCGGACATGGTCACCAGACTGGGTTCAGCCAGCGTATAAGCGAATCCGTTGCTGTCCAGCGCACTCACGGTTCCCAGAAAATGATCCGCAACATTACCGATTACCAGATTGAACGAATCCCCGCTGGACAGAAAACTGCCGCGAAACCCGTTGAAATTGGCGCTGGAGATTGCACTGGCATTTCCGATCCCCCAAAACGTACCGCCGGATCCCTGCTTACCGAAGAAGAAACCCGCTTCTTTGAGCGCACTTTTACTGACTTCGACCACTTTAATGTCAGTCTGAACCTGAACATTCGAGGTCGCGACTCCGCCCGGATTCACCGCAATCCGATGGCGGACCGGCTGATCCGACCCGCGTTCCCAGATCAGCAGTGACGTGGTGCCCGTTTTTTTTCCGGTGACCAGCAGCTCGGTCGTACTGAGCACCTTCACACCCGCAACAGCAGGCTCACCAACAGCCGCCCGCTGAATACGCTTACCCGCCTGCACGGTGACCTGCTGACCGACATCCATCTGAAAATCCCGGGCCTGGCCCGCTGAAACCACACACAAAGCAGCCAAAAAACAAATTCCTTTTGTAAAGCGCAGCATTCACTTTCTCCCTGTCAGTGACTGGTGCGAACCAGTGTTCGGTTTTCTCCCTGATAGATTTCTACCCGGGGAGCTGCATAACGGTATTTCACAGGCGCCGGTTTCTTGACTTCCACTTCAGCTTCCCGGTATCCGCCCAATGTTTTCAGCGAAATAACATAGCTGTCATCCGGTTTCCCGGTTTCAACTTCCCGGACTGTCGAATGGCTGGGCGCGGTGAATAGCGCAGTGGGAATCACGGGTGTGATACTGGCTGTTTTCTGAGAAGAGACACTGACTTTGGGTCCCAGCACAGGAACCGGGGAGTGTGCAATCTGGCTTTCAGAGGTTTCTGATGCCACGACAGGGATGGCCTGGTCCTGGGTACCGACCACAGCAAGACGCAGCTGACCTGTATTTTCTGCCAGCAGTAACTGCGGTGTATCGCTGGCAGGGACGGCTAGAACGACAGTTCTGGCCTTATCATTCACGGAAGTTTTTTTGTCGGGCTTTTTCCCGTCAAAACTCAGCTCATCTCCGACTGCCAGCACTTCAACGTTGCTGAGGATCCGGCGGGCGGTACTGTTGATTCCGGACTCTTTATTCGCGCGCAGCAAAAAAATCACATCCACCCGGTAACCCGGATGAAGATGGCCGCCAACAGCAGTCAGCTCACTTGCCTGAATGGCAATCGCGCGATACCCCTGCGGCAGAGACTGGGCAACCGGCAGGTGCCCCTGCAATAAAGCTGACTGGAGACGGGCGCCTTGAACAACAGGCAGTTTCAGTTGCCGGCCGAGAAACGGGGTGATCTCACGAATGTCCAGTGCCGTTGCATCCGTCACCGCCGTTGCAACCAGCATGTCCTCGTGCAGGACTGCGTTCTGCGGAACATCCCGGGCAAAAGTCCACACCGTGACCGCAGGTTTGTCGACCTTCGTTACCGAAGCAGCGGTCTGGGTCGAAGAACGACCGCTCAGACTGACGCCATACCATCCAATGAGTAATGCCAGCACTAACAACACGGCGGCAGCAATTTTTAATGTGCGTCCTTGCATGTTTCCCTCACTGTAACTGACTGACATAACTGAATCCGAACTGAAACAACTGAATCCAAACTAAAACAACATTAGCGCCGAATTACAGCTTCCTTTCAGAATTACAGGCTCAGTGTTGCCGTTGATTTCAGCTCATCCGGAACTGGCAGGCCAAAAGACGGTAAGAAAGGATATTTTTTATAGTTATAGGTGATGGTGACTTTACAGCAAACATTTCCCGGCTCGGTTACATCCACATTGAATAATGAAACAGTCGTATCATTTTCAGCCCAGGTCGTATCCAGACTTTGACCAAATAATTGACCTAATCCAGAATCCGCATCGGTATAGCGTTGAACCACTTCTTTCGCAGACTGTTCTATTTGTGACTTCAGGGTTGCAGTATCACAGGACCCGCCGTAGTAGCAGTTTGAGTCGACATAAGAAATACTGCTTCTCAGTGATTCTTCCGCTGCGTAATTAAACATCTGAACCGAAACAAATATCAGGCTGTATTGTGCAATGGCATAAAGAATCATGAGGATTAAAGGTGTCAGCAGAATCGCTTCTAATGCTGCGGCACCTTGTTGATGTTGCTTTGTTTTTCTGGCTCTGTTCTTTACACAATCCATAGCGACACCACCACTCCAACCAATAAACTTGGTACAAAGGGGGCTTCTTTCTGGTCCCGTGCAAACAGCCACCAGAATACAGCGAAGCAGAGAAAACTATAAAGCAGGATGTTCAGCATAACATCAAACGAGCTGATCACGGATAAAGCCAGTAATATTTTCACATCTGCGGCTCCGAACAATCCTTTATAAAAGAAAGGAAAAGTCAGGAAGCACACGAAAAAAAATGAAACTAAGTTCGTTATTCTCCAATCTGCGAGTTGAATATCAACCTTGCTCAGTAAAAAAAACAAAACGCCAAAAATGAATAAAACAACCAAGAAATTATGAACACGATGCTCCTTTAAATCTTGCACTGAGCACAATATAAGTAAAATAACTAATATGCTTTGTAATATCAAACCACATACTCTAACGATAAATTAACCAGAACTACTGACTAGCACTACTCACAGTTGTAGATAATTTAGTACCGGCTTGAGATATTACCCCTGGTAAATCTAGTGCTATTATGGCCCCAGCAACCACCGCAGCAATTAATACATATTCGATTGCAGATGCCCCTTTTTCTTCATGAATCAGCCGATGAATAAAGTTACTGACATGAATCCAACCCAAAGTCATATATTTCATGTGAATTCCCTCTCTTCAATTCACCATTGCGTGGCCGCAATTTTTACGTCTCTCTGTCTAAAATTTTAGAATCTAAAAAAAAATCTGTGAAAAAAATATCTGTTTTGGTAGGACTTTTTTTTCATAAGTCGTGCTTTTTTATCATCCGGGGCACTTAAAACCATCAGATCGTCATCTTTTTGACGATTCATTTGAGTCCAACGGCCCGTTTCGCCTGCAGATCGACCACCAAGTTCAGTCTGTCTGCACTCTGACTGATCTCGTCCAACTGGGGATCATAATGGGCAAACTGGCGCTTTCCTTTACGTTTCGCCTGATACATCGCCGAATCGGCCAGCTTCAGTAAAGTCTGTGCATCTTTCGCGTTAAACGGATAACGGGCAATCCCGATACTGGCCGACACCCGACACTGGTTTTCTCCGAAGTTGAAGGGTTCTGTCAGCGTATGCAGCAGTTTCTCTGCAATGGCCTCCATCCGGTAAGTCAGCTCTTCATCGTGATCTCCCCAGGGGAGAATCAGGGGCGCCCGTCTGTCCGGCTCATCCTCAAAAATCTTCTCTTTGCTGATCTGATTGATTTTGACTGCGTACTCGCCCAGCGGCACCCAAACCACAAACTCATCACCGCCCAGCCGGAAGACTTCGTCTTCAACCCGCAAACAACCCCGCATTCGTTTTGACGCATGAAGCAGCAAGGCATCGCCCACATCGTGCCCCAGCGTGTCGTTGACCTGTTTGAAGCCATCGAGATCGATAAACATCAGGCCAAAAACTTTGTTGCTCATGTCCGGGGCAGAAAAAGCCGCTTTCAGCACCCGGTTCAGAGCACGAGTATTTGGTAAACCCGTCAGTTTATCCTGCAGCGCAGCCTGTTCCATTTTGCGCTGTCGTTCGATCACATCAGAAATATCGCGCTGCGTTCCGATTAAGCGGGATGCATCATTGATGAGTCCCTGTACCACCAGCTCCAGTACTCGGGGCTGACCGTCTATCGGATCGATCATATCAATGAGTAAAGTCTGCTGTTTATTTTTGCCGGCCAGCTGCTTGAGCCGGAAGACTTTCTCATCGTCGCCGTCTTTCAGCCGGATAATCCAGTCTTTCAGCGACAACCGGCTGCCGACACGAATGCCGTAAAGATCATAAAGATAGGGACTCCACTGAAGCGTGTCATTGCTGACATCCCACTCCCAGACGCCAATCCCGGCCACAGACGTCGCCAGACTCATTCTCTGGTTGGCACGCGCAAGCTCACGATGAATACGGGAACGACGGTATCTTTGTTTCCAGACGAGACTGATCACAGACAAGCCCAAAGACGCCAGAACCAGCACGGCCAGGACCAGCCAGATGACAGGGAATGATACGTGAAGTGAGAACACCTCCAGCCATGAATCCTTGAGGCCAGCAAGGCTGCCAACCTGATCAAAGAAGGATTCCAGATTCAACTTCAACAACTTCATGATCGTCGTACACTTCCATTTGTATCTGATGCTATTTCGCAGGGATCCAGACACATCACGCTTAATCGGCTCTTTCCGGCCGCTTTCACTCGATGGGCAATCAGATTTTCCTGCTGGCGGTAAATCTAACCTAGTTCAAGCTGTTGATGATTTCCAAAATAGCGTGATTAGAATTTCATTTATGCCAGATAGGTATCACTTTTCCGGAGGACAGGCAGACCGAGAAAACTTCGTCAATTCAAAAGCTTTTCACGCGTCATCAAACTGACATCTGCCATCAACATCTCTGCAATAAAACTCACTCACTATACAGCCAACGAAAGCAACTGACTTTCGAACGAAACCCAGAGATACCCGAGTAAGCTTCCATTCACACTGATTAACAGGGAAACAGCATGAATAAGTTAAAGACTGTGCGCGCACTGGTCATGGCCGTTGCAGGTGCCAGTTTTGCCGGCTCAGCATGGGCAACGACCGAAATTACCTGGTGGCATGCCATGGGCGGAGAACTTGGCGAGACCGTGAACCATCTGGCGAAGGAGTACAATGCCTCACAGGATGAATACAAAATCGTACCGGTTTACAAAGGTACTTATGTTGAAACCCTGACTGCAGGGATCGCCGCCTTCCGCGCCGGAGAAGCGCCGAATATCCTGCAGGTCGCAGATGTGGGTGCCGCCACCATCATGAACGCACCGGGCGTCGCCAAACCCGTCCAGGATATTCTTGTCAGTGCCGGATACGACTTTAACAGCAAGGATTACATCGCCGGGGTACGCAACTTTTACGCCGATAATCAGGGCAAGATGATTGGCATGCCTTTCAACAGCTCGACCCCGGTGCTGTACTACAACAAAGACATTCTGAATAAAGTCGGCGTTCAGCCGCCCAAGACCTATGAAGATCTGGAAAAGGTTGCTGCCAGGCTGAAAGACAAAGGCTATGCCGGTTTCTCTCAGTCGCTGACCCCCTGGATTATGTTTGAAAACTTCAAGTCCCGTCATAACCTGCCGCTGGCCGACAGAAACAACGGCTATGAAGGTCCGGCGACCAAGCTGATGTTCAACACGCCGGACATGCGCATGCATTTCCACAAACTCAAAGAGTGGGAAGACAAAGGCTATTACAAATATTACGGTTCAGACTGGGATGCTAACCAGACCCCGTTTGAACGCCAGGAAGTGGCCATGTGGATGGGTTCTTCCGGTTCTTTCGGCGGCCTGCGTAACCGCGTGAAGTTTAACCTGGGAACCACCTATCTGCCCTACTGGGATTCCATCAATCACAATGCCGGCCGTACTTTCATTGGCGGTGCCGCCCTGTTCGCCCTGAACGGACACAGCAAAGTGGAAGAAAAAGGCGTCGCCAGCTTCTTCCATTACCTGACCAAAGCCGACACTCAGGTGTTCTGGCACGAAGCGACAGGCTATGTACCGGTCACTGAAGCCGCTTACGAGCAGGCCAAAGCATCGGGCTATTACAAGAAGCAGCCGGATGCCGAAATCGGCGTGAAACAGCTCAGCCTGCCTGGTGGCGACTGGACCCGAGGCTACCGTTTAGGTTTCTACCCACAGATTCAGCAAATCATGCATCGCGAGTTCGACAACATTTTCGCGGGCACCAGCACCGTCGAAGACAGTTTCGACAAAGTTGAAAAAGAAAGTCAGGTGCTGCTGAAACGTTTTGCCCGCACCGTGAAATAACGTGCCCTCCCCGCAGCGCGGTGACTGACCGCGCTGTGTACTGATTTCTTCACCTTCATTGAGACGACCGTGGAACGCCGACAACAATTCCATCACTCGGGTGTGCCGTATCTGATGCTGGCTCCCCAGATCCTGATCATTACCATCTTCTTTTTCTATCCGGCAGCGCAGGCGGTATATCTGTCGTTCATGCTGGAAGACCCCTGGGGACTGTCCAGTACCTTCATCGGATTCGAAAACTACCAGATGCTGTTCAGCTCAGCGGAATACCTGAAATCCATCGGATTTACGCTGCTGTTTTCATTCACCGTTGCCCTGCTGTCGCTGGCCCTGGCACTCTTGCTGGCTGTGAAAGCCAACAACATCCGACGCGGGCAGAGCGGTTACAAAGTGACACTGACCTGGGTTTACGCAGTCGCTCCCGCAGTCGCCGGTATCATGGGCAGTTTTCTGTTTAACCCGCACTTCGGTACCTTTACCGACATGTTCGCAATTTTTGGCTGGGATTTCAGTTACCAGACCAGTGCATTTGATGCCAGCTTCGCCTTGATCATTGTTTCGGTCTGGAAGCAGGTATCCGTGAATTTCGTCTACTTTCTGGCGGGTCTGCAGTCGATCTCGCATTCCGTCCGCGAAGCTGCGGAACTGGACTGCCCGTCCGACCGGCGCCGGTTCTGGACCATTACGTTCCCATTGCTGGCACCCACCGGTTTCTTCCTGCTGGTGATCAATCTGACTTATGCCTTCTTCGACACCTTCGGCATCATCGACACCATGACCTCAGGCGGCCCAGGCGGCAGTACCACCACCATGGTCTACAAAGTCTTTCAGGATGGTTTCATCGGCGCCGACTTAGGCGGCAGCTCAGCCCAGTCCGTCGTCCTGTTGCTGCTGGTGTTAGCACTGACTTACTTCCAGTTCCGTGTCATAGAACGAAAGGTACATTACTGATGCACACGACTCAGACAAGCCGGATTCCGGCAATTCCGACAAAGAAACAACACGAGAATCGTTCGGTTTCCCTGCACCGCAGTCAATGGCTGGATCACCTGATCCTGCTGGCCGGCATGGCGTTCATGCTGGTGCCGGTCTGGCTGATCTTCGCCAGCTCAACCCACGATCCGAACACCATCATCAGTGATGGTCTGCAATGGCTGCCGGGAGACCGCTTTCTCTCTGTCTATCAGGAAGCCTGGCAAAGCAGTATCGGATTCAGCCAGGACGTCAATGCCAGCACCATGATTATGAACTCCATGATCATGGGACTGGGGTTTGCCATCGGTAAAATTATCATCTCCATGCTGGCAGCCTACGCACTGGTTTTTTTCCGGCTGCCTTATGCCAGCCTCTGGTTCGGGCTGATCTTCATCACCCTGTTACTGCCGCTGGAAGTCCGGATTATCCCGTCTTATGAAGTGGTGGCGAACCTTGGCATGCTGAACTCCTATACCGGACTGATTCTGCCGCTGATTGCTTCTGCAACCGCAACATTTTTCTTCCGTCAGTTTTTTAAAACAATCCCGGATGAACTGCTGGAAGCCGCCCAGCTCGACAATGCCGGTCCCTGGCGTTTTCTGGTAGACATTCTGCTGCCCCTGTCTAAAACCATGATGGCGGCCATTTTTATCATCATGTTTGTGGTGGGCTGGAACCAGTATCTGTGGCCGATCATGATCACCACGGATGAGGCCTACAACACCATCGTCATGGGGATCAAACAGATCCTGAGCAACATTACCGAGTCCCGCCAGCCGCGTTACGACTACGCCTTCGCCATGGCCATCCTTGCCATGCTGCCCCCGGTACTGGTGGTTGTCATTTTTCAGCGCTGGTTCGTCAAAGGGCTGGTGGAATCCGAGAAATAACCGGCGGGAGACAGTGTCTCCTGCCCTGCCAATCACGAAAAACATGATCACAAGACATGTTCACAAGATATGAGCACGAGAAAAGCATGCTGAAACTGAATCAATTAATCAAAACTTACGAGAATGGCCATCAGGCAGTCAAAGGGATCAACCTGGATGTGAAGGCCGGTGAGTTTATCGTGCTGGTCGGGCCGTCCGGCTGCGGAAAATCCTCCATTCTGCGTTCCATTGCCGGGCTGGAAGCCATCACCAGCGGCAGTATTGAACTCGACGGTCGCCGGGTCGATCCGATCAAACCGGCCGCACGGGATATCGCGATGGTATTCCAGAACTATGCGCTCTATCCGCACATGACGGTTTACGACAATCTGGCCTACGGCCTGAAAAACCGGGGTGTCGAGAAAAGCCTGATTGACAGCAAAATCCGCCGCGTGGCAAACACGCTGAAAATTGAAGATTACCTCGACCGGAAACCCGCCAAACTGTCCGGCGGCCAGCGCCAGCGGGTGGCGATGGGACGTGCGATAGTTCGTGACCCCAAGCTGTTTCTGTTCGACGAACCGTTGTCGAATCTGGATGCCGCCCTGCGCGCCCATATGCGGCTGGAAATCAAGAAACTGCAGCGCGAACTCGGGGTCACCAGTGTATATGTCACCCATGATCAGGTCGAAGCCATGACCCTGGCGGATCGCATTGTGGTCTTAAATCAGGGCAACATCGAACAGGTGGGTACCCCTTCCGAAATCTACCACCAGCCACAAAGCGAATTTGTCGCCGGTTTTATCGGCAGCCCGGCCATCAACCTGTTACCGGCAACCCTTTCAGGCGGTCAGCTGGTTCTGACCAACGGTCAGATTTACAGCCTGCCGGCGTATGCCCACCTGCCGGACCAAAGCATCAAAGTCGGGATCCGTCCGGAGCAGCTCAGTCTGGCAACCGATACACACCCGCTTCGGTTAGAGCTGGACGTTCAGGTTGTCGAACCGCTGGGTCCGAATCAGCTGGTCCACGGTCAGTTACTTGGCCAGATGTTCACGGCAGTGACACCGGAACAGCCGCTGGCCTTACATCAGTCGCTGGCAATTTATGTCGATCCGGACAAACTGCATCTGTTCGACAGTCAGGGGCAACGCCTGTTACCTGCAACACCACAAGCAATCGCCAGTTAAGTCAGCGTGTTGGCCAGCCATCAGGCTGGCCCTGGAGTTCAAGTGAAACTATCTTCCCGCCAGCAGGCAATTCTCGACCATCTGCAACAGCATCCGGGGGTGCTTTCCAGCAACACCCTGGTGGATCAATTTCAGGTCTCAGTTCAGACCCTGCGTAAAGATTTCAATGAACTTGATGCGTTAGGGCTGGTTCGTCGGGTCCACGGTGGCATTCTGCTGCCCGGCAGCCAGGATAATCTGTCATTTGCCAATCGTGACACCTTGCATTCCGGTGCCAAACAAGCCATTGCACGGCTGGTGGCCAGCTGCTTACCCGAAGGATGCAGCCTGTTTCTCGGCATTGGTACCACCCCCAAATATGTCGCGCAGGCCCTGCTCGACCATCCGGGCCTCACGCTGGTCACCAACAATATTCAGGCGGCCCTGACACTCAGCCTCAACCCTAACGCCACCATTCACCTGGCCGGAGGCATGCTCAGAGCGAAAGACAAAGATACGGTCGGGGAAGTGACCACTGACTTTTACCGCAGCTTCCAGATTCAGTACGGAATCTTTGGCGTTGGCGGGCTAGGACAACAGGGGGAACTGCTGGACTTCAGCCCGGAAGAAGCCGCCCTCTCCCGCGCCATCATCAGCCAGAGCGAACAATGCTGGCTGGTTGCCGATACCAGCAAACTGGGTCGCTATGCGCCAGTGATCAGCGGCCAACTTCATGAAATGGACGCCATGTTCATTGATCAGCCCGATGCGGCCATTGAAGCGCTCTGCAAACAGTATGAGGTTCATCTGTGGACGGCGGCAAACGGATTTACAGTGTAAAAGCAGCCCCTTTTACCGAAAGATACCAGATTCGTTTTATTGGACAGATCCCCCTGAAGGGCGCTTGAACTGCGCATATTCCCGTACGATTCGAGTTTGGATCGGTGCATCCGCCTGAATGTCTTGTAAGCTCATTTTGTATTCCATGCCATCACCACAAAATGCCGTAATGTTCCACCCTTCATATCTGGCCGCAGAGCGGACACTCGGACATATTTTTCGGGCGACCAGACGCTCTGCGAATGTCTCAATCAGTTGCTGTTCAGCATCATCCATGGCCCTGATATTCTGATACCTGATTCTTGCTTTCATATCCGGGAAGTCAGAGACAAGCTTCACATCAGATGCGGGGAGCGTATACACCTTGCTGTGGCCAGTACTTTTATCCACATAGATGTAGTCTCCGGCAAACGCGCTGTCTTCTCCGGCCAGATAAACTGCCGAATAAAAAGAAGGGGTGGTTGGCCAGGATACCGTCATCACATGATTGCCTACCTGTTTTGAACTTTGCTTCACTGATTTCTCTTCCCCAATATACAAATAGGGGCGCTCACGAATCAAATCATAGTTTTTGAATACACGATCGATTTTTTCCAACCGGGCAGAATACTCTGCATCACTTTCCGGTTGGTGCACAATCTGAAAATCATTCTGATCAAGTGGCGTTGCGCTGATCAAGGGCGATTGATTCATCATAAAACGAGATAATTCCAGCTTGTCCCCCAAAAGGCTATCTATCCCATATAAGACGCAAAGACTCCCAATCAAGACCAACAAATTTTGATTGATTTTCACACATACTCTCCCAGACACAGTAAAACTGACATGCGCTCTATTACCCAATGGCATGGCGGCTTTCATGCGAAAAGATTAAATCTGATTCATATCCCCGCAACCATGCATCACTGCCTGCGGAATAAATGTGTCCGACATTACATCTCGCCCGTCCTCAGAAGCATTCATTCGACAAATTTATCTCGGAATAATCAGAAGCTCTGTTGAATGAAGCAAAAAAGCATTCCCAATCATGCTGACAAAGCATATGAATACAGATCCATACTTCTGTTTTTGAATACGAGCCACCCACATCTTTGAAAGGAATCCCGATGACTCATTTTAACCAACCGAAGCATCCGCGTATTCTCCGCTCAATCGTGAGTACCGCCTTCATCATTCTGATATCAACTGCTCAGGCGAACCCTGTTTTTGAGGATACCGTCTTCAGCTCTGAACAGAACCTGACCCAAACCGGAAAAGCCCTGAAGGAAAAAAAAGCCAAGAAACTGACCCTTGATTGCTCCAAAAGGCCCGAAGCCTTGAAACACATCATCGAAAACAAATTCTGGCCGATCGATCAGCTCAATCTCACCATCTCCGGCCAATGTCGTGGGCCATTGAAGATTGCTCAAACTCATCTCAGCATCTCCGGCGATGCCGTTCACGGAGCGTCGATTGTGGTGGATCAGCCGCAAGACACCAGTGCCATCGTGATTCAGTCGGCTGTTGTCACACTACGAAATGTCCATATCAACGTCCCGATTGACGTCCCGGCCTTACTGGTAAAAGCCAATAGTAATGTCGCTTTGGATCAGATCACCACCAATGCCATCAGCTCGACAGACACACCTTTGGAGCAGTTTACCGTCAGTGAAAACAGCACTCTCTATCTGACCAGAATGTCAGGCAGTCATATCCGGGTGTCGAAAAATTCATTTGCTGATTTTCAGCAAGAGAATCAGGATTTAACTTTGAATGTGACGGACACTTCTTCCGCCCAGTCCAGCACGCCAAACCAATTTACAGCGGTACAAGTCTCGGGCAACGGCTATTTTCTGGCGGATCAGGGCACACGCATCCAAACCCTGATGATCTGGAGTAAGGCAGCCGTGGATATCAATCAACAAAGTTCAGTCGGACATTTAATGATGGGGGGACAGACGTATTTTGCAGCATTCAAAAATTCCTCAATCACAGGCCCTTATGATCTCTGGGGGAATGTGGTATTTGAATTAGAACACGCCACGGCAGAGAACTGGAAAGCAGTGAATCAACCTCACTCAATTATTTCAGGCAACAATGCCACCGTGAATGGCATCCTTTATCCGGGGTGGTCCTGGACCGGGCAGGATGGCAACGAATCAGGTTCCCAGCCGGCTCAATAAGAAGACGTCAACCTGCAACAGTTCCTACTGTTGCAGGTTCACACCACTCACCCCCGTCGCTTTTTCCTGAGCAGTACCGTATTGTCCTCGGCCAGTTCTTTCTCCAGCTGGCGGGTCACAAATTCCGGACTATTGGTGTGACGCGCCAACAGGTGGTACACCACAGGGATGACCAGCAGGGTAAAACAGGTGGCCACCAGAATCCCGCACAAGACCACAATCCCGATCACCAGCCGGGTTTCTGCACCAGCACCAGTTGCGAGAATCAGCGGCACCGAACCGGCCGCTGTCGTGATCGCCGTCATCAGAATCGGGCGAAAACGGATACAGGCGGCGTCTATCACAGCCGCTTCATAAGCGATGCCCTGATCGCGCAGCTGATTGGCAAATTCCACAATCAAAATCCCGTTTTTTGCCGCCAGCCCGACCAGCATGATGATGCCGATTTCGGAGTAAATATTGAGGGTCTGCCCGGTAAAATACAGCCCCAGCAAGGCCCCAAAAGTCGCCAGAGGCACCGTCAGCATAATCACGAAGGGATGGATATAACTTTCAAACTGCGCGGCCAGCACCAGAAAGACCACAGCCAGCGCCAGCGCAAACACAAATAGAATCGAATGGCTGGCAGTCTGAAAATCCTGCGACGGACCTTTGTAGTTCACAACGGCATCCACGGGCAGATACTGTTTCACCAGCCCGTTCAGATAGGTCAACGCTTCGCCCAGTGTGTAATTGTCGGCAAGATTCGCCTCAATCGTGACCGCCCTGATCCGGTTAAACCGGTTCAGGGTCGGGGCATCGGCATATTCAGTCACCGTGACCAGATTGGACAGCGGGATCAATTCGCCATGGTGACGGGAGCGTACATAAAGGTTGCTCAGATCCTGTGGCGTATTCTGCCGCTCAGGCTGACCTTCAATCAGGACATCATATTCCTCACCCCGCCATTCGTACCGAGTCACCACACGGGAGCCGAGCATAGATTCCAGCGTCTGGCCGATTTCTGTCACTGAAACCCCCAGATCCCCGGCCCGCTCGATATTGATGTTTACTCCCAGCAACGGCTTGGTTTCCTTGTAATCATGATCCAGTCCTTCCAGGCCCGGATTCTGCGCCGCTTTTTCCATGATGATGTCCCGCCATTCGGCCAGCTGCGCATACGTACCGCCGCCAATCACAAATTGGACCGGCTTATTGACCCCGCGGCCGAACGGCTGTCGCATCACCGCAAAAGCAGAAACGCCAGCCAGATCATGAAGCCGCTGCTGAATATCCCGAATAATTACAAATGCATTGCGACGTTCCGCCCAGTCTTCCAGCACCACAATCGCGAATCCGTTGGAAAAATCTTCCAGAAGTCCCCAGCCCCGGGGGGCCCTGACCAGCAGCCGCATAATTTCACCGCTGTCCACCAGAGGCATCAGCCGGTGCTCAATTTCATTCATGTAGGGCTGCATGTATTCATAGCTGGCACCCTGCGGTCCGTTGATCAGAATAAACATTGCTCCCCGATCCTCTCGCGGCGCAAATTCACTCGGAATCCGGGTTGCCAGCCACACGCTGCCGGCCAGCATCAGTCCCAGCATGATGAGAGTCAGCGCAGGTCGTTTCAGGCCATGAATCAGGGTGGTGCGGTAAAATACGGTCACGGCCGCCAGCACGGCACTGACCTTTCGGACCAGCCAGGGTTCCCGGTCAACCGGCTGCATGATTTTCGACCCCATCATGGGCGTCAGGGTCAGTGCAACCAGCGAAGACAGCAAAACCGCGGTACTCATGGCTACTGAGAACTCCCGGAACAATTTGCCCAGATCGCCTTCGAGAAAACCGATCGGCAGAAAGACGGAAATCAGTACAACCGTCGTCGCAACGATAGCAAACCCGACCTGCCGGGCCCCGAGAAAGGCGGCCTTCAGCGGTGATTCTCCCAGCTCGATCCGGCGGTGAATGTTCTCCAGCATGACGATGGCATCATCGACCACAATCCCGATTGCCAGAATCAGTGCCAGCAGCGTCAGCAGGTTGATGGTGTAGCCCAGCGCATAGAGGATAATAAAGGTCCCGATCAGCGACACCGGCACGGTCAGCGCCGGAATCAGCATCGCCCGGATGCTGCCCAGAAACAGATAAATCGTGATGATCACCAGCAGCAGCGCAATAAAAAGGGTTTTGTAGACTTCATCAATTGAGGCCTGGATAAACACCGAGGAATCATAAGACTCCTTAATTTCCATTCCTTCCGGCAAAGTCGGGTTCAGCTGAGCCACCAGCGCATTCACCGATCGCGCCACAGCCAGGGTATTGGCCGTCGACTGCCGGTTAATCCCCAGTCCGATCATGTCCTGCGTGTTACCGCGGAACATGATTTTCTCTTCCTCTGCAGCCAGTTCAACCCGGGCAACATCCCCCAGCCGGATCAGATAGCCGTCATCCCCGACGCCAATGACCAGCCGGGAAAAATCGTCCGGCGCCAGAAAACTGCGCTGTGTCCGAATCGAAAACTGTCGCTGCGCCGATTCAATCGAACCGGCCGGGAGCTCAACGTTATCGGCTCGGAGTGCATTCTCAACATCCGTCACGGTGAGCTGACGTGATGCCAGTTTCTGCCGGTCGATCCAGATCCGCATGGCATACTCTTTCCCGCCTCCGATCCGGACAGCCGCCACGCCATCAAGCACCGAAAAGCGATCGACCAGATACCGGTTTGCGTAATCGGTCAGCTCAAGTGTATCCATCCGGTCGGAAACCAGATTGAGCCACATGATCACTTCCGAATTGCCTTCCGCTTTCTGGACTTCCGGCGGGTCGGCCTCATCAGGCAGATTATTCAGAATCCCGGAAATCCGGTCGCGGACATCATTGGCCGCAGCATCAATGTCCCGGCCAATACTGAATTCCAGCGTGACATCAGAACGGCCGTCACTGCTGGTGGAACTGATGTTGCGGATCCCTTCAATGCCGGAAACCCGATCTTCCACAATCCGGGTGATCCGGCTTTCGACAATCGCTGCCGAAGCGCCCCGGTAATTGGTCGAGATCGTCACTATCGGTGGATCAATATCCGGATATTCACGCAGCGGCAACCGGTCGTACGCGACCAGACCAAAGGTGATCAGCAGTAAACTGATCACCGAACCAAAAACAGGACGCCGGACAGCCAGATCAGTCAGGAACATCAGCCCGCTCCCCGGTAAGTAAAATGCTCCTCAGACTGGGGGGTCACCTTCTGTCCCGGGCGCACTTTCTCCATCCCCCGGGTAATCACCCGTTCACCTTCAGAGACTCCACTGAGGATCTCCACCGCACCGCGGCTGCGGATACCCAATTGAACCAGCCGCTGCTCCACCACGTTTTCGCCGTTCACAACCATCAGGAAATGATCGGCCTGACGCGGCACAATCGCTTCTTCCGGGACGACCAGCCCGTCACGGGCTTCCACGGTCAGTGCCAGCGTCATCAGCATCCCGGGACGGAGCAATAATTGCGGATTATCCACTCTCGCCCGGATTTCAACAGCGCGGGTCTGCGGATCGACCCGGCTGTTAATCCCCGTCACCTTGCCGGAAAAGAGCTGATCAGGAAACGCAGCAACCTGACCGTTAACCAGTGCACCGGGGCGGATTTGCCCCAAAAAACGTTCCGGGACCGAAAAGTCGAGTTTGACCGTATCCAGGGCATCCAGCGTCGTCACCACCATACCAGGTGTCACCAGCGCTCCCTGGCTGATCTGACGAAATCCCAATACGCCGGTAAAAGGCGCCACAATCGTGCGGGCATCCAGCTCGGCCTGATTCTGTGCCAGAATGGCTCTTGCGACCTCAATGCCGGTTCTGAGCTTATCCAGCTCCGAGCGGGCCATGGTATTTTGCCTTACCAGTCCCTCGATCCGGTGATACTCCCGTTGCTGCTCATTCAGATTGGCCAGCGCAGCCCGGACTTTGGCCTGTTGCTCACCGGAAGTCAGCGTCACCAGCAGAGCCCCGGCTTTCACCTGCTCACCATCTTCAAAATGGACCTGCTCAACTTTTTCGGTGACTTTCGCTGTGATTTGAACAGACTCCCGGGATTTCACGGTTCCCAGCGCTTCGACCTGGCGGGCGACATTTTGTCGTACAACCGGCTTTACCACGACATTGGGCGCGGGCCGCGACGACCTGATCTGGGTCAGTGCATTGCGTTGGTATTCGGTGTACCCGATCCCCAACACCAGCGCCAGCAAGAAAAGCATGCCAACGGCCAGGGTGACTTTCATCCATGTGCTCCTGTAAACCGAGCCAGAAGTGAAGAAAATAGGAACTTACGCCAATCTCAGTAAGTATAGCCAGCCGCTATTTATTGACGTCACGTCAATTGAGAACGGCCCACGGCTGTGCGATGGACAAGAAAATGAAAAACGCCAATCCGACGAGTTTACAGTGTAAACCGCACCGGCATCTTGAATTCGTCGGGCGACAGAGCGAAGAAAAACGGTGTTTCAGAAACAGGCTTCAATGAACAGCAACGGAAAGATGATCAAGGGGAAAAAGAGTGAATGGCTGATACAGGCTGGCGAAGAACTGGCAGTATCCAAAAGAGCGCAGGATGACGCCTTCAGGGCACAGCAAAAAACAGGCAAAAAAAAAAGCGAGCCGGGACGGGCTCGCAACAAACTCACATATTGCATTTTCGAGAGACTCACAAGATAACTGACCCGCCATCCTTGCCAGGTGTTACCTTTCTCATCGAAAGGGACAAAGGTTATATCGAGGTTTATTTTGGCTTTTTTTCTGTTCCTAATGTCATCGCAATGTCAAAACTCTTTGATTTGACGGAAAATCTTTGATGTTTCTTCCTATCTGCCGTTCGCAATATCATCCAGTGCCGTCAGGACCTGATCATTGATGTGCCCCTCATGCACCAACTTGCACACTTTGCGCCGCACAGCCAGCCCTGAAATCAGTCGTTCAATCGACAGATGTCGCTCATCATGTTGATTGTTAAACAACTCGACCATTTTACTCAGCGTCTCATAAGCCACGACTTCGCTGCCCACACGCAACCAGTCCAGCTTATCCAGATAGCCCTGACATTCTTCCGTGATCACGCTGGCCGCATGTCCAGACATGGCAGAAAGCGCCGTGATACTGCGTTGCAGGGCCTCCTGAGAGGTATATTTTGACAGGACAATGGTCAGCTCATCGGCATTAATCTCAACCAGATGCTTTCTGAGCTTCACACGACGCCCCAAACGGCCCTTCGGGCGCCCTTCCTTGCGTTGTATCGGCTCGAACTCACCGTCAATGATAGAAGACAGCTGTTCGAGCTCCTGACGCGGCAGGATTTCGTTTCGCAGCGGGTTGGGCATCGTGGGTGCCAGCGAGCGTTTGCCTTCGTTGTGCATCTTCGCACGAGAGAAACGAATGACCTCTTCGGCATCACACTTGATCTCAATCTGATAGTCCTGATAACGGGATGCTTTCCCTTCTGCCGGACTGATGGTCAGGTGATAGCCCCACAGGTTCACCGCAAACAACGACTCAGTCACCTTCCCTTCCGCGAGCTTTTTCAGTTCACGGATCAAATCAGTCGAAAAACGACGCCATTCGATGTTACGGGCCAGCTTCTGATTCAGTTCACTCAGCAGCATGCTGTCGTGCCCGCGCCGGGTCATCCGGCTCCGGAAGAAGGTATACAGCTGGAAGATCAACGTATGCTGACGGAGGATCTCCGGCGGGAACAGGAAGAAATAATCGCGTGTCAGCAGTTCTTCAAAAAACGAGGGTTCCCACACCAGAATATACAGATTCGGCTTGATCCGGATTTCACCGTCTTCGCCTTCCTGCGGTGCTTCTTCAGACGCGGTGATGGTACGGGCCAGAAAACGGAAGCGATCACTTTTGAAACCTTCCGGCATATTTTCACTCAGCCAGCGCCCTGTCAGCTCATGCAGCTGAAAGTCCGTAAACTCGATCCGGTCGATACTTTCACGGATTGAATCCCGGGCCGGACCGCTGTCCTTCTTCCCGCGCAGCGCGAGAATATCGGTGATATAGATGGGCGTTTTATTGCTCATGTGCCGCGATTGCAGCTCATATTCCGGCAAATGATGATCATGGTACTGCACGGTCAGAGTGAACAGGGCAAACAGGGTCATCATGTCGTCTACCGTCATGATCGCCTTCGAGGATCGTGTCTCAATAATCGCCCGGGTGCCGGAAATCGCAACCATCGATTTCTGATAGCTTTTCTTGGTTCGCGGCGGCGCCAGTGCCTGATCAATGATCCCGGCCCAGCTGGTCGGAGATACAACAATTTGATCGGCTTCATCCGGCATCATGGGTGGGGTTCCCAGTCCATGCTCATTGAGCAGTCGTTTATTCACGACATTCTGTGCCAGGGCCTTTGAGCGCTTCTGCTTTTCTTTTTCCTTGCTCTGATCTGACTGTAAACCGGCAGTGCCCAGCTGAGAAATCAGCAACGCCGGATTGATGAAGTGGTGCAGCATGGTTTTTCCGGCCAGCCCTTCCTCAAACCGCACAGGCTGCTGAATAAACAGTCCAATACTGACGGCAGCCCGCAGACGTTGCTGTATCGCGGCACGTGTTAACTGACCTTCTGTCGCTTCAACCAGTTCCGTTGTCGACACCATGCCGTCCTGGCTTGAAAGGCCTCGCAGGGAAATCAGATTCAGCAATTCAATGATGCTTTTCGTCACACCTTTAAAATGCTGATATTGAGGCAGCCAGTCGATCAACGCCTGAGGAATTGAAAATAAATGCCCGTCCTTGTGGGATCGAGGTGCGGAGATCAGGATCTTTTCGTCGTATTTCTCATCACGTGTCGCGGAGGACTTCATCTGTCAAAGGCCGTAAATTGATCATCTTTCCGGAAAGAATAATAAAAAAATACTAAGAATGAAAGCTTTTTTTACAGTGGCTTTTTAATCATGATCTTTTTGATTTGAATGATCTATCTGATGAACTGATCTTATGATCCGGGCGAAAAAGTTAAGCTAAGCCCATGAT
Organism: Photobacterium sp. R1; assembly: GCF_054600795.1. Lineage (NCBI taxonomy): Bacteria > Pseudomonadati > Pseudomonadota > Gammaproteobacteria > Vibrionales > Vibrionaceae > Photobacterium > Photobacterium sp. R1. The sequence goes on from NZ_BAAHZP010000003.1 coordinate 79,242, forward strand.
AATTAAAAGCTAAATTTATCAGCGTACTGGAAGTATGATCAATGATGTTTCGGATCGGTGATCAACATCGTTCGGCAAGCATGATCATACTGTTTCTGGATTCATGATCAACAAGGATTTGAAAGCATGATCATTATTGTGACAGAAACATGATCAATGAATTTTTACAGGTTATCCACAGGGTTGTTCAGGGCGTTTTGATTTTCCCTGTACGGTTCAGGCTGAAAAAGCATCAGGATGGGGAAATGGATGTGTTTTTACAGTCAGAACGATGATCAAGTGAGTGCTATTTTGACTCTCTGGCGACCGTTTCATTGTATCCGCCGCTCCCGCTGATGTTTTTTTCGTCATTTTCAAAATGACACTGCCCGTAATTGCAGCGAGGTTTTATATGTGTCCGGTAAAGGAAAGATGATCAAGACAGGAACCGTGTCATTTCAATTGCCACCTATAGAGCCAAGGAGCCTGGATTTCTTCTCTTTCAGTCTGTTTTCTTTACTCTGGATTCAAGTACATCAAGCACTGACCGTAATTTAGTGGCTGATAAGGATGCTTCCGGTGGGATCCGAAACCAGACGAATGACAGGATCAAACCTTGATCATTGATCCGATCTTGTCTTTGTAATTTCAGCTGTTTTTTCGCTGAAGTCCTGCACAAATATTCCCTTGATCATCGTTTCGTTTTCCCTCGATCTGTTCCGAAGCATGATCAAGGTAAATAGCGAATGGATGTTGGAGGGGACCGGATTGGGGTCTGCAGACGATTGCTAGGGCACCTTCAGTACGGCTGTTGTTGCCTTTCATGCTGAAATCGGTAAGCGATTTTAGTTGAAACGACAATGCTCGTACTTTAGCCGTGATTGATCAGGCTTCCAGAGAATCAGGCTAAAATTGCTTTACATTGTAAATTTGTGACACTGTGACATTTTAAATTTCAGGCTGTTGAGTCACCTGCTTCACATAAAGTTTAGGCTTATTTTGTATCGTTTTTGTCGAAAAATACGCCTTTTATCAAGTTTGACATAAATTTGACTTGAGGTGTTTGTCACAGTTATACGTTCAGCTTTTTGTTGTTTTTGTATATTTATGTTGTACAATTTTGCCAAACACACTGTAGGGTGAAAGAACAACATGAATCGGTTAGAAACAATTGAAAACTTGCTCAATATTGCAGAGCAGACCAAACAGGTCCAGGCGGACCGAATTGAGATTGTGTTGGAAGAACGCAGGGATGATCATTTCCCATCCATGTCGAAAGCTTTGATGGAAACCCGTTCCGGTCTGACCCGTCGTAAACTGGATGAAGCGATTGCCCGGATGGAAGAAGCCGGTCATCAGTTCACGAAAAATAATGCCAATCATTACTCGATCACCCTGAGTGAAGCGCACATGCTGATGGATGCCGCTGAGCGTCCGGCTTTCCATGAACGGCAGAATGGCAAACGTAAGCCCTGGGTTGTGAACGTGCAAAACCAGAAAGGCGGAACCGGTAAATCGATGACCGCAGTTCACCTGGCGGCCTGTTTGGCGCTAGATCTGGAAAAGCGTTACCGTATCTGCCTGATTGACCTGGATCCCCAAGGCTCTCTCCGTTTATTTCTGAACCCGCAAATCAGCATCGGTGATCAGGAAAATATTTACTCGGCAGTGGATGTGATGCTGGGGAATATTCCGGAAGAGCTGGCAACAGATAAAACCTTTCTGATGAATAACGTGGTGATGCCGACTCAGTATCCGAATCTGAAAACGATTGCCGCTTTTCCTGAAGATGCGATGTTCAATGCTGATGCGTGGCAGGATCTGGCGGTAAATCAGAATCTGGATATTGTCCGCCTGCTGAAAGAGCGTGTGATTGATCAGATCGAGGATGAATTCGACATCATTATGATTGATACCGGCCCGCACATCGATCCTTTGGTCTGGAACGCGATGTATGCATCCAATGCTTTGCTGATCCCTTGTGCGGCGAAGCGTCTGGACTGGGCATCTACGGTGAATTTCTTCCAGCATCTGCCTACGGTGTACGAAATGTTCCCGGAAGACTGGCACGGACTGGAGTTTATTCGCCTGGTCCCGACCATGTTTGAAGATGACAATAAAAAACAGGTTTCTGTTCTGACTGAAATGAACTATCTGCTTCAGGAGCAGGTGATGATGGCCACTGTGCCTCGCAGCCGTGCTTTTGAGACTTGCGCGGATACTTACAGTACCGTCTTCGATCTGACAACGTCAGATTTTGAAGGGGGTAAGAAAACCTTATCAACTGCCCAGGACGCGGTTCAGCGGGTTGGCCTTGAGCTGGAACGTGTCATGCACAGTCACTGGGCGAATTTGAACCAGGAGAAATAACAGGTGGCAATAAAAACGAATGATCTGAATGCCCGTCTGTTCGGTAAAGCCGATAAACGGCGCGCGACGACTGTTGCCGAAGTACAAAGTGCGGTCAAAGATAAAGCGGCTGTGATTGAGCTTGCCGTTGCGGGTGAAACGACGGTTGCTTTTGAGCTGGTCAAAGTCATTGCGGATGAAATTGGCACAAAAACTCAGGTATTTGCTCAGAATGCCCGTGAGCAGGCATTTCTCAATGAACATGCGTTGGCCGATATTCTGACGACCCTGAAAGATCGTGGCCAGCAGTATCCGGCGGTCGGACGCTGGATGGATGACGGCCGGATCGAAGTTCTGGATGGCAGCCGTCGCCGCATGGCGTGTTTGCTGGCGAAACAGGATTTTCTGATTTACGTTGCCAAGGGAATCAATAGCCACCACGCGAAATTCCTGTCTGATGTTGCAAACGCGCACAAGCCTTTGTCTCTGTATGAGCGGGGAAAAGAAATGCAGGCGCTGCTGGCTGGCGGTAAAGTGGCTGATCAGAAAGCCTTGGCCCGGTACTGTCAGTGCAGTGAAGCGCTGGTGAGTGGTGCGCTGAAAGCAGCCAGTCTGCCGATGGAACTCTTGATGGCTTATCCTAGTGTCGGGGAGCTTGGCCGCCCGACGATTGTCAAGCTGCACAAGCTCTATTCCTCGATGGATGATGAACAGCAGAAATCCTTTGTTGCCGCATTGTCTCAGCAGGAGCAGCCGGTATGGCAAAGCGTCGATGCCCAGGGAATTACCCGGATCACTCGCGAAGTGACCAGCCATATCGAGCAGTTGAGTGAGCAGGTACGTCCGAAAGCGCCGGTCGACAGTAAGCCACAGACAGTTGAGCTGGTTCGGGGCCTGGCGACTTATGTCCGTGATGGCGACAAACTTCAGCTGAAATTGAGTCAGCTTTCCGACCAGCAGGCAGATGAGATTCTTGCCTATCTGGCCGATTATCTGAAATAACATTTCAGGTGAATCATCTCAGCCACGTCAGACGACGTGGCTTTTTTTATTCCTCTTGATAGTATACAGGCCTGTTTCCCCATCTGTTTTCTGTGACTTCAGAGGCCTGTATGTCTGAACTGTCCCATTTTTTTTCTGCGCTTGCCCATCGTGCGCAAGCGAGCCGGCACCGAGATTTCGTATGTATTGAGAGTGATCAATCATGGGGAATTGAGGCCGCTCAATCGGCATTGCCTCTGTATTCCTCTTGCTTATGGCTCGGCGAACATGCGCCCGATGGCGTCCATGCACTTTTGCCCGGTCAGGCAAAATCCTGGCTGGGTCAGGATTGTGACTGCCTGGTCGTCGATTTGCATTGCGGATTCGATGTTGAAGCCCTCGCGGCGCTTGCGGGAACCATTCGCGGAGGCGGTCTGATGATTCTGCTGTTGCCGCGAGTACGCGCTGAGATCTGGCAAACGCCTTTTATGCAGCGCTTCCTGACCCGGTTACAAGCCCCTGAGGTGTTGTTCCTGACCCGGCAAAGTGATGGACAAATCATGATTCCTGCATTGCCAAATGATGCGATTGTCCCGGTGACGCAACCTGTGCGTCCTTACGGATGTCTCAGTGAGGAGCAGGTTACGGCTGTTGAGGCTGTGCGTCGAGTGGTGACCGGTCATCGCCGCCGCCCTTTGGTGATCACAGCAGACCGGGGACGGGGAAAATCTTCTGCCCTTGGTATAGCCGCTGCCACACTGATGCAGGAGAAAGCAAGGCAGATTGTGGTGACCGCGCCGCGTCAGCGACATTGCCAGACCTTGTTTCATCATGCCGCACGAGTTTTAGGAGCTTCCGGTTTTCCCGGCTATCAGCTGGCCAGCGAACACAGCACACTCAGTTTCTGGGCGCCAGATCGTTTACTGGAAGCACTGCCTGAGACGGATTTGCTGATTGTTGATGAAGCGGCAGCAATACCGGCGCCTTTGCTTCAGAAGATGTTGGCGTCTTACTCCCGAGTGGTGTTTGCCTCCACCGTCCATGGTTATGAAGGCACCGGACGTGGTTTCGCCATTAAGTTCAAAGCCGCTTTGGATGTGATGACGCCGAACTGGCGTGCGGTGTCAATGAATCATCCCATTCGCTGGGCTGAGAATGATCCCTTAGAACAATGGCTTTTTCAGACCCTGTTGCTGGATGCCGAACCATCCGCCGTTGCTCTGCCTTTGCAAAGCGAGACACTTGAATATCGTCAGGTCTCACCGCAGTGGTTACTGGCACGGCCGGACAGGTTATCCAGTTTATTCGGGCTGTTGATTCACGCGCATTATCAGACGTCTCCGGCGGATCTCAGACAACTGTTAGATGATGAAACGGTGTCTGTTTTTGTGGCCTTACAGCAGGACACGATTTGTGGTTGTGCCCTGGTTTCCCGGGAAGGCGGTTTTTCAGCGGAGCTGGCTGAAGCCGTTTGTCAGGGAAAGCGGCGTCCCAAAGGACATTTACTCGCTCAGTCAGTTGCGGCCCATCTTGGGCTGGCCGAGGCTGCCAGTCAGCATTGCGGGCGAGTCTTAAGAATTGCGGTTCATGACGATGCCCGTCAACTTGGTGTCGGTTCGGCTTTACTGGCATGTATTTACGATTGGGCGCGGCAACAAAAGCTGGACTATTTAGGGACCAGTTTTGCGGCCAGTGGAGAGCTGTTGCCATTTTGGCAAAAAGCCGGTTATCTGCCTGTTCGTTTGGGCGTTGCGAAAGATGCAGCGAGCGGCTGTCATTCGTTATTGAGTGTTCGCCCGCTTTCTGTGCAAACGACACATTGGTTTGAAACGGCACAAGTTTCGTTTTCCCTGAATTTTATGGCGCAGGCTTGTGAACAGTTTCAGTCGCTTGAAAGTGACGTGTTCATCCCCTTGTATCTCCATGCATTACGATTGTCATCAATCCCTGAACTCCTTGAAACAACAGAGCAGCAGTTACGAAATTTTTCTCAGGGTGGGCTCGGTTACGATTTGATCATTGGCCAACTGTCTCTATGGCTGCAACATCAGATGAAATCGGGTCGGTCGGAGAATAAGCACGGCCTCGAAGTGATGGTGGCGAAAATCATTCAGCGTCAATCCTGGTCATCGGTTCAGCAACAATTTAGCCTCAGTGGTCGTAAACAGGCTGAGCTGTTTCTGCGTGATTTTGTCGCCAAGACCCTCACATTACCCGCCGCTTAAGTGTTATTTACACTGTAAATTGCTCATCGGTCAGATTTACAGTGTAAATTTTCATATTTGATTCTTACCTTCATTCAACGCGTTGAGATTGGACGATTCGTTCCCTTTCTTTTCAGATGCTGCAAGGTAAGCGAATACTTACCCAAGTCAGTGGTCATGCTAAAAAAAGTACAAGGTACTACCACAAGAACAGCAAAACTAGACTAGAGTTATTTTACCTGATCGTAAGATTTGTACTGAAACTGAGCGGAACAGGCAAAACGTCTGGAAGCACAAAATAATAATCAGGAAGCGTTAAGGGGTGGGATATGAGTTTTGTAAAGGTAGAGAGCAAGGCAATGCGAACCTTGATTGAGCCGGGAGTGCGTTCAATTAAACCCAATATGACGTTCAGCCTTGTGTCCGGCGGCTTTGCCGCGCGCTTACTGAAGAAAGCTAACAGCAGTGTGGGCTCATTGTCTTCAAATGAATGTAATAATTTGGGATTGAAAGTCCGGCTGAACAAATTAAGCAAGAATTGCATCTATTTTATCGCGATGGTGCCACTGGATTTATCGGCCTCTTACCAGCTTCAGGTTCAGGGACTGAGACTCTTGGAAGGGTACCTGACTGCAGAATCCTCTGGGGATAATGACGTTCATTTGCCTTGCATTTACCAGTTCCATCCGGATGAATGGCTGACGGATGATGATTTGAACTGGCTGATTGCCGACTAATTGACTCACTGAGACACAAACAGGCGAGCGAGCATGGTTTTTCCTGCTCGCTTCTTTGTTATTCTTTTGAACCTGCTCCACGAAGTGTGACTGTCTTCTATGTCTACTCTGTTGAAACTTCTGTAAGATTTTAAAGCGTATTGAGATTAAGCACAGGTTTGTTTTCTTTGAAACTCATGGAGAGCCTATCACCCGATCTTATATCTCAATTGGGAAGGGTACAGGAGGAATCGATGAGGGAAGAGGAGACCGCCATGCTGGAAACACTGCTTACGTTAGAACCGCAAGGCGTCCATCTGAGCTTAATCATGAGCAAACCAGAAGACGGTGATTCGCAGGAAATTGATGTCGATGCGATCGATGCATTTTTGGCTGCGTCACCATTTCATGATTATTTGCGTCTGGATTCAGCAATTCAAGATGCCATTCAATACTGGAATAGCAAGGTCACCTTCGGCGAATCTGTCTTTGTTGTGGCAGAGCGCAAGGATGTTCAGATTGATATATCTCTTTCTGACGATCACATGTGTGCCTTTGTCGCTCTGACAGGTGCATTTGGCGGCGAAAAATTAACGGCTCAGATTCTGATCGAGGCATTGAAAGCTCAGGCCATTGTCCGTGGCGTGAGTAAAAAGCGGCTTCAGTATTTGTTGCAAAAAAGCTGGGAATTAGCGCCTGGTGAAACTTTCTCTTTGAAGGTTGCTGCTGGACGCCCTGCCGTACAGGGTCAGGATACGCAGTTCGAAGCCTTGGTTCCTGATGCGTCTGAACGCATTCTCGCACCTCAGGACAGTGATCACGGGAAAGTGGATATGCGTGACCTGGGGCAACTGATCACGGTCCAGGCTGGTCAGGCGCTGATGCGCCGCTTGCAGCCTACGAATGGTGAATCCGGATATGATGTGCATGGCCGGGTCGTTCATCCGACGCCAGGAAAAGAGATACCTTTCCAGATTGGCGTTGGTACCCGTCTTTCCGATGATGACAGCAACGTGCTTGTAGCCGATAAAGACGGTATGCCACGTCACGGGAAGACCGGGATGGCCGTTGATGACATTCTCACCGTCGATAAAGTTGATGTGACAACCGGACATGTTGATTTCAACGGGGCTGTGCTGGTTTACGGCGATGTCAGTTCTGGTATGAAAATTAAGGCTGCGGGTAATATTACCGTCACAGGTGTTGTGGAACTGGCTGAGCTGGAAGCCGGTGGCGATATTATTGTCGCAGGGGGGGTAATCGGAAGAATGCACGAAGGCAAGCTGGTTTACTGCGGTTTGAAATCGCAGGGAAAAGTGGCGGCCAAATTTGCGCAGTATGCTCAGATTGAATCCGGGGCTGATACAGAATTATACCTTCATCTGGCGCACAGCCTGGTTCATGCGAAGGGAGCTGTCCGGGTCTCGGATGCAGCGCAGCGTCATGGCAGCGTGACTGGTGGTGTGACCATTGCTGATGGCGGTGTTTATGCCCGGGTACTGGGCGCTGAGGCGGGTGTCGAGACTCAAATTCAGTTGATGGGACAGTTCCGGGAGCTGAAAGCTGAAATGGACTCCCTGAAATCGGAAATGAAAGAAGCGGAGGAGCGGATACACCAGTTGGTGGTGCTTCAGATAAAACTTTCAAAACAACCCAGAGACAAACGTTCGCCTGAACTGGTTGAGAAAGTGAATACTGGGAAAGCACATTTTATGTCTAGTCTTGCTGACATGAAAACCCGCCACCAGCAGCTTCGCGAACAGTATGACCTTCAGCTGGCGTCTGCGAGAGTTGAAGTGAGTCATATGATTCATGCCGGCGTCCATGTTCGAATCGAAGAGAAAGAATTCATTGTCGAAGAAGACATGACGGCTTGTTTCATCTGTTGGAAAGATCAGATGATTGTTTGTCAGCCACTGAAGTCTCACTGAGTTGGTTTCTGGGGGATTATTTACAGTGTAAATCTAGTGACCGTCAATGGGGGCTGAAGTATTTACACTGTAAATTTTGTCAGAGGATTGCTCTCAGAGAGAGTCTTTAAAATCTTCCTTATCTAATCCGTGCTTTTTCATTTTGTCATACAGCGTTTTTCTTGCTAATCCCAACTCGGCCTGCACATCCTTCAAGCGGCCGTGATGGCGGCGAAGCGCATCACTCAATAATGTGAATTCAAACTGATGTACTTTCTCAGCCAGAGTGGGCTGAGGACTGTCCATATTCAGAGGCTGTTGTTGATTAAATTGATCCCCTAGCAGCACTAAACGTTCGGCCAGATTTCTTAACTCACGGACGTTGCCGGGCCAGTGATGAGCGAGTAGCTTTTCCTTTTGTGCTGTACTCAGAACCGGGGCTTCAATGTTGTAGCGTGAAGCAACCGTGCGAATAAAGTTTTGAAAGAGCAATTCGATATCTTCTTGACGTGCCCGAAGGGGCGGCAAAACAAGAATGCAGTCCCGAATGATTTGATACAGTTCTTCGGTAAATTGGTTTTGCCCGGTCAGTTGCTTCAGGTCTGACTCACTGCTGGCAATCAGTCTGATCCGGTGAGCTGGTTCGGTTTGTATCGATTGTGTCTGCAGAGCCGTGACCAACAGTTGTTGTGCCGGGAGCGGCAGCTGGTCAATGTTTTCCAGATACAAACTACTGCCTGAAGCGGATTGCCATTTCCCGCCCTGACAAGTGAGTTCATCTTCAAATTGTTGCGCTGTGAGATCCTGACATTGCAAGGTGATCATAGGCCGATGCTGACGCGGGCTGTGATCGTGCAGAAACTGAGCCATCATCCGTTTTCCTGTCCCGGATTCTCCCAGCAGTAATACACTTTGAGTGTGATCTTTCAGCTGGTATAACCGTCGTCTGAGTTGCTTCATCGCGAGGTTGTTGCCCAAGATACGAGGGCCCGGACTGCTTTGAGATTCCAGCTCCCGCTTCAATTCCCTGTTCTCAAGGATCAGTTCCCGCTTGTCGCATGCACGTTTCACGACATCAAGCAGATGCTCGGTGGAAAAGGGTTTTTCCAGAAAATCGTACGCGCCTATTCTCATGGCATCCACAGCCGTAGAGATATCACCATGGCCGGTCAGCATAATTACGGGAAGCTCGTCATCAATACTGAGTGCCTGTTTGAGAAAAGTCATGCCATCCATACCCGGCATATTGATATCGGAGATGATGACGCCCGGGAACTGGTTGTCAAAGGCGCTGAGCGCTTGTCGGGCACTGGCAAACAACTGAACCTGATAATCTTCAAGTTCCAGGGTTTGTCCCAGTGAATCACGGACTGACTTTTCATCATCAATGAAGATGACTGGTGGTTTCATTCTTGTTCCTCTTTGCCCAATGGCAGACTGATTCGGAATTCAGCGCCCCCGCCTTCATGATCATGCACCGTCAGGCTCCCTGAAAATAAATCAAGAATACGCCGGCAGATGGTCAGGCCAAGTCCCAGACCGTCCTGCTTGGTGCTGAAAAACGGGGTAAAAATTCTTTGCTTTTGGGTGTTATCTAATCCGGGGCCATTATCCCAGATTGAAATGATCACACGCTGACGACCGGCCTGAACACTGATACCAATTATCTTGTCATGGGCGGCATCTTGCGCCTGAATGGCATTCTGGATCAGGTTAATGATGATCTGTTCAAACTGGACCGCATCAATCTTTACCCGAACCTCTTCGTGAAGACTGAGCATCAGTTTGACCTGATGTTTGGTCAGGGAAGCTTGCATCAGCTGAATGGCATTTCGGATTGAACCTGTGACATCCACAAAGCTTTCCTGCGGTGTCCCTTTGCGGGCAAAAACTTTGAATCGGGCAATGATATCTGCGATTCGCTGATTCAGATCATTTAGTTGTTCCAGGTTACTGGCGACGGCTTCATAGCGTTCTTTGTGCAGCAGCTTGAGGCTGTTTTCGCAATAGGCGCGCATCGCAGCCAAAGGCTGATTGATTTCGTGATTAATACTGGCAGACAGTTCGCCCAGCATAGCCAGTTTCGCGGTCTGGATCAGCTCTGTCCGGGTTTCTTTTAATTCAGCCTGGGTCAGTTCATATTGCTCAATGGCATGCCAGAGTTGTCTGTTCGCCTGATGCAGGTGTTCCGTTCGGTCAGCAACCTGCTTTTCAAGGGTGTCATTTAATTTAGCCAGTGCTTCTTTGGCACTGAACGTCTGCCACCAGTAGATCAGTACCAGAACCAGCAGGATATAAAAAGCGACAAAGAGCAAAACACTTTCAAACACCTCACTGAGGATCTGATAGGTTGGCATGAAGCCGTAGATGACCCATCCAGCTGTATTCATCTCATGATGGGCGTACAGAAACGACTGACGTTTTTTCTGTTGTGGTAACAGAATCATGGCTTGACGACTGGCGTTGAGCTCGTTCAGGCTTGTGATTGCCGTCAGAGCAGTCAGCGGCGGATCGCCATATTGACGGCTCTCCAGCACACTTTGCTGCTGGGCATCAGTCAAGGGAACCAGGCTGTGATAAATCCAGCTGTCGATGGAGCTGTAAAACACCACACCGAAGGGATCGCTGATCACATACTCCAGCTCCTGGTACTGCCAGATTTCATCAACCAGATCCAAATCGATTTTTATCACGATCACGCCTTGAACATGCTGGTCGTGACCGTAAACCGGAGCGGAAAAGAAGTAGCCGCGTTTCCCGGAACTGATACCTAAAGCAAAGAACTGCCCTGGGTGGCCTTTCATGGCGTCTTTGAAATAAGGGCGATAGGCATAGTTGGAGCCGACAAAACTGTCGCCGGCCTGCCAGTTACTTGCAGCCAGTGTATCTCCGGTTGCATTCAACAGGTAAATCGTGTCGGCAAGCAGGGTCTTGCTCCAGTAGGCTAGCAGCAGGTTGGTCTGCAACAATTTCGCCTGACGCTCTGTCTTCGGGGCTGCCTCGGCCATCAAAGAGTCCAGGAGCCTTGGATCATGGGCGAGCAGTTGTGGCAGCTGCTGGTAACGTTTCAGACGTTGATCGAGCTTTTCCCCCAGAGAGGAGATGTCATATTTGATCTGCCTGGATTTTTCATCAATAAAGTGCTGCTGCGTGATCAGGCCAATCATGATGGACAGGATTATTCCCAGTCCGGTCAGCAGTACGAGTGTTGTTTTTTTTGGCAAAGCGGCAGACCTGTCTCAGTGCATAGTGAAGAGGACAAATTATCACTTTTTTTCAGATGCCTCTAAAGCTTGTGTCCTTCAGATTGATCCCGATCTTTGTCTGTGCAGTTTATGGCAGGAAAAGGCAGCGACTTTGCAGGAGATGCTTGTTTTTCAAGAGGCGACATTGGACAATTCAGGGCAAGACTTATCCCTGCTCAGTGGCGCATTTCAGCACCCGGCAGAAAGAAAACGGAGAATACAATGGAGCTGTCTGATATTCGTCGCGAGTACACCAAAGGTGGTTTGCGCCGCCGAGATTTACCTGAGCAGCCGCTGGATTTGTTTAAGCACTGGTTGCAGCAGGCGATTGATGCCGGATTGACGGATCCGACTGCTATGACTGTCGCAACTGTTGATGCCACAGGTCAGCCATATCAGCGGATTGTCTTGCTGAAGCATTTTGATTCGCAGGGCTTTGTGTTCTACACCAATCTGGGCAGCCGCAAAGCCGCTCAACTTGCGGATAACAGTAAAATCAGTCTGCATTTTCCATGGCACCCGATTGAACGTCAGGTACATATCACAGGTGAAGCGGAAAAGCTGTCAACGATGGAAGTGATGAGATATTTTGCTTCCCGTCCGAAAGAAAGCCAGATTGCAGCCTGGGCCAGTAAACAAAGTGCCAGACTGACGGCTCGTCAGGCTCTGGAAGGGAAGTTCATGGAACTGAAAAAGAAATTTTCCGCAGGTGAAGTTCCGTTTCCGACGTTCTGGGGTGGGTACCGGGTGAAAGTTAAATCAATGGAATTCTGGCAAGGCGGTGAACATCGCTTACATGACCGCTTTCTGTATGAAAGAGAAGGTGAAGCGTGGCACATTGACCGCCTGGCACCCTGAACATCAAAAAGGCCACCTGAGCGGTGGCCTTTTATTTTACTCTTTCAGGATAATCGAGAGCTGACTGGTCAGCATGCTTTCGGGGATATGTGAACCAAATCCAAGATCGAGCGCTACATCCAGCAATTCGTTTTTAGAGTTGGCATTAAACTTTTCGCGAAGTTTGATCACATAGTTTTCAACTGTTTTCACTGAAACGTTGAGCACTTTAGCGATGTATTGTGGTTTTTTACCATATAACAACAGGAACAGTACTTCAGATTCGCGTGTATTCAGTTGCACCTTTTGACGATGAAGATCCAGGTTGAAGGAGGTTTGCTGATTGTTGTTCAGTCCGGCGGCCCGGCAGATCCAATGCCCGACTTCCAGAATGGCCGTATCTTTCAGTTCAATACCGGAAAAAATAGTGCCAACCACTTCGTTTTCTTCATTTCGCCACGGCATTTTCGTGAACATATGCGCACGCCAGTTTCCATCTGAATAGGGATGGATATCCAGTACGCGCATACGTTGTTCACTCACAATAACCTGATGGTCTTGGTCCCTGAATGTTTCGGCGCATTCGATTGTCGGACTGGGCATGTCAAAGTCAGTCCGACCGACACAGTCCAGGTGATGGTTGACACCAATGATTTTTCCATATTCCTCATTGGCATAAACAAAAACCGAATCTTTATCTTTACAACCCCAACATCCAGGAAGCTGATTAAACATATGCAATAAATTGGGATCGAGTGTGTCTTTCACGCTTTAGCCAGATTTTATTATTTTGATGGGCGGGTTAGCTCTGAGTTTAATAGATGTGCGGAATGTTACAATACACGCTTGCTGAAAACTTAGACATTATTGAAATAAATTAGAAAAAAAAGCCGGCCAAACTGGCCGGCAAAGACAAGAGTTTGACTCCTAAGAGTACAATCCTGTACGACGTGTAGAAGAGGTATCCAATCAAGTTCATGACTTTGATATGAGGGTAAATATCAAAGCAACCTCATTGGCATGTATCCAGATTCGGATACTGCAGTCAGTGAAAGAGAGGGTTTCTATCACTGCCTACAGATGCAACTATAGTGAATGACGCTCATTAGGTTAAGGGGGGAAATCACCTATTGACAATACTCTGAAAGTATGATTTGCAATTGATAGTAATTCTCAATATGCGATTAAGTGCTATTAAACTCTGAGAGTGGGTGTCTAAGATATTAAAAAATCGACCTCAGGTCGATTTTTTTTGCATATTTATTTTGACGATAATCCAGAACGACGAGTGCATCATTCAAAATGCCAGTAAAAACCATAAGAAATCAGAAGTGCGGGGATACCGGAGTAGACTGTCGCCAGCAAGGCCGCTTTTGGCGCCAGCGCAATAGCCGGAAAGAGTGCGTCACCATCGTTGCTGATCGCGTTACCCAGCTGTGCAGACAGGGGGATCGCGCCCTGAATATACAGTGAGGTCACCAGAATTTGCGGTCCACAACCTGGAATGAGACCGATCATGACACCCAGCAGGGGCATGACGGGCGACCAGGTCGTGAAAATGGTGGCTAAATCCCATCCCGTTATTCGCATCACGATTTCAAAACACAAAAATGCCCCGATGACCCAAGTTGTGACGAAATTGGTATCTTGCGCAACCCGCTGGAAGAGTTTGGCTGTGGCCGGTTTTGGATCTTCGGAGACGGCGTCCTGATAATTTTTGATGTCCCTGCTCAGTGACCAGAGCACCATAGCGGTCAAGGCAAAAATGGCCCCTAGCGTTGACGTGGATCCCTGAGGAAAATGGAAAACCGTATCAAGATCGATCTGGAATGAGCCGGAGACGGCAACGAAAGCGCTTGGAAGCAGCAGCCATTGCCAGAAATAGCCTTGCCAGCGAAGGGAAGTACTTTGAGTATCTGACTGGGGATGGTGATGCTCTGGAGCCGACATTTCACTTTGAACCGGTTGCATAAATGTACCGCCGTGCAGGGTATCGACCAGCCAGCCTGAAATCATTCCGACGCTCAGTCCGACGCCAACGGTGAATAATCCGGTGAGCGGTTTGGCTGCCAGTAACAGAAAAGCAGCATCACCCATGGTCGCGGTCAGTACCGCCACGACAGAACCAAAGCTGAGCCGGCCCCGGACAAACTGGGTCATAACGATAATTGCTCCGCCGCAGCCGGGTAAGGCGCCCATGAAGGCCGCAAAGATGACCTGAAATCGCTGGCTTCTCTGAAGATACGCGCTGAGCTTGGTGCTGTGGCTCATTCTGGCTGAGACTGCATGATAAACGGTCAATGTTGCGGCGACATACGCAGCTACTTGCCAGAAAGCATCCGCAAGAACGGTGACGGTCATTTCTCTGGTTGCTGGGCTGACCAGCATCGCAAACAGAAAAACCGGAAAAAGAAACCGCTTGTTGGTCAATCGCCAGCGTTGTCTTGTTTCCCGGAGCTGCAAAGATTTTATCTGGGATACCATGGGCACTCTCTACTCATAAATAAGAACTATCCTCATTTAATATTAATTGAGAGTGGTTATCAATTGTATTTGTGGCGCTGGATGCTCAGATGATATTCAGTGTCTTTAAAAGAGTCAGCCCCAGACTGCAAGTGAACATCGAGCCTACTGTCGTCATGGCAATGATATTTGCGGCTAGATTGGCATTTGCGCCCATTGCTCTTGCCATGACATAGCTTGCAGCCGCTGTTGGCGCGGCACTCATCAGAAAAATGATCCCTAATTCGTTGCCGCGATAACCGTATATATAGCCGGCAAGCGTGATCAATCCCGGAGCGATGATCAAGCGTGCGATCGATGAAAGATTGGCATGGGATGATTCCTGTTTCAGCTGACGCAGATCCAGGCTGGCTCCGGTACAAAGCAATGCCAGTGGTAAGGTCATGTCAGCAAAGTATCGGCCCGATTGCATCAGAACTTCAGGGAGCCGGATTTCAAGGACAGTGAATGGCAGGGCACTGCAAATGCCGATGATCAAGGGGTTCTTCAGAATCGCTTTGAAGACGTAACGATGATCAAGGGAAGCGGAGGCTGCGCTGGAGCGACTGAGCGTGATCACGGCCATAATGTTGTACAGTACAGTGATCACAGCAACATAGAGTGCTCCCACAGCGATACCGGCATCACCGTAAGCATTGGCAACATAAGCCAGCCCAATAATGCCGGTGTTCGCCCGAAATGCGCCCTGGACAACAACACCACGTTCATTCGGATCCTTGATCATTTTTCCGGCCAGCGCTTCAAACAACAGAAAAATAATAACATTTGCGAGTGCGGCAAACAGATAAAGGGATCCATTGCCCAGCCGGTGAATGTCGGTATTGATCAGATTCAGAAAGAGAAGCGTGGGTAAAGTGACCGTGAATACCAGTTTTGATCCGCTTTGTATAAAGGCTTCATTGATAATTCCCCAGTGTTTCAGGGCGATACCAAGCGCCAGCATCAAAAAAATCGGGCCGGTGACCGTAAAAGAGAAAGAAAACTGTGTCAGAAACTCACCCATTGCATTTCCTTATCTCAATAGGTCTGGGAGGCGGCTGAAGTTCAGCGAATATTACCGATCCTGTTTTACCACAACGCCTGCAAAGTGGCAGTAACCAACCGATTTATTTGTCAATTTCGATGTTTTACCCGTGGCGGGCAGTCTTTGGTCTCTCTCAACCGGAAGATATCCGGCCAAATGCCATGCAACACATGATTTTTACTCTGGAAAAATGATCAAGCTGGGATAATTAACGGGCTGTGTCATTTGGACTGGAAAGATGATCAAGCAGGATCATTATTGCAGGATCTGGTGTGAGCCAGGCGGCGTCTCAGTAAGTGACAGAACAATGATCAAGGGAAGATCAAACGGCTTTTGGATCTTCCGGGAGCGTTGACAGGGATAACGCTCAACATGAACGGAACAATGATCAAGACAAATTGATTTAAATTATTGATTTATCATTTGTTGCATCCGGGGTGATTCCCGGATGGATCTTTTCAGTTGATTGCCAATGCGGCTGACTGAAAATTCATCGGGATAAAATTGAAATGACACTGCCCGTAAAAAGTTGAGTCTTGATCACGCTTCCGAAGCCTCGTGATCGCTTTTTCCGGGGGGTACAGGAAAGATGATCAAGGTTGAACTGATGCGAGCGAATAATTGAGACGTCTCTTTTCTTTGCTGATGCTTATCTATTATCATTCTGCATCCATTTCGCCTGATACAGGGCGACGTTTGAATAACGCAGGAAGAACAGATGAAGGATATGTCCCCTCTGTCAGGGTTCAAACCTGCGGAGATCATGAAACTGCCGGAGCATATGGATCACCACAATCATGGTTACAACCAGGTGGTGATTGCACTGGCAGGACAGACTGAATTTGATATTGAAGGATGCGGCAGTCTGGTGTGTCCCGGCCAGGGATGTCTGGTGACGGCGGATTCAGAGCACGGTTTTTCCGGCATTGGTCATAATGAGATTTTGGTACTGAACGTGCCGGTTACGGAAACTGCACCTGACTATCCGGTCGAGCGTATGCACAGGCTGTTTGATCAGTCTTCGTATTTTCATCTGGATAATCAGGCGCAAACCCTGATTCGTGCACTGACGGCCGAAATGCAGGCCAATCCGGATGACTGGCTGCTCAGTAAAGCCTGCACAGATACATTAATGTGCGTCTTACAGCGACACTTTAAACCCCTGGCGTCTGAGCGGTATCTGCCAAGGTTAAATATGGATGCCATCGATCACTACATTCAGCAGCATCTGTCCCGTAAGATCACGGTGGCGCAGCTGGCCGGACTGGTGTTTCTTGGAGAGAGCCAGTTCCACGTGGTGTTTAAAGAGCAAACCGGGATGACGCCGCACCAGTATGTGCTGCTGAAGCGTCTGGAGTTTGCACGCCAGCTGATGGAAGAGCCGAGGCTGAGTCTGGCGCAAATCGCACAGTCATCCGGTTTTGCCAGCCAGAGTAACTTTACACAGGCGTTCTCCCGTCACTTTGGGGTCTCACCAGCCAAATTTCGCCGTCAATGGATCTGACGGCCGCCAGCCCTGACTTTCTTTATTCTCCCAAAGCATAAACCGATTCGCTTTTATATTTCTCTGCCGCTATTTCTGCTGCTTTTCTCACAGGTCACTTTTCACTGAATTATCTTTTCAGGCACCCGGGTTGCTGTTTCTTACAGCAATTAAAAGTGAAAACAGCATTTTTTGCTAATTACTTGGGTCTAATTTTGTTATAAAGCGGACTTTTTCGACAAATGATCGGAGTTTTTGGTAAGACTCTGCGACAGGTACAAAATAAAATCCCCCGTTAAAGTAACACTGGTGTAACATTTATCCTGAATCACATGTCAAACTGTGTTGATGGTTATTCAGGTCCACTATATTGAGGGAATGACTATGTTCAATGCGGCAGATGCCTTTCAGCCATCTTTTATTGAGCAACCTTTAGATGCACTATGGCAGCAGATCTCACCGCTTTATTCGGTTGATGAATCTGCCTGGCTGGAACAACTGTTGCCTCTGGCTGAGCCTTCTGAACAAGAGCGTCAGTACACCACGGATAAGGCCACCAGCCTGATCGAACAGGTGCGTGCTGATCGCAGTGCAATCCAGATGATTGATGCCCTGTTGCTGGAATACAGCCTGGACACAAAAGAAGGCATTTTGCTGATGTGTCTGGCCGAAGCCCTGTTGCGGATTCCTGACGCAGCGACAGCAGATGCGCTGATCCGCGATAAGCTGAGCGTTGCGGACTGGAAGACTCACCTGAAAAACTCCGATTCCCTGTTTGTGAATGCATCCACCTGGGGTCTGATGCTGACCGGTAAAGTGATCAGCATGGACGCCAAGCAAGATGGCAGCCCTGCACGTGTGATCAACCGCCTGACGAATAAAATGTCTGAGCCAGTGATCCGTAAAGCAATGCATCAGGCCATGAAAATCATGGGCCACCAGTTCGTGCTGGGCCGTACCATTGGCGAAGCCATGAAAAATGGTCAGTCGAAGCGCGATAAAGGGTTCACCTATTCGTTCGATATGCTGGGTGAAGCGGCACTGACGCAGGACGATGCCAAGAAATACTTCAACGATTACATTGAAGCGATTGAAGCCGTTGGCCTGAACAACAAAAAGCATTCCAATTCACCTTGCCCGACCGTCTCGATCAAACTGTCTGCATTGCACCCGCGTTACGATGTTTCTAACGAAGACCGTGTCCTGACAGAAATGTTTGACACCGTGCTGGAACTGCTCAAACGCGCCCGCGAACTGAACGTTGGCATCACGATCGATGCGGAAGAAGCCGATCGTCTGGAACTGTCTCTGAAACTGTTTGAAAAACTGTACCGTTCAGAAGAAGTGAAAGGCTGGGGCCGTTTTGGTCTGGTCGTTCAGGCATACTCCAAGCGTGCACTGCCTGTTCTGGCCTGGCTGGCAGCACTGAGTAAAGAACAGGGGGATGTGATCCCGCTGCGTCTGGTAAAAGGTGCGTACTGGGACAGCGAACTGAAACTGTGTCAGCAAAGCGGTTACCAGGGTTATCCGGTATATACCCGCAAGGAAGCGACAGATACGTCTTATCTGGCTTGTGCGCGCTTCCTGTTGTCGCCACACATTCGTGGCCTGATCTTCCCGCAGTTTGCAAGCCACAACGCTCACACGGTGACTGCAATTCTGGCAATGGCCAAGCACCGTGACTTTGAATTCCAGCGCCTGCACGGCATGGGTGATGCGCTGTATAACCACGTGATGGCGCTCTATGGCGTGAACGTCCGTATTTATGCGCCGGTCGGCAGCCACAAAGATCTGCTGCCGTATCTGGTTCGCCGTCTGCTGGAAAATGGTGCGAACAGCTCTTTCGTCCACCGTCTGGTTGATGCCCGTTGTCCGATTTCGGATCTGGTTCAGCATCCGGTCGATATGCTGCGTTCGCGTCCGACGCTGCATAACCATCTGATCCCGTTGCCAAACGATATCTTTGGTGCTGATCGCAAGAACTCTGCCGGTATCAATATTGATATCGCTTCTGAGTGGCAGCCATTCCGTGAATCCGTTGAAGCTTATGCGGAGCACCACTGGACTGCTGGCGCGATTGTGAACGGCGAAGTGCAGAGCGGTGACATTTACAAAGTGACTGCACCTTATGACCGTCGTGAATCGGTCGGTGAGGTTGCCTTTGCCAGCAGCGAGCTGGTGGCGAAAGCAATTGATGTTGCTGCTGAAGCTTTCCCGGCATGGTCGGCGACCCCGGCTGCTGAGCGCGGTGCCTGCCTGCAGCGTCTGGCGGATCTGCTGGAAGCCAATACCGGTGAGCTGGTTGCGTTGTGTCATCGTGAAGCCGGTAAAACAATTCAGGACAGTATTGACGAGATCCGTGAAGCGGTGGACTTCCTGCGCTTCTATTCGTATCAGGCTGCCACTGAATTTGCGGCAGGGAAACCTGTGGTGGGCTTTGACGGACAGGAACGCACACTGACCTATCAGGGACGTGGCGTCTTCGCCTGTATCAGCCCATGGAACTTCCCGTTGGCCATTTTCCTCGGTCAGGTGTCTGCGGCACTGGCGGCAGGGAACACTGTGGTCTGTAAACCGGCAGAGCAAACGTCTCTGATTGCATTCCGTGCTATTCAGATGATGCTGGAAGCCGGTGTTCCGGCGGGTGCGATTCAGTTTGTTCCGGGTCGCGGTGCAGAAGTGGGTTCAGTGCTGACTTCAGATGCCCGAATCGCCGGTGTTGCCTTTACCGGTTCAACAGAGACTGCACAGCGCATCAACCGCACATTGGCGGCGCGTGATTGCGATCCGGTGCCGTTTATCGCAGAAACCGGCGGCCAGAACGCCATGATCGTCGACAGTACCGCGCTGCCGGAGCAGGTCGTCCGTGATGTTGTTCGCTCTGCCTTTGCATCTGCCGGACAGCGTTGTTCAGCGCTGCGCGTTCTGTTTGTGCAGGAAGATGTTGCAGACCGCGTGGTCGGCCTGATCAAAGGAGCGATGGCGGAACTGAAGGTTGGCCGTCCTGAGCTGCACAGCACAGATGTTGGTCCGGTCATTGACGCAACTGCGAAACAGAAGCTGCTGACGCACATTGGCGCCCTGAAGAACCAGGCCAAAATGGTTGCGCAGGCATCGGCCAGCGCGGATTGCGCCCATGGTGACTTCGTACTGCCGACAGCGTTTGAAATTCGCGGTATCAATGTGCTGCAAAACGAGAACTTTGGTCCGATTCTGCATATCGTGCGCTTCAAGGCCAGTGAGCTGGATCAGGTGATTGATCAGATCAACCAGACCGGCTTTGGCCTGACGATGGGTGTTCACAGCCGTAACGAGCGTACTTACAGCCATATTGAGCGTCGTGCCCGTGTCGGTAACTGCTATATCAACCGTGATCAGGTGGGTGCTGTGGTCGGTGTTCAGCCGTTCGGTGGACAGGGACTGTCTGGTACAGGCCCGAAAGCAGGTGGTCCGCACTACCTGTATCGTTTCACAAAAGATGTGTTCACTGCGTAATGGCTGCCGGAATTGGGAAGGAATTAAAGATGACAACAAGTATTCAAGCACTGGTCGATCAGAGCAATGCAGCCTGGGAAAACTGGAATAACCTGGGTTTTGAAAAACGGATCACTCAGCTGACTCAGTGGAGCAGCAAGCTGGAATCTGACGTAGCGGCCATGGTGGCATTTCAGTGCCGGAACGCCAATGCACATGTTGCTGAAACGGAACTGATGCCAGGACCCACGGGTGAAACCAATGAACTGTACTGTGCTGGCCGCGGCATTTTTGTGGTCACTGCTGATGCAGATACACCTTTGGTTGCGGTTGCCGGTCAGCTGACGGCAGCGCTGGTGACCGGGAATACCGTGTTGCTGTGCCTGCCGGAAGGCTTTGCGAAATCAGCGCAACAAATGGTGTCTGAACTGGAGCAGGCTGAACTGCCGAAGGGCGTTGTGCTGCCGGTCAGTGCCGACAAACTTGATGACATTGTACGCCATACCGCTGTTGCCGGTGTGGTTTATGCAGGAAAACGCGAGGCAGCGCTGTCGCTGTCCCGTGATTTGGCAGCCCGAGACGGGCTGCTGGGTCAGCTGATTGCTGAGTCTGACTTCGAGTCTTACCCGGTGATTGGCAGCCCGACTTATTCGCTGCGTTTTGTGACAGAAAGAACGCGAACCATCAATATCACGGCAGTTGGCGGTAACGCGACACTGCTGGAGTTGGGGAGCGGCGAAGAAGTACATTAAGTCGCTGAATACTGTTACCTGTAACTCGTGACCTAGACCGCGGGTCGGTTGACCGGCGGTTTTTTTAAACAGGATAAGGGTTTGCTGGCACACGGCAAATCTGAAGGTACGTTGTACGTGGTGGAGCAGTGGGCAGACGACCAAAAGGCTGAAAAGGATCAGCACCATTCAATAAGCTCCTGCTGTGACGGGAGCAACCAAAATGAGGGAACTCAATCATGATAGAAAATAGCTTTGCTATCACAGGTACGTTTATTGTGTATCTGATTGTAATGCTGGCAATCGGGTATTACGCCTATAAACGCACAGCAGATTCATCAGACTACTTCCTGGGCGGTCGTTCACTGGGCCCGTGGCCTGCGGCATTGTCTGCCGGTGCATCTGATATGAGTGGCTGGCTGCTGCTGGGTCTGCCCGGCTATGCTTTTGCTGCCGGTATGGAGTCGCTGTGGCTGGCTGGTGGCTTGCTGCTGGGTACATGGCTAAACTGGCTGATTTGTGCCAAGCGTCTGCGTACCTACACAATTACTGCCGATAATTCGATCACGATTCCTGAATATCTGTCGAATCGATTCAAGGATAACTCTAAGTTAATCCAGACAATTTCAGCCTTCTTCATTTTGATGTTCTTCCTTTTCTATACCAGTTCCGGCTTGGTCGCAGGCGGTAAACTGTTCGAAACCGTATTTGGTCTGGACTACAAAATTGCTGTGGTTGTCGGTACGCTTTGCGTCGTTTCCTATACGCTGTTTGGTGGCTTCCTGGCGGTATCCTGGACTGACCTTGTTCAGGGCCTGCTGATGAGTGCTGCACTGTTGATTGTACCTATCGCTGCAATGCAGGGCGGTTTCGGGGATCTGGCTGCTTCTCTGGAAGCGAAGAACCCGGATCTGATGACTATTTTCAACGACGTGAAAGGTCAGCCGCTGACGGCAATCAGTATTATTTCTCTGGCGGCCTGGGGCCTGGGCTATTTTGGTCAGCCACACATCCTGGCGCGTTTCAATGCGACCCGTTCCAACAAAGACATTGGTACGGCTCGCCGTATCGCCGTGACCTGGACTGCACTGTCCATGGCGGGGGCGATTCTGGTTGGTCTGGTCGGCATTTTGTATGTGGATAACCAGCTGGCCGGCGATCTGGCCGATGGTGAAAAAATCTTCATGCTGCTGGTGAACTCCATCTTCCACCCGGTGATGGCTGGTATTCTGCTGGCGGCTATTCTGGCAGCAATTATGAGTACGGCGGATTCTCAGCTGCTGGTTTCTTCGTCTGCACTGGCAGAAGATTTTTATAAGCAAGTGATCCGCAAAGATGCTTCAACAGAAGAGATCGTGATGGTCGGCCGTGTGGCTGTGATTGTACTGTCAGTGATTGCCCTGATTCTGGCGATGAATCCGGACAGTACGGTTCTGGGTCTGGTTTCTTATGCCTGGGCCGGATTCGGTGCGGCATTCGGTCCTGCGCTGCTGCTGAGCCTGTTCTGGAAAGATATGAATCGGAATGGTGCATTGGCAGGTATCATTGTGGGTGCACTGACTGTGGTGATCTGGAAACAGCTGACCGGCGGTATCTTCGATATGTACGAAATCGTTCCCGGATTTATTTTCGCTCTGATTTCTATTGTGGCTGTCAGCAAGGCCACTGGCGGTGCGTCTTCAGACCTGCACGAACAGCATGCTACGTTCGAGAAAAACCTGAAAGCGTTCGATTAATTACTGCTTTCATTTGTCTGAACGAAATGCGCAGCCCAGGCTGCGCATTTTTTATTGTCATCCCTCAACCACCGCCTGTGGTAGTGATTATTGGGTTACTCCAGCCCGGACAGCGCCGCATACAGTGCATCGCAGGTGTCTTTCAGCGTTTTGAGTGATGTCAGCGGCATGTCGACTTTACACAGCAGCGACGCCGGGACTTGTGCGGCTTGCTGCTGCATTGCCTTTCCTTCGTCCGTCAGGCTGATTTCACGAACCCTTTCGTCCGTTTCGCTTCTCCGGCGAATGACCAGTCCTTTGCTCTCCAGTCGTTTCAGTAAAGGCGTTAATGTGCCTGAATCCAGGTGGAGTTTTTCTCCCAGCGCTTTCACGCTGAGACATTTTCTTTCCCACATGACCAGCATGACCAGGTATTGCGGATAGGTCAGGTTCAGTGCATCCAGCATCGGCCGGTAGGCTCGGATCATGGCGTTTGAAGCACTGTAAAGGGAGAAACAGATCATGTCATCCAGCGTGATATTGGCTGGAATTTGCGGGGCATCAGACATGGTGGGTCACCTTGAATCGATCGCTTTCAATTAAATTGCGCACAATATACTTGCATTCAATATTTGGATCGATCTAATATTGCTCGCAACTTAATTGTGTGCAATTTAATTAATCCGGGAGAAATACGATGAAAACAGTTTATACCACTTCAGCAAAAGCACTGGCGGGTCGCAATGGTCAGGTAGCAACCGATGACGGATTACTGAGTGTATCGCTGAGTTACCCGAAAGCACTGGGCGGAACCGGTGAAGCGACCAATCCTGAGCAGCTGTTCGCTGCAGGTTATTCGGCCTGTTTTTCGAATGCTGTGCTCCACATTGCCCGTCTGCAAAAGTTGGCTCTGAAAGAAGCACCCACGACGGCGCAGGTGCAGTTGCTGGCCAAAGAGGACGGTGGATTTGCTCTGGCCGTCGATCTTGAGGTGGAACTGGCGATGGAAAACGAGGCCGCGATTGCGCTGGTGAAAGCGGCGCATCAGGTTTGTCCATATTCCAATGCTGTCAGCGGTAACGTTGCCGTGGGCCTGAAAGTGAATGGTATTTCACTGAACTAAATACGGCTGGTGACCTTGCCATCTGTTCATATCCCGGTACGTTGAAACCGGGATATTCCCTCCTGTTTTCAATCGCTGATCTGACCAGATTCAAAATCAGAGAAAATTTAACTTTAGATTTCTCTCAAGATGCCGTTATTAAGAAGAAGAAAGAATTGTCTCAAGAGGGGTTATGTCACAACTCGGTTTAGGCGTCTGCCTTGGTATTGTATTGCTGATTGTGGCGGTTTCCCGGTATTTTGCTCTGATGAAAGAAGTCCGCGAGGCAGCCAGAGAGCAGGCTCGCAGGGACGAAAAATACCGCCAGGTATTAGAACAGGCAAAGGCTGTTGAACACGAAGAAAAAGTCAGAAAGGCTCAGTCAGGTCATATTCCAAGCATTCTGTCGTTAGCGAAGGAAAATGAAATTGGCAATCTCCGTGAAGCAGTCAGTTGGTACCAGAAAGCCGCTGAGCTTGGTAACGAAATTGGACAGAATGCGCTGGCAAGATTATGCCGTCAGGATGTTGATGATCCGCATGGTGAGGCCAGGTCTCGCTATTGGACTTGTATTGTCAAAGCAAATCATAATGACCCGGAAGCCTTGTTTGAGCTGGGCCGTTATGAAATTCGGGGATACGGCACTGCCATCAATACCGCTTCGGGTGTCGGACATCTGATCCAGGCGGCAGAAATGGATTATGTGCCGGCGCAGCTGTTTCTCGGCGACTGGTATGTGGTGGAATCGAATCCGTCTCCATCACCCCGCAGTGCCTTCTTCTGGCGGCTGAAATCAGCCGTGAACAGAGATCCGAAGGGCTGTATTAAGGTGGCCTATTGTTACCAGACGGGAATTGGCGTAGCCAAAGATCGTCGCCGTGCAATTTACTGGCTGGAAAAAGCCACAGAGCTGGGCAGTGTGGAAGCACAATACCTGGCGGGCAAAATGCATCTGAACTATGACCAGCCTGTCACCAATGTGACGGATGCGGCTGTTGCTTATATCTGGTTCTCCGTTGCTTTTGCATCTGGCTATCAGGATGCCAAGAAAGAACGGGACATGGCGGTACAGCATGTCGGGATCGAATCTATTCTGAATGTACAGAAAGTGGCGAAGCAGATTTATAAGCTGGTGCATAATCCGCCAGTTCCTGAACATGCCATTATGGACTTGCTGGATAAAGTGTATGACCGCTCTAAATACCGTCCGACCGACGCAGAGCTGGACGGCGCACTGGGCCGCATCAATGAAGATATAGATCAAGGGGATTATCAGACCGCGGCACCCGCTGCGCCTGCGCAGTCTGGGGGAACCGGTTCTGCTCCGACAAACTGGAGCGGAGACATGGTGACGACAGAATCCTTCACATCCTGACCCCGTTTTTTCCAGCCGCGCCAGAGGTCTGTCTTAGTTGATGGACAGTAAAGCGCGGCTGGCTCATTCCGCTACGTTATACTTATGCAGTACTTTGGCGCAAGATAGTCTAGAGGTAGCCATGGCAACTATCTTTCCCTCCTGGCTCGGCGGATACGAGCTCAATAAGAAAATTACAAACCCGAACATCATTGTCGGCGACTTTACTTATTATTCCGGTTATTACCACGATAAACATTTCGAGGATTATTGTGTCCGTTATCTGATGGGGGATCACTGCACCAAGGCCGTGTGGGATTCAGGTATCTTTGGGGATGTGGATAAGCTGATTATCGGCAAATTCTGCTCCATTGCCTCTGGCGCTGTGTTTATGCTGGCGGGGAATCAGGGACACAGACATGACTGGATATCTTCTTACCCGTTTGATGTCAGCGAATTTGGCGATAAGGTGAAAACGGGCTTTGCCCGGGTCGGAGATACGGTCATTGGCAATGATGTCTGGATCGGCTCTGAGTGTGTGATCATGCCCGGCGTTCACATTGCCGATGGTGCCGTCATCGGGGCCAGAGCCGTCGTAACGAAAGATGTGCCGCCATACAGTGTTGTGGTCGGTAACCCGGGGCGCGTCGTCAAAACCCGCTTTAATGCGGAAGATGTAGCCAAGCTGCTTGAAATGAAATGGTGGGACTGGCCGTTATCGACGCTGAAAGCCAATATGGATGTTATGTGCAGCCATGACGTGGATACCTTGTATCAGCGATTCCTTTCTTTTTCGGAGTAGCCGGAAAGCGGCTCTCCCGATTCCTGTTTGCTATTTCAGGTACTGTTTCTCATCTCAACATTTTGTTGATGCTTTGCTCAATATTTTTTGATGCATTGCAAATAAGTTTGAATTTTTTACACTTTAATTGAATGTTGAGTTGAATGTATCAAAAAAAATTGAGTAATATGGGGGCAGCACAAGATGCTCTGAACCTGTTGCTCCACATCAATTTCTGAGCATCTGTGCTCGACAACCTTTGTTGTCAGGCGGCACTCTGTGCCAAATCAGCCGATAATCTTCTGGTGGGAACCCCATGAGCCATTCTTTAGTACTAGTGATTAATTCCGGAAGCTCCTCGCTTAAATTTGCCCTGATCGATGCCGTGAGCGGCGATGCCCGTCTGACCGGACTGGGAGAGTGTTTTGGTCTCAGCAACGCTTCTGTCAGCTGGAAATATGACGGTGAGAAAGCAAGCTGTGCGCTGGAAGCCACAGGAAACCATCACCAGCAGGCCATTGAACGCTTGGTGACCCTCCTGGAGGAACTGGGTCTGAAACAAGACATCATTGCGATTGGCCATCGGGTGGTACACGGCGGTGAGCGATTCAGTGAAACAGTGAAAATTGATGAGAACGTACTTAGTCAGATTGATGCGCTGAGTGAACTGGCCCCGCTGCATAATCCGGCACATGTGATCGGCATTCGTGCGGCGATGAGCGCCTTCCCGTTCCTGCCTCAATATGCAGTGTTTGATACCGCCTTCCACCAGAGCATGCCAGCCAAAGCTTATCATTATGCTTTGCCGCAAAAACTGTATCAGGACTATGGGATCCGCCGTTACGGTTTCCACGGCACCAGCCATTATTTCGTCAGTCAGGAAGCGGCAAAACAGCTGAGTAAACCGGCTGAAAAAACCAATGTGATCACAGTTCACCTGGGCAACGGCGCGTCGATTTGTGCTGTGCGCAATGGCAAAAGTGTCGACACCAGCATGGGATTCACGCCGACAGCAGGTCTGATGATGGGCACACGCTGTGGCGATTTGGATCCGGGTATCATTGATTTTCTGATGAGCAAAGGCTGGAGCCAGGGGGATTTGCAGCAGGCACTGAACAAAGAAGCGGGCTTTTTGGGAGTCTCGGGCCTGACCAGCGACTGCCGAGGTATTGTTGAAGCCATGGAACAGGGCCATGAAGGCGCAACGCTGGCCTTTGAAATCTTCACCTACCGCGTTGCGAAATACATTGCCTCTTACATGGTGGCACTGGACGAGCTGGATGCGATCGTCTTTACCGGCGGTATTGGTGAGAACTCATTACCGGTGCGCAGTGCAGTGCTGAAACACCTGAAGATTTTTGGTTACCGTGAAGATACCGCGGGGAATGAACAAGCCCGCTTTGGCGAGAAAGGCATCATTACCAAGCCGAATACCCCGGTTGCCATGGTGATCCCAACCAACGAAGAGTGGGTGATTGCCAAAGAATCAATGGCGCTGCTGCACGCCTGAGTCCATCAAATCAAAAAGATTTTCTGAATTGACCAACGGCCTTGAGTTTGACTCGGGGCCGTTTTTTTACAAGCATTTTTTAACTTTAAATTTCATACCCAAGTGATGCTGGTCGCAAGAATTTATCGGCTATGTAAATAAATTTAATTTTATGTAATGAATCATCATTACCAAATAAATAAGTAAACCTTAATTTTTATTTAGATAAATTATTATTTTCTAATTCATTTTTTATTCAAACTCATCCGGGAACTATTTATTGCATATTGAGAAAGGATCTCAATGTGCTTCTGCTTTTTCTGTTATTTCGCGACATGATTGAATCTGTCCGTAAATGAAGCCGTCTCTCCCGGACATTGCTGTCGAATTGGGTGTTATGCATTATTGCTTCGCATTTTTATTGTGGATGTCTGCCTGTGTGCCAGCACAGGCGGTGGTACTTTCGCCTGCCGTTAAAAGCGGGATTGAATCGGAACAGGCAGAACGGCTGCAATCTATTCAGGCATCTCAACAAGCGCTGGAACAATTACAACCGCTGCCATCTGCCTTGCCTGTGTCTGAAGGGGATGAGGCGCAGTGCTTTGTGGTCGACACCGTGATCCTGAAAGGAAACCGGGTGATCACAACAGAAACGTTATTGCAGGCGCTGCCATTTCGCCCGGGCGATTGTATTGGCATCCACGCCATCAACAATATGCTCAAGGTGATCACCAATACGTATGTTGAAAACGCCTATGTGACTTCCCGGGCCGTATTGCTCCCGCAGGATTTATCAGATGGTGATCTTGAAATTGAAATTCTGGAAGGCCGGATGCAAGCGCTTAAGAATAACGGCCAACCCTCAGCCCGTATCCAGCGACTGTATCCTGCAGAAGCAGATAACATCCTGAATTTAAGGGATATTGAGCAGACACTGGATCAGATCAACCGCCTGTCACGATATAACGCAACGGTTCAGTTATTACCGGGCAGCGAGCCGGGCGACAGCATTGTGAACATTCAGTCTCAGTCCGGCCCCTGGTGGCAGGGAGAGCTGGGGCTGAATAATGCCGGTCAGGAAAGTACGGGCGAGCAGCAGTTGTCCCTCACGCTGGTGGCCGAAGATATCTTTGGAATTTATGACAACTGGAGTTTGTCGGGCTCGAAAAGTGCAGCCTTTGCCAATGGCCGGGACAGTCAAAGCCTTCAATTCAGTGTTGGGATCCCTGCGGGTTACTGGACCTTCGGTTACCGGTATGCCTACAGCGATTACCTGACAACGGTCGAAAGCCAGAGTTTTTCTTTTGCGTCCAGTGGTGAGACCCAGAGTCACGGACTGGATAGTCAGTGGTTGTTTTTCCGGGACAGTATCAGTAAGTCTTCACTGCGCTTCGCACTGAACTACGACGGCGTGAAAAACTACATCGACGATACACAGCTCAAAGGCAGCAGCCACAAACGCATGTCCGCCAGTGTTTCGGTGGAATACAGCACGCGTCTGGCGGGTGGGTTTCTGACATTCTCTCCTTTATACGAACGTGGACTGGCTGTGCCGGGAAAATCATCTGCAACGACCGGGCAGCCTGATGATGAATTCAATAAAAGCACGTTGACGCTTAATTTTTCTTATCCGCTGTCGCCTGAATGGTCTCTGTCCACTACCGCATTTGCTCAAATTGCAACCAATTCGCTTCCGGGGAGTGCGCGACTGAGTGTGGGTGGCGAATATTCGGTGCGCGGATTTAAAGGCCAGTCACTGTCGGGCGATGCGGGTTATTACTGGCGCAATGATCTGAATTATGCCCTGGGGACGTTCCCCTGGCTCGGTCAGATCAATCTGGGCCTGTCACTGGATACGGGAGCGATTCATCCGGACAGCACTCCGGATAATCCTGATTCATTTGAGCGCGGCCATCTTACCGGTGGTGCACTGGCGGTTCGCAGCCAGTCGGCGTTTTACCAGAGTTCCGTTTCCGTTGGCTGGCCGATTGAGCATCCATCCTGGTTGCAGGCGGACGATTACAGCCTGAATTACCGTTTGTCACTGAAGTTTTGAAACCGTGTCTGAGGTCTGCATGCATCATCAAGGATTTAAGCGAGTTTTCACTTACGTTTTATGCTGGTTACTGGCAACGCAGCCGGTGTGGGCCGGTATTAAGGTGGATCAAAATCGCCCAAATAATGCCACCCTGACTTCAGCGGCGAACGGTGTGCCGGTGCTGAATATTGCAGCCCCAAATGCCAAAGGTCTGTCTCATAACCAGTTTGATCAGTACGACGTGGGTAAAGCCGGGCTGATCCTGAATAACTCGACCGAAAAACTCGCTCAGTCTCAGCTGGCCGGTTATTTGTCGGGTAATACCCAGCTGAACGGTCAGGCGGCTTCAGTGATTCTTAATGAAGTGACGGGCGCTAACCGAAGCCAGCTGAATGGCTATACGGAAGTTTTGGGCCAGCAGGCGAATGTGATTGTTGCCAACCCATACGGTATTACCTGTGATGGCTGCGGTTTTATCAATACATCACGTGCAACTTTAACCACTGGCGTACCGCAATTTCAGAATGGTTTGCTGAGTGGTTTTGATATCCGGCAGGGGGATGTGACAATTAGTGGACTGGGGCTGGACGGTACCGGTCAGGACTATTTCGATATTCTTTCCCGCACAGCAAAAATCAACGCGGATATTCATGCAAACAATTTGTCTGTCGTCACCGGACCAAATCAGATCGATTACCAAACCAACACAGTCACAGCTACGCATACCAGTGCGGATCAGCCCGCACTGGCGATTGATTCTTCGGCGCTCGGCGGCATGTATGCCGGACGAATTTCGTTGGTGGCCACGGAACAGGGGGTTGGCGTCAATACCGGGAAGCTGTTCAGCTCGGTCGGGGATATTCAGCTTTCTGCGGACGGACAGATCACCTTGGGTGATGTCCGCAGCCAGCAATCGCTCAAGGTGATTTCGAACCAGTCGGTTTCGACGACAGGAACACAACAGGCCGGGCAGCAGATTGCATACGCCGCTGCAGACAGCCTGCATCTTAACGGTGAAAATTCCGCAACCCGTTTTCAGGCATCCGCTGGTGAGCAGATCAACCTGAACGGTCTGGTAAATGCCGAGAAAAGTGCATCGTTTCAAGCGAAATCGGTGTCGCTGGCACAGGCTGAAACAGCTGCGCAGCACATTGAGATTCAGGCCGATACGCTGGCATTGAATCAAAGCACCCTGACCGCGGGCGTGACTTCTGACGGCAGCGAGACCAATACTGGTACGGTCAGCATTCAGGCGGCAGAGGCAACCCTGTCGGACAGTGCTGTTCAGGTCTCCGGTCAGTTTCATAGCGGTGTCAGCCAGCTGGCGCTGAATGCAGGCAGCACGATTGCGGCTGAACAGGTGGAATTTACAGACGCTGACAACCTGATCAACAACGGCCAGATTGCCGCGAAGCAAAGCTTGCAAATCGCCTCAGATCAGTCGCTGACGCTTTCAGGATCGGGCAAAGTGAGTGCAGACTCACTTTCAATTCAGGCAAGCCAGATCAGCAATCAAAGTCAGCTCACAGCCCAGTCGGAGATGAAGGTACAGGCGGATGCACTGACAAACGATGGCAAGCTGATGTCTGCCGGCAGCCAGCAGATCATTTCAGATACGTTTGAAAACGCAGGGACGCTGGCATCTGTCGGAACGCAGCAGATTAAAGTCTCGGGACAGCTGCTAAATACCGGTCATGTTCAGGCGGCAGGGGATCAATCTCTTACGGCGCAAGTTTTTGCTCAGCAGGGCGATGTCTCTGGCGATGGTCAGATCCAGATCAATGCCGGAAGCATGATCAACGACGGTACTCTGACGTCACTCAAGGATATCCGGATCACTGCAGGTGATCAGCTCACCAACAAAGGCAGCTTGGTGGCACAGGGTCATACCGAGTTGTCTTCGGGCGGGACTTTGACCAACCAGGCATCGGGCCTGGTTTCAGGCAACTCCACCACACTCAATGCCAATGTACTGAATAATCAGGGGACCTTGCAGGCCCTGACGAATCTGATGGCGACCCTGACGCAGTTCACCAATCAGGGCGCGACACTCGGTATGCAGGACACAACCCTGAATGTCGCTGGCAATCTCTCGAACAGAGGTCTGTTGTATGCCGGTAATACCGGTTCTTTCTATGTGAAAGGCGATCTGGTGAACACCGAAGGGGATGTTCTGACGGGCGGCAACATGATGATCGCCGGCGATACCAGCGGCGCCCTGTCGAAGTCGGTTCAGAATCTGTCCGGTGTGATTCAGTCCGGTGATGATCTGGAGATGAAGGCCGAGAATATCGTTAACAAACGGAAGGTGCTGGAACTGAAGACTTCGACCGGCGATGATGTCACTGTCTCCCCCCATAATAATAATGCAAATTTTACAGTGAGAAGGGGTAGTCAATATGCACCTATTCTTGAGCACTATCGTTATAAAACTGGAGGTGGAAAAGATAATGGGAATGAAGTAGAAGGTTATAGGGTTGTTGGTAATTCGACTCATTCGTTTGTTACAAAAGATAATTATATCCGGTTAGTTGATTCGTCATCACATTCTCAAATTATTTCAGGTGGTGACTCTCTTATTCAATCAAATGTAATTGAAAATAATGCAAGCCTGATTCACTCTGCCCAAAATACAGTCATTAACGCTAATAAAATAAATAATGTTGGTTATATAACAGGTGGGAACAAAGAAACATCAACTTATAATTATGTGCCCAGCAATAATAGATCTTATTTTGATTTTGAAAGGATTAATGTAAAAAAAGAAACCTATGATAAGGGTTTCATTAACGCCACCATCTCATCCGGTGGTAAAACCGTTCTTAATGTCAAAAACAAGCTGAACAACTCACACATTCAGTCTGATACCGGCTCGTCCAATGCTGGCCGTCCGTCGAAGCAGCTGACAGACACAACGGCTTCAGGCAGCCAGTTAGATATTTTGAACACTGAAGGCAGTGGGATTGCTTTCCCCGATTTCCGTTTGCCAACCACGCCAAATGGGCTGTTCATCTATAACAATGGTCCCGACAGCCACTATTTAATCGAGACCAATCCGATGCTGACGAATCTGGATCAGTTCCTGGGTTCAGATTATTTCTTCGACAGTATCGGCTTCAGTCCGGAAAAAGATCTCAAGGTGCTGGGTGATGCGTACTATGACACCCGGACCATCACCACGGCCATTTTCGAACAAACGGGCAAGCGTTATCTCCATGACGATGTCGGGACAGATCTCGCTCAGATGCAGCAACTCCTGGATAACGCAGGTCAGCAGAAACACAGTCTGAACCTGCAAGCCGGTATTGCGCTCACACCTGAGCAGGTTGCCGGGCTGACGCAGGATATTGTCTGGTGGGAACCGGTTGAGGTAAAAGGCCAGCAGGTGCTGGCACCCAAGCTGTATCTGTCGAAAGTGACACAGGATAACCTGGATGGCGGTGCACTGATCAGCGGTGCTGAGGTGTATACCAAGGCGGGTAATATCGTCAACAGCGGCCAGATGGACAGTCAGGGCAAACTGCATCTGGTGAGTGACGACAGCATCAGCAACCTGGGCGGCAGCATGACGGCTGGCGATGATATTGCGCTGGTTGCGGTGAATGATATTCAGAATATCAGCGGAGCGATTTCCGGGGAAAATATCGCCCTGACCACGGAGAACGGCGACATCATCAACCGGACTGAGGTTGAGCGCATCAGTATCACGCAGGACGGCACCGTCACCACGGCAGAGAATGCCAGCGGTGTGGTGTACACCGGAACCCGAGTTGGCGATACCGCTACGATCAGTGGTCGTGGCAAGGTGACGATGAACGCTGGTGGCTCGATTATCAATACGGCCGCGAACGTCTCTGCCGGAAGTGACCTTAGCTTCACCGCAGAAAAAGACATCATTCTGGCCGCTGAAACCGATCGCGAATCTATGAAAACGCGCGATCAGGAACAACTGAACGTGGCCGTGCTGGGATCCAGCGTGTTTTCAGGTGGTGACCTGAGTGTTGATGCCGGTGAGAATATTTCGGTTACCGCATCTGATATGGAAATCAGGGGCAAACTGGCGATGGTTGCGGGCTGGGATGTTGCCCTGGATACCCTGGTGAATGAAAGCTTCAGCAGCGAGACCTCCGGCAGCAGCAAATCTGTGAGCCATCTTCAGAAGCATCAGCGGACGCAGATGGCGGCCAACGAGGGTGTTTTCATTCAGTCGGGCAACGACATCACAGCAACCGGCAGCCAGGTCATCACACATGGTGATGTGGTCGCGCTGGCAAAAGGTGATGTGACCTTCCAAGCGGTGAATGACAGTGAATATCACTACGACGAAACCACCCGGAAAAAATCTTTCGGCCGCAAAGAGACCCACATTCAGGAGTCGCTGACCGAAACGGTTGTTGGTGCCGATGTCACTGCTGGCGGCAAAATCATCGTGAAGGCTCAGAAGTTCGATGATGTGCAGATGGGTGGCGGCGACAGCGATATCACGCTGATTGGTGCCAATTTCAAAGCCGGTGAAGGCATTGAAGCTTCAGCTGACGGCAGCGTTGGCGTTTATGCCCAGCAATACCGCACCTTCAGCCGTGACGAGAAAATCAAAAAAGGTTTCGGCGGTTTCTCGGGCTCTCACAAATCCGACCTGGACTCTGCAACGCTGCTCAATGCCAGCGGCATGATGAGCAGCGACAATATTGACATCACGTCGGGTAAAACAATCGAACTGATCGCCAGTGAGGTTGAGGCGGGCGGCGATATTAATGCCAGTGCGGTGGATGAAGTGATCATCGCCGCCGGGCAGGAAAGCCGTCAGCGTGAGACTTTTGCGCAGGAATACGGCGCCTTCAGAGGTGGTGACCTGTTCGCGATGGATTCAGCGCGTCAGGGCGAAATCCACAACACCGCCAAAGGCAGTGCACTGACGTCGGGCGGAGCGGTGAATGTCAAAGGCGGCATTGTGACCGTGATTGGGGCTGATGTCAGCGCCGAGACCGACGCCAGTTTCACGGCCGATACCGGCAGCGTTGCCGTGCTGGCGGCGGAAGAAACGCACACCACCTGGTCGTCTTCGGAGTCTCTGTCGGTTGACGTGAAAGATGCCCTGAAGTCGGTCGTGAATCCGTATGAGTCGGTGAATTTTGACGGCGGTCAGGCTAAGCTGACGCTGGCGAAAGCCGACTACGAAAAATCGGACAGCAAGACCGATGCCACCACCCATCGCGGCGCGTCCATCATGGGCAAAGGCACGGTGCTGATGAATGCCGCCGAGGACATTCTGATTGAAGGTTCTGAGGTACTGGCCGACGCCGATGAAGACGGCCACGGCAACATCGAACTGACGGCTGCGAACGATGTTCTGATCCGGGAAGTCACCGACACACAAACCACACAGTCATCGAATACAAAAGGTAATGGTGAACTGAGCTTTGTGGTGCAGCATCAGGCGATTGAAGCGGGTAAAGCGGCCATTGCGCTGAAAGAGTCTGCCGACAAACTGAAGCAGGCGAAAAAAGATTATCGCCAATACAAGAAGCAGCTGGACAGTCTTGAAGACACCCTGTCATCGCTGGAGCTGGCACTGGCAAACCAAGCGCCGGGCGTGGATGCTGCCGATGTTGATGAGCTGAAAGGCATCATCAAAGAGGTGAAAAATGATGAAGCATTCTATCTCGCCGGCATCACGCTCGCGACGGCGGATGTTGCTTCGAAAACCACCTTACTGATCAAGCAAGGTGCAACGACTTACTCCTCATTCTCTACTCTGGGTGTGAATGCCGGTCTCCATCTGGACATGTCGGTTGCGCAAACCGACAGCCAAAGTACCGGCACGACCGCAAGCCGTTCGTCGCTCGCCGGTCAAAACATTGTCGTGAAATCCGGTACGCAGACCGATCAGCAGGTTCTGGTGCAGGGCAGTGTGCTCAAGGCCAAAGAAGAAGTGGTCCTGGATGGCGGCACCGTGAATGTGGTTGCTGCGCAGCAAACCCAATCCGGTCAGTCTTCCACTAAAAGCGGCACCATCGGTGTGTCGATGACGGTCCACGGCAGCAGCACGGGCGGCAGTCTCAATGCCAGCCTGAACCTGTCGGAGCAGCGCAGTCAGTCGACCACTTACGTCAACAGTGGCATAGCGGGCAGCACCGTTACGCTCAAGTCCCGTGGTGACGCCAGCATCGAAGGCGCCCATGTTGATGCTGCACAAGCCCTGAATCTGGATATCGGTGGCGACCTCAACGTGGCCTCGATGCAGAACCGTCACAGCGCCAGCAATCAGGGCACAGGCATCAGCGGGGGTGCCAGCGTTGATGAAAGCGCAAGCTTTTCCGGTATGAATAGCGGCCTGAATGCCAGCAAGGGGCGTTCAGTCACCTCAGACACGCTGCTGACGACATTAACCTCTGGCGGTACGGCGGACATCAACGTCGCCGGGAACACCGATATCACCGGTGCCTTGGTCGCCACCGTTGATGAAAACGGCAACGACCTCGGCCATCTGGCCCTGACCACCGGCAGCTTGACTTTCCGCGATCTGAACAATACCGACTACCGTCAGGACATGTCTGGGGGGCTGACGTCCAGCGTGGGTCTGTCAGGTAGTATCGATTGGACTAAAAACACCACCACTCTGCAGTACAAAAACACCTCGTTTTACAGCAAAGACAAGACGCTCGCGACGCTGGGACAAGGTGAGATCAGTATCGCGGACGACAGCGACCTCACCGCCCTGAACCGCGACTCCAGCAGCACCAGCCAGGAACTGTTCGACGTCGATCGTCAGCAAGGCAACGTGGATGTCAACCTTGACCACCGGCTGCTGACGGAAGATGGGTGGAAGGAGATTCAGGAGGATGTGAAGCGGAATGAACTTGGCTTGTCTTCTTTGGTTGATGTGGTCACCCAAGATTCTATATCTGTTGGTCAGACGCTGGCGCATGTCGATAACGTCCAGAAAAATCTGGATGTTCAGAAGAAGGTTGCTTCGAAAGATGGCGGTAAGTTTGCGGTTATTTTGAATGACCTGGATAGAGCAACGGGTGAGGAAAAGCAGGCCGCAATCAATGCGTATGCCGCGGCCTATGCCGAGGTATACAACATTGATATTGAATCGGCACTTGTTGTTGCCGTCACCAAAGTTGTGAATGGCGCGCATTACCAGACCGAGTCGGGCGCCAGCAAGATCGTGATTAACGATGAGAGCATGAAAAATGCCAGAGACTATATGGCAACGCTGGGTCATGAAGTCACCCATGCGCAAACGGCTCAGGGTGCGTTGGATTCGAGAAATAAAGATCAAGAGGAAGGGTATGCCCATCTGATGGGAGGCTATTCCGCAGACAATTATGCCTTTGTGCTGGAAAACAGCGGACTGGGTACGATCAGAGACGGAGATATCAACCGTCATATTGGCAACAACGCTGTTCTGATTCAGCAAAACAGCACAGCTTTTCTGGTGGATGAAGCCACGCTGCCGACAGGAAGTATCGATTACTACCTGAACAAGCAGGAAATGCTGGATAAGCTGTCTCAACTTGCCAGTTGTGGTCGGCAGGGTGCTGGCTCAAAAGCTTGTCAACAAATGAACCAGTCTAACTGGCTTGACCATACCCGGAATGTCGAGCTTCAGGCCGCCTGTCAGGATATGAGCAGCCCCGGCTGTCTCACACAAATTTCGAAGGCGCAGGCGGCCCTGGAGTCCTATGAAGATAAGGCATCGCCCTGGGATGACACCCGTTTAGGGGATATGCAGGGAAGGATCCAGGTAACGCTGGATGATCCATCGGGCAGGGAGCGTCAGGAACAGCAGGCACAACTGAACGCGTTGTTCGACGGCTTAATTGAATTCACCCCGGGTGCTGGGGATGTGAAGGGTTTTGTTGACGCGGAAAGCGGCATTGACTATCTGGTCGCGGGCCTTGGACTGATACCAGTAGCCGGTGATCTGCTGAAGAAAGCCAAAGAAGCGTTCAGCGCCGGTCGGGTCGAAGAAGCCAAAGTTTTACTGGGTAAAGCTCAGGAGCACCTCCAGCATGTCGATGCGGACTTTGACCTGCCAGATCTGGCTCTGCCGGCCCCCGCCCCCCATCTGGATAAAGCCCCGTCTACGGATTTAGATGTTTCGGGGACACGTTCGGGTAGTACCGTTGGGGACGTTGATGGTAGGATGCTCGGTGATATACCTGTTGTTAAGGTTGATTCATCACAAGCTGTTAAAGGTACGCCAGAATACGAGGCATTAAACAATCCGTTACCTAATACTCAGTATGAGCTCGATAATGGGACTACGTTTAGAACAAATGAAAGCGGTTTCGTTGATGAAATCAGTTTTACGCCAGTTGACGTTAAGATGCCTAGGGATAGTCGTCAAACAGCAGTTGGAAAAGAAGGCTTAGATACAGATGTTGGTGGGCATATTCAGGCGTGTTCTTTTGGTGGGACATGTGACAGATTTAATTTATTCCCACAAGACAAGAATTTTAACAATAGCGGCTATAAAAAATTTGAGAATGAAATTCGGAAAGCTTTAAATAATGGTAAAAATGTGGGAACGGTAAAAGTAAATTTCAAACGTTTAGATCCTAATTCACCTCGACCTGATGCTTTAAGAGTCGAATATGTAATTGATGGTAAAATATTTCGGAAAGAATTTAAAAATCAGTATGGAGGTCAGTGATGAATTTAGCAAATGTTCAAGTGGAAATACTCAGCCGAATTGCTGGCATGATGATAGAAAGTGTTAGTTGTCAATATACGAGTATGAGTTGCCGTTTCGTTATTGATTGCCAAGATGAATCCGTTGAACAGGAATTTTGGTTTGCTAACCATGATAATAGAGTCAGCACGCTTATTAATGATCCTGATTGGATAATATCAGATCTTATATTTGAATTGCATAATGTAATGAGATCTCACACTGGAGGGAGTTGGACTTCTTTTACTCTTGAAATAGACTCTGAAGGTAAAGTTAAAACGAGGTTTGAATATCCTAAATAACTGATTAATAGGACAAGAGACTGTGCATAGTTCTGTGTCAGCGTAAGTCATAGATTCACATATTGATCGACCCTGTCCGGGAAATGGATGTTCAGCTGGGATAGCGTCAGGTTTCAGTTTTGCACCGGATGCGTCCACTTCTCGGAGGACTTCAATATCCCCCGCATAGAGCAGCTTCAGCAAGCTGGTATCGTTGGCGAAGCCGTCCTTGGTTTTGGTCTGCTTGTGGGAATGGTGATGTGTTGCCTCGACTTCATAAAGTTGCAAGGACAGGCATTTCAGTGGCGGCCTTTTGATCACTAATCCCCCCACATACCTCAAAAATACTTAACCTCAGCCCACAACCTTCACCTCCGGCGGCACGGCGGACATTAACGTCGGCGGGAACACCGACATGACCGGCGCGGTGGTCGCCACCGTCGATGAAAACGGCAACGACCTCGGTAATCTGGCACTGACTACCGGCAGCCTGACTTTCCGCGATCTGAACAACACCGAATACCGTCAGGACATGTCCGGGGGCATCACGTCCAGCACAGGCGTGAACGCAGGTGAGATTGACTCGACTTACAACAGCACCACACTGCAATACCAAAACACTTCGTCTTACAGCAAAGACAAAACGCTCGCGACCCTGGGGCAGGGTGAGATCAGCATTGCAAACGACAGCGACCTCACTGCCCTGAACCGCGATACCCACAGTACCAGCCGGGATCTGTTCGACGTCGATCGCCAGCAGGGCAATGTGGATGTCACCCTCGACCACCGCCTGCTGACCAAAGACGGGTGGAAGGAGATTCAGGAGGATGTGAAGCGGAATGAGCTGGGTTTGTCCTCGCTTGCTGATGTGGTCACCCAAGATTCCGTCTCTCTCGGTGATACTTTTGAGCATGTTGATAACGTCCAGAAAAACCTGGATGTTCAGAAGCTGGTTGCATCGAAAGATGGCGGCAAGTATACGGTGATTTTGAATCAGCTCGATAGCGCAATGGGTGAGGAAAAGCAGGCCGTAATCAATGCGTATGCAGCGGCTTATGCCGAGGTATATCACCTTGATATCGAATCGGCCCTTGTGGTTGCAGTGACCAAAGTGGTGAACGGCGCACATTATCAGACCGAGTCGGGGGCCAGCCAAATCGTCATCAACGACGAGAGCATGAAAAATGCCAGAGACTATATGGCAACGCTGGGTCATGAAGTCACCCATGCGCAAACGGCTCAGGGTGCGTTGGATTCGAGAAATAAAGATCAAGAGGAAGGGTATGCCCATCTGATGGGAGGCTATTCCGCAGACAATTATGCCTTTGTGCTGGAAAACAGCGGGCTGGGCACGGTCAGAGACGGAGATATCAACAGCCATGTTGGCAACAACGCTGTCCTGATTCAGCAAAACAGCACAGCTTTTCTGGTGGATGAAGCCACACTGCCGACAGGAAGTATCGATTACTACCTGAACAAGCAGGAAATGCTGGATAAGCTGTCTCAACTTGCCAGTTGTGGTCGGCAGGGTGCTGGCTCAAAAGCTTGTCAACAAATGAACCAGTCTAACTGGCTTGACCATACCCGGAATGTCGAGCTTCAGGTCGCCTGTCAGGATATGAGCAGCCCCGGCTGTCTCACACAAATTTCGAAGGCGCAGGCGGCCCTGGAGTCCTATGAAGACAAGGCATCGCCCTGGGATGACACCCGTTTAGGGGATACGCAAGGAAGGATCCAGGTAACGCTGGATGATCCATCGGGCAGGGAGCGTCAGGAACAGCAGGCACAACTGAACGCGTTGTTCGACGGCTTAATTGAATTCACCCCGGGTGCCGGGGATGTGAAGGGTTTTGTTGACGCGGAAAGCGGCATTGACTATCTGGTCGCGGGCCTTGGACTGATACCGGTAGCCGGTGATCTGCTGAAGAAAGCCAAAGAAGCGTTCAGCGCCGGTCGGGTCGAAGAAGCCAAAGCATTACTGAGTAAAGCGCAGGAGCACCTCCAGCATATGGATGCGGATTTTGATGATTTGCCCTCATCGAATCAACTGGCTTTAACGGAGAAAGCATCGTCACATCCCCCTGAACTGCCACATTCGGGTAAGCAGGATGGGGATGCTGTTACGCCTCATGAAAAGCCATCAACACCGGAAGCTGAGAGTACGCTGGCGAAGAATGATGCTCAAGGTAGTGATATTGGGGGGGATGATGGTAGGATGCAGGGTGAGGATGTTGCCCCAAAGGGAACACTCTCGAAAGCAGAGGCAACCAGCGCAGGTTTGCCGGAACTGCCTAATGGTTATCATTACCGTACTGTTGGTAGCGAAACGCAGGTTGTCAGAAATCCCGGGCAGGCAGGAAAATTGCCGCCAATGCATCTGGAAAATGGGAAGCTGATACCGGGGTCAAAACCGAGTGTTGTAAGGAATACGGCTACACGCTCTGCTTTCCTTAAAGACTTGGCAAATAGTGATAAGGTTCCGTCAAATATCAAGCCTTGGCTCGAACAGGGCAAGGTACCCCCCCGGATATACCGTCCATCACAAAAAGGCCCTGTTCGATGGTGGTACGGATTCAGTGGATAATATGGTTCTGCAAGGTGTTGATCTCCATAAAAACACGCACAAGTTCTATAGACCCGGTGGGAAGGTTCCGAGCATAAATCCCTCTCAAACTAACCCTTATTAATTAGGTGTGGGTATGAAATACGATAAAGCGACAATTCAGTGGTTAAATTTGCTTCATTCGTCTCCGAGTTTTGTAATTAAAGTGGGTGAACAAAACGAAAGCCCTAGTGTTTTACCTGTGCGGTCGGTGCCCAAGGATGATGGAGAGTATTGGGTTGCGGGGGAAACTGAACTGAGGAATGGGTATAAAATTCCGTCTGTTTTTCGAGTGGATACGGACACCGGCGGAAATCTGTTGGGGGTCTATTGGAAAATTCAAAATGAGTGGTGGGATTTTCAAGATAAGCCAAGCGTTTTAGAAGCTCTGGCTTTGACCGAAGAGGATGTTTTTCCGTTTGATTGGACGTATTCAGTTTCTTTGGATGAGGATATTTTCCACTCGTGAAAATCACTCTGCTTTTGATTTCCCCACGTCTTCCCCCTGGCACCCTTCCATCCTGATTGCACAATTAAGTTACCAGGACAGGCACTTCAGTGGCGGCTTTTTGACCGCCAATCCCCCCGCATACCTCAAAAACACTTAACCTCAGCTCACAACCTTAACCTCCGGCGGTACGGCGGACATCAACGCCGCCGGAAACACCGATATTACCGGCGCGGTGATCGCCACCGTCGAAGAAAACGGCAACGACCTCGGTAATCTGGCACTGACTACCGGCAGCCTGACTTTCCGCGATCTGAACAACACCGACTACCGTCGGGACATGTCCGGGGGGCTGACGTCCAGTGCGGGTCTGTCAGAGGGTCTCGATTTCACGAAGTACACCACCAGCCTGCAATACAAAAACACCTTGTCTTCTCTTATAGCAAAGACAAAACGCTCGCGACACTGGGACAAGGTGAGATCAGTATCGCGGACGACAGCGTCCTCATCGTCCTGAACCGCGATACCGGCAGCACCAGCCGGGATCTGTTCGACGTCGATCGCCAGCAAGGTAACGTAGATGTCACTCTTGACCACCGGCTGCTGACGGAAGATGGGTGGAAGGAGATTAAAGAGGATGCGAAGCGGAATGGCATCTTTGTCGATGCTGTCGTGGATACAGCACAGAACGAAAGTATTGGCCTGCTGGGTGATGCAGCCAAGGGTGTCGAGAATTTCTTTGCACATCAGGACAACAAACAGAAATTCTTCACAGCGACCAAGAATTTTGTGACGGAGCCGCAGAATGAAGCCTTGGTGGCGGTTCTGAATGACAGTCATGCGACACCGGAACAAAAGCAGGCCGCTTATGCAGCTTTGTCGGGTTATGTCTCGGCAGAGCTGGGCATTCCTCCGGCACAAGCCCTGCTGGCTGTGGTTGACACCTTTGATGGTGGCAGACGGAAAGGCGCTTATGCCAACGGGACGTTTTATATCGACGACCGCGAACATACCCGCCTTGAAGATGTGGTGACCACTGTTGGTCATGAAACCCAGCATCACATTGATGCCCAGCGCGGCCATCAGGGAGAAGGTGAAACCTACGATGACAACCGCGAACAATATGCCGAGGTGATGGGAGAGGCGACCCAGGATTACCTGAGCTTCAACTACGGCAATGCAGACAAGGGCGAGTTTGGCGGCTGGAATACTCAAACCGGCACGAAAGGCAGTGAGCTGATTGCACAAAACCAGAGCCACTTTGAGTCTGACAGGCAAAGTGGCGAGATGGATTTTCGTTTGCCGAATGAGACAGAGCAATCCGTTCTGAAGAAGCTGGCTGGGGATGATCCGGACAAGCAATATGAACTATTGAGTGCGGCGTG
The DNA here is from genome assembly GCF_054600795.1 of Photobacterium sp. R1. Taxonomy (NCBI): domain Bacteria; kingdom Pseudomonadati; phylum Pseudomonadota; class Gammaproteobacteria; order Vibrionales; family Vibrionaceae; genus Photobacterium; species Photobacterium sp. R1. The sequence goes on from NZ_BAAHZP010000003.1 coordinate 122,576, forward strand.
TGCGATGACGAAATGTTCAAGGCAATTCGTCTATGGCACAGAAAATTATGAGTATTACAAATCGCTGGAAAAGGAAGGAGCGAACTATCAGGAAGCTCAGACAGTTCTGGCAAATTACAGTGAAAAATCCCTAGAGCAAGGACGTACCTATCCAGCGGTTCAATGGGTTGTTACCGAAGGCCTGTTTCAGGACTCTAAGCCGTATCAGTTAGAGGATGCAGAGCAATTAGCTTTAAATTACCGAGACCATGATGCTCGGGTCCGTTTGATGGAGATTACTGGGTTAACTTGTGACCAAGTTGGAGAATATATTACCGGAATTACAGTCATAGGTGGCGTCCTAGCGACTGTTATCGAAGCGAGAAGTGGAAAAGTAAAGAAGCCATCTTCATCTCAGAAGCATCAGCAAAAACTTGAGTTTGGACAGAAACCCGTTGATGCAGATAAACCTGCGACCCACTTGGGTACGACAACGGAGAAACAGCAGAAACCATCTGAACCCACATTTAAATCTGAGCCGGAAAGTGTGCTGGCGAAGCGGGATGTTGATGGTCAGGGTGGTGATGATGGTAGGATGCCTGAGGCAAGTGTTGATCTAAACAGTTCTGTTGCTAACGAAGTTACTGCTTTGCAAAGAATTAAAACTAATGCGGCGAGTAGAACTGAGCTAAACCAACAAATTAACTTGCGTGGAGCAACCGCTGCAGAATATGACAGACAGTTAGTTGAGGGGGTTTCATTTAATAAAATGGGGCCAGCTTTAGCTGGTGTAATGGATACTAAAACTGGTCAAATATTCTTTGGTAGGAATACAGGTGTTGGTGAAATACCAAGTATTTTGTCTCCTGATATGCGTTTGAGCTTGGAGCAAATGCCGGATAAAGTTCTTACTGGTTATATCAAGACTAAAGGTGCAGGTACTCATGCTGAGGTTCACGCATTGAACGAGGCTATGCTTGCTCGACCTGGTTCGATAAAATCCGACTTTTTACTTCAGGTAATTAATTCTGGTGGATCTAAATCTACTAGAGGTAGCACAATACCGCGTTGTCCTCATTGTGCATATTTGACGAATGGTGCTAAGTTTCCACTAGAACCGCCTTTGAAAGGAAGTAACTAAAGATGGTAAGTAGAATTCTAGAAAGTGAATTGGAATATGATGATGATATTCGTTGTTTCAACGATATCCCGTTTACTGGTATTGGATATGAGCTTTTTGATAATGGTGAGTTGAAGTCCGAATCAGAGTATAAAGATGGCTTGGAGCATAATGTTTGTAAAGAATGGTATTCAAATGGTCAGTTGAAACAGGAGACAGAATGTAGACGAGGTATGAAGTATGGTGCACTGACTTCTTACTTCGAAGATGGAAAAAAGAAAGTGGAATCCCATTACGAATGGGGGATAGAGCTGGATTATATGGAGTGGTCAAATGATGGTAGCCTGCTTGTCGAAAGGAGGTTGGACCCAGAATCACCTGAGTCTAACTACAAAATCCTTCAAAAATTCAGGCGTGTTTATGGTGAACTAGGTGATTGAGAATTCTTTAGTTGAATTTTAACTAGATGATCTGCATGTCTGGTTGTCTCCGGCAGACGGTATTTATTAGCTAGCTTTAAAATCCATTCACAGGCTGTTTCCAATGAAATACGGTGCCCAATAGACACATAAATTGGCTTAATGTCAGTTTGAGTTCTTACAACGTTGCCAATTACTTTATCATTTTCAATAAGGGGTGCACTAGCGCCTCTTGTTGTATCTGGCTCTTGATGCTCCCCTAGCAAGCGTGTCTTGCCACAGCCAATCGTTGGTACATCAAAGATCACACCTAAATGGCAGGCAAGCCCAAAACGTCGAGGATGGGCAAGCCCTTGTCCATCACACACAACTAAGTCTGGTGTATGTTGAAGTTTCGCAAATGCTTTGATTAATGGTGGTATTTCCCGAAATGAAAAGAGCCCTGGAATATATGGGAAGCGTTCAATGTCTTCAGCGGTTGCTGTTTCAACTATCTCTAAAGTCTTGGCGTTGAGCGTGACGACTGCAGCGACTAATCTATTGCTGTCCTTTTGGTAGGCGACATCGACCCCTGCGACAAGCTTTATCTCACCGAGTTGATTTGTCGGAACAACTTTATCTGCCAGTTCTTGTTGTAGGTTTAAAGCTTCTTCCTGGGATAAAGCCCAAGGGTGATTGATAATAGGTTTCACTGATAGTTTTTGAGTTTTCTGAAAGTCGGATATTCGTATGCTTTAAGAGAATGCCATCAATAGTTGTGACTTACAAGAAAGATAGTATAAAAATAAAAAAACATTAACTTTCAATGCGTTATGGTGGTACCTTCTCTGGTTTATACTGATTGGCTCAAGTGAGTTGTTGGAGTTGCAAGGTCGTGTTCAAAGTTTTGTGTATGCCTTTCCGAGCTTTCCCTAACATCTCTAAAAGCACCTAAAGTCAGCCCATAACCTTAACCTTAGGCGGCACAGCAGATATCAAAGTCGCCGGGAATACCGACGCCACCGGGTCGGTGATCGCCACCGTCGATGAAGATGGCAACGACCTCGGTAATCTGGCTCTGACCACCGGCAGCCTGAGCTATCGCGATCTGAACAACACCGACTACCGTCAGGAGATGTCCGGCGGCCTGACGTCCAGTGCAGGTCTAAAAGGTGGCATCGATTTCACGAAGAACAGCACCAGCATGCAATACAAAAACACCTCGTCTTACCGCAAAGACAAGACGCTCGCGACGCTGGGACTGGGTGAGATTAACATTGCAGACGACAGCGACCTCACCGCCCTGAACCGCGATTCCAGCAGCACCAGCCAGGAACTGTTCGACGTCGATCGTCAGCAAGGCAATGTGGATGTCACCCTTGACAGCTGACGGAATATATTTGAGACAACATTTTTAGAGCCGTAAATTACTGTAGATGATGAAGTAGAAAGATATCATTACAAGCGTGATGTCGCTTCGTTTTGGTGAGTTTTTATGGCAGTTTGATTAATTTTTCCATCAAACTGTCCTCATTGATTAAATGGTTTTCGAATGAAAATTTTTGAATAGATATACATAAGTGAGAATAATCATGTTTAAAAAATCTCTAGCTGTAGGTATTGTGGCAATACTAGCTGGGTGTTCCAGTTCACCATATCAGTACTATGAAGAGTCGACATCAATTGAAAAGGGGATAACGAAATACCAGCTGAACGATGTAAATCTAAAATTAACTTTAGGTCATGGAGCGATTCCTGGAGACACAACTTTTGCTTCTGAGTCTAAGTTGAAAGAAGAGTTTTATGCTGCATTACTAGAAGAAATGAATAAGCAAGGTGTGTTGTCAAATAATAACGATAAAGATGCAATTCAAGCAAGTATCAGTATTCAGTACCAAAGAAACTTTAACTATGGTGGCAAGGCGTTGAACAAACCTGCTGTATCCCACGAAGTGGTTGTACAAAGGAATGGCAAACGATTGGCTAGCTTCCAGGAGTCTGGATACACAACAAAATATGCTTATTTTGAAGATGCCGCAGTATCGCTAGAAATAGCTTCCTTCCAATGGGGAGCAGAAGATGAGCCGAGAGATATTCAGATGATTTCCAAACTAATCATTGAAGAATTGAGTGAGCTTGGGAAGTGATTTTTTTGGGAAGAGGGGCTGATAAATCCAGCTACTTTATAAAATTCCAGTAAATGTTTCTGATCGATTTTTGAGGTTCTACAAGAGGTGATAGTGAAATTTATACATGATTTGGATATTGGTATGATCTAAACCATTCATCTAACTTGGAACTATTCGGAGGTTGACAATTGACTCAACGGAGATAGAACTGGATAAGCTGTGGAGTGATGAGAGATTCGATGAAGACAATTTATCTGAGATAGAAGGGATTTTAACTAAGAAATCTTCGTATGTTTATTTTTTTGTTCGTAAAATCGACATTAATTCATCACAAATGGATGTTTTATATCTAATCATATTGACTGTCATTCCTTTGGAAATTTGTGTTCTATATGCAATAGAACAAGATGCTTGGGATATTGGGGATTTTTCTGAATATGGTTGGTTTCAAGGTGTTGATACATTTAATTTAATATCTCTGTCTTATTATGAATATTGGCTCTCTAATCAGATTTTCAGAGATGGAAGAAATAAATGAGACTGGTTAATATAAAAGTCTTAGCATATTTAAAGAATATTTAGCGTACGTTCTTGCTGTTAAGGTAATAGAAACTGGTTGAGATGTTTCGGGGGAATGGGAAAATCATGAAATAGTTTATAAGATCAATCATGAATAATTGGAATACGTAGAGATGATTTTGGGAAGGCAGACTCAAAACAGATTGATAGGTTTTTATAATCAACCTAATTATGATTTAGTTAGTATTGGAGGGGTTCATGTGTCCGATTAGATGTTCAAGTGAAGAATAAAGTCATTATTGATCTTTCAGAATCTGAGTTGCGCTATCTTTTGGCTTCAGGTTATGGATTGTTTTTGAATATCCCGAAGGAATCATTATCTAATTATATAAACTTTAATGCTGATGAAATTAATGAGGTTCACTTAAATGCAAAAAATTTTGGATTAAAATGATAGTTCAGTTTAGTTGGGATTTTTGTTTTGTAAATGTGTAGATTTTACTTATTACATATTTTTGATTAAATGATTTGTTAGTTTTAATTATGATTTTCTTTGTTGGAAAGATATTAAATATAGGAAAGTCATACAGGTAGCATTAAAATTTTAGATGTAAATATGACTATAATTTTTGGTATAAATAATTAATTTAAAAATATTTCAGATTCAGACGAAAGAGATTAAATTTGGTACATCTCTACATGGGAAAATCTGGTAGCCATGGTGGAAAAGGTTCAGAGCAATTTCAAAAAAGAACTCAGAGACATGATTGATATTAGTAATTCATTAAATGAATTTAATTCCATAGTTCAACCTCTTAGAGATCCTTGGAGTATCGATCTTTTGCTTCTGCCGGATTTTTCGAGCTCTGGAGGGTAATGGTATGGAATATGAAACTTTGAATAAGTGGTGTAATTTCTGTGAAGGGAAAGTGATTTTAGAACCTTCGTATTTTTTAACGATGTTTCATGGTGTCATCAGTGATAGAGATCTTGAAGAGATTTTTAAGTATTTTCCTTGTGCTTCTGAGTTGATTGATCGAGTCAGGAACGTTCAGTCTGTGATGCATAATCTTAGAAGTTTAGGTAATAGTGATCCAGCTCAGTGTCTGGAACTAGCAGCACGAGATTTATCGGAAAGATTAAAAGCATCTAGGTTGCTAGGTGATGAGGAACTAGTAGATGTTGCAAGGAGTGTATCTAAAAGATTTGTTTTGGATTTTTCAATGGTAAGAACTGCACAAAGTGATGATTGGAACATTGGCCTTATTGAAAATACTAATGATTATGTGAATTCGGTTATGATTTCCAGAGAACAGCATTATTATGCGATTTTTGAGGCATTTTATGGGATGACAACTTTATTTCCCATGAAATGGTATCTATGTGCTCCTTTGACGGAAACATCAATAGATTTTTCTAATTTTTTCAAGCTCTGGGAATTACGTGGAGACTATGCTCTTACTGGAACTGAACTTTTAGTATCACAGGACTTCAACTAAGCAGATTCTCAAGTGATAATGAAGAAATTATACTCATATTTACTTGTGGCACACTTTTCGATAATCTAAAAAAATTAACAGTTATATAAAGAACAAATCACTATTTCATAATTTTTACGATTAGCTTCTACCCACATTTATTACTAGGTATAAGGATGAGTTCATTTCATTCCGTATGATTCATAAGATGTCGTTAAATACACTAGAGATGTGGCAGTATTGGTTATCAAAGCTTACAATGAATGGTGAAGTGATGATTGAAATTATTGATGCTCTCTTACCTGAAGATTATTTTGTTTTTTTATCTTGTAGTGGAGGAAGATATCCTCTACAAGATTGTTTTCGCTTTATGAATCACGCTTAAGGTTCTTCTACATTGGATATTGAATCTGGTGGTCGAAAAGAGTATTTGGGGGCTGCAAGAATATGGGTTTCATCAAGAAATGGATGTGTTTTTTTGCAGCGCCATCGATGGTTTACCACTATGTCGAAAAACATAGTTATTTGCCTCCTCAAGAGTTTGTGGAGGTTGTTATGGCATTTGATTGCACTAAGAAATTCACAGCTCAAAAAGTATGTTTAAATGAAAATAACGGATTGTTTTAAATAAATAATCTCAAGTTTTTAATGGTGTATTAATGTTATTTTTGTTTTTTTGGTTTATATGAGTGGGGTGCTATAAAATATTTTTTAAAATACACATCATGGCGATCTTAAGGTGTCTTTTTAATAAATTTTGTGAATCATATTAATTGATTTTTTAATATGATTATGGATGAGTTATTTGAAATATTTTGATGGTGATTCATGAATCATAATAAAGGAAAATATTAAATTTTCATCCAATGGATTATTCTGTTATTTATTTTGGCGTATAAGTGACAGTGTTGTGTTCATAAAGATATAAAATTTTTGAAAAAATGTCACAAAAAATAAAGTAAAAATATGAGGTTTTAATGAAATCATGTACGTTACTAATTCCTATTGATGAGTCGTCTATTATTTTGCGAAGTTGTGATGGCTTGGTTTTATTTCAAGGGGATGAATTTCAAGCGAACAAATTTTGTAATATTATACCACCAGTTGCTGGAGGGGATACTTACCGCCATGTCTTATCTGGTGTATATGAATGTAAAAATGGTTCGATTATTGTTAGGATTCAAGATGGATTTGATTTAGATAGTATGGTTGAAGTAGTATTTGATACTTCTATTATAAAAAGGATTTCAGTTTATTGGTCAATATAAAATGAAAATATGCGAGAATTCATGCAAAAATACTGTGTTGATAGTTTTTTAACGGATTTGATTTTAAATGTATGTTGAATAAGATAGTATAAAAATTTTTTGAACGTAGAAAGTGAGTTTTTTATTACGATTGTAGCTGATGTTAGTCAATAAATAAGGAGTACGCTTTGTCTTGAATTTAAATGTTATATCGTTTTTTATAATGTGTTTGTTGATTGTTTTGGTGATGAATAACTGGTTATTCCATATTTAATGGACTGGACATATTGATGATAATAAAAAATGAAAATGAAATTTTTACAGATTCTTTTGGATTGTGGGTGTCTGGACTGTTTAGTGCTATTTCTGGACATATTCCAGAAGTGTCGTTTGATGAACAGAAAGATATATTTTTTACTTTATTAACGAATTGGATGAATGAGGGCAAGGTGTTTTTTTGCAGTCCTGAAGACCCTCTAGAGACATTTTGGGATGCTGAGAATGATGAAATCATTTCTTATCTCAAAAGGTTATGGCCAGAATCTGTAACATCAGAATTAGATTCAGATTTAAATTTATACTTTTATGAAATTCCTGCGATTGTTTGGGTCGGTCCGGGTGGTACGTTCATTGGTTCATGATAATAGAAAATAATTATACTTATATTCTAAAATGAATGTTTTTTATTTATGATCTTATATTGAAAAATATTATTTTAAATTGTATGACACAAAGAGGTTGAAAATGCTGGATGATTGGAGTGAAATAAATTGGCATGGTGTTAAATCAATTCAAAGAACATATTCCGATGGTACGGATGTAATCATTTCAATAAGGATGAGTAACGATTGTTATGAGATCTGGACGATTGTTGAACATAGAGTTTCCGGTCCGGTTGAAAGTATGAATTGCTTTGTGGGAACTTATCATGATGCAATTGAGAACATGCTTGTTGAAGCAAAAGGTTGGGATTTGGATTTCTTATAGTTCATGGTTTATTTTTAATGTGCTTACTGAGGTTTTTCAATTGGGATAAAATTTTTTGCTGTCTTGATGATCGAAAAATTCAGAAGGAATAGTCCTGATATTAAGTATGAGGCCACACAGTTTCTATCACCAGAATTGCATGTTGAAGCAATGCTCTAAACATGAAACTTGGTAAATAAACCATGGATAAATGGGGTTGATGATTGAAGTATTAACGAAATTAATTTGTGCCAATTTGGATTTTAATAACGGATTATCAATATTAAATTGACGATTTTTAATGAAAATATCGCATGCAATAGTCTCAGCTTGAGTGATTTATTGAGCAAATGCTCTGCTTGAGATACAGACATTATTTTTGTCCGGGTCTTTCACGTTCGCAAATAAGTACCCATTCCCCTGATGTGTTGCACCAAACTTCAAACCATTTTTTAGTGCCTTCTGTTTAAATGCTTCAACATCGGAGACAGAAAAAACAAGTTTGATACATGCCTGCCCTAATTTAACGGCAGAACCCGCCTGATGGATTAAAATGACTTCTTTACCCTCCGATGTTTTCAGTGAGATCAAGCGATCTTCCCGAGAGGCGATCAGGTCAAAGTGTTTTGTATAGAAATCAGCAGTCTTTTCGACATCTTTCGCATAGATAATGACGCTTGATAGGGAAACTTTCATCGATCACCTTTCTTTGCCAAACTTTTTAGTCAACAACAGTACATTCACATTGAAAACGGGACGTGTCCAGTGCGACCCGTTGGTTCAGTCAGCACGGCTCAGTTTACACGTTGCACGGCACAAGCATGCTACCGCCCTAAACATTGTCTTACTGAAGGATAGATACCTTGTGTAACAGCCATGATATTCACAGAAGGCACCTGTTTCACGTCTTGGTATGTTTTGGATTTCATATCTGTGTTTTGGAACAAGTTCTGACAGGTTTCACGAGTATTGGTTGTCCCAGCGTTGCAGTGTTTTGGAAGGCCGCTAACTTTCTTTCAACAGACTGAGTGTTTATGATTCAGATACTTGAACTGATTCAGCGAGCACAGGATGTGATGCAATATTCCGATTCACTCAGCCAATTTATTCACAAACTGGCACCGCGCGTAGACGTTTTTACTCAGATACAACTAAATGAACCCTGGGGAATTGCGGATTCACAACGCGAGCGGGGCAGTTTCTGTTATCTGCTCGCCGGGCGTTGCAGGGTTGAAATTGAAGGAGAACCTGCCCTCACTTTGCAGGAAGGCCAGATGGTGCTGCTTCCCTATGGGGATGCTTACCGGGTGATGAGTGAAGCGGGTGTCGAGTGCCAGTCAGTCTCTGAGGTGTTCGATGGCAATAGAGCTGATAATGTCAGCTTTGGAGTGATCGGTGGTACTGGTGCCTCCTGTGAGTTGATGTGTGGGGCGATTACGTTTTCCATGATTCAGCATTGGGGGATGGATGCGACGGCGGTCCGTCTGCCTAGGGTTATGGTTATTGATATTCATCACAGCGAGCGAATGAGCCGCTATATGGCGTGGATCTATCAGGAAAACCTGCAACGTCAGTCAGGTCACCAGCTTGCCCTGAAGCATCTGCTCGAGCTGATGCTGCTGGAGATGATCCGTGGTCTGCCGCATCTGGATATTCATCCGGGCTGGCTCCGGGCAATCAATGACAGGTACCTCTCTCCGGCAGTACTGGCAATTCAGCAAGACTACCGCCGGGACTGGCGGCTGGAAGAGCTGGCGGCAATATCGGCCTTATCCCGATCGGCCTTTGCCGAACGGTTTAAACGCCTGACAGGGAGCACCCCCCTGCAGTATATCCGTCAGTGGCGTTGCTTTATTGCAGCCCAAAAGCTGGCAGAAACCACTCAGTCTGTTCAGGAAATTGCGTTTGAATGTGGCTTTCAATCCAGTGATGTTCTGATCCGGAACTTCAAAGAATTTCACCGCACCACGCCAAAACAATATCGAATGAACGCCCAGAACCGTCAGCGTGATTTCAGCGTTTCTCCCTGAAGTCAGGAAAAATCGATAGATCGTCCAGATGCATCGATACTCAGTCCGTATACAGCCCGCCTGTCTTTCTCCTCTTTTTCGGTTGCCTTAAAGTGGCTGGAAAGGAGGAAACACATGATTGATTGGAACCATAAACCAGTGATCAGCATGAATCTGTTAGCGGGTTCGTTGTCTGTCCGTGTTGGCGCTTTGAGGCATGGATAAACGTTGTTTCCTTCTTCCTGAATTGTGGTGGCACGGATGCCCGTTCCCCCAATTTTTTCCATTGAATTTCGGAGGAAATCTGACTATGACGACACCATTGGTGATTTTAATCCTGCTTTGCAGTCCGTTACTTTTGTCTTACTTCGCCGGAAAGCGGGGGGCTGAAGCGTGTGACCGTTTTGCGAGCTATGGTCTGGGCCTGGCTTTTTTGTTCTTTGCGCTCGGACATTTTGTCGCGACTGAAGGCATGGTTGAGATGTTACCGCCCTGGCTGCCTTTACGGGATGACATTATTTATCTCACCGGGATGTTTGAAGTGGTCATTGCCATCGGGATCTTCCTGTCTGCTTATCGGCAGGTTGCGGGTCAGGTCGCTATTGCCACTCTGATTTGCTTTTTCTCTGCCAATATTTATGCCGCCTGGCACAGCGTTGGACTCGGCGGACATCAGTGGGGTCCCGGGTACTTGCTGATTCGTGCGCCGCTTCAACTGATCCTGATTGGCTGGGCGTACTATTTCTGTGTGAAACGCCCGTCGTATCAATCAATGACTGATTCAATTTGAAAACCAGAGTTTTTCTTTCCTTGTGTCTTCAGATCGAATCTTTGCTGAAGCGAAATTCTTGCTGGCTTGTGCGTTGCACGCAAAAGAGTTTTTAATTTGTGGCTGATTCAAGTGCGTTAGATTTGGTATTAAACTGTGTTTTCAATCAGTTGGTGATAAAGGAGTTATCAATGACGACACGTTTGTATATGACGACATCAGAGCTGACAGGAACAGCACAAATAATTCGGTGTGACGCAGATGAAACAGGATACATTGCAGAGCTGGATGCCACTTTGTTTCACCCTCAGGGGGGCGGGCAGCCCAGTGACCTTGGGGAGCTTGAAAATGAGCCGGGTGTGAAGGCGACTGTGCTGCAAGTGAAAGAGGTCGATGGGGTGATTTTGCATTGGCTGGATGTGCCGCTGCCGCCCGGGACTGTCATGATGCGTGTGAATCAGGCCGTCCGTCAGCATCATGCGGCGCTTCATAGTGTGGGTCATGTCATCGGGAATATCGGTCAGCAGTACGGATGGAAACCCGTGAAGGCCCATCACTGGCCGGAAGAATGCCGGATTGAATTCATGCCGGAATCAAATTGCTCTGAATTGGAAGCGGCTGAAATTGAAAAGACACTGTCTGATCTGATTGCTCAGGGCCTGACTTCCAAGATCTATACCGATGAAAAAGGATTCCGTTGGGTCGGTTTCGGTGAGTTATCTCCCTGGCCATGTGGCGGAACACATCTGAAATCACTCAGTGAAGTGAATGGCAAGGTGTTGGCTACGGTCAAAGTGAAAAAGAGTAAACTGATCGTGAAGTACAGCATTGAAGCATCGAATATCGGAGAAAAGGAATGAAACATGGTACTCGATCTTCATCGCTGTCTGGGCACGAACAAAGCATAAAATGAGCACTTCAGAGAATGTCTGATGGTATGAAGCCAGTCGCCCGGCAGGTATGGCTGGCTTTTGACTTACTGATGCCGGGGCGAAAAAGCATTTAAAATTTGAGTACTTTAATCACATCAAGGACTCTTCATTTTTAAAAAAATCAGGTGATTTCAATCAAATAAATTTATTTTTTATATCAGTGGTTTGATTTGTTTTATTCTCGGATTGATATTAGTGAATGCTATTTAAATTTGTTATTATCATGTTTTTAATTTATGTTTTTTAATAATTATCGCTTGATCTTTTCTCGGGTGTTCTTATAAGATGTAAAAAGAATTCAATTCTGGATTCATAATTTAACTTTAAGTGATTCATCAGATGGATATATCTGATTTTGACTTAATGTTATAATAATAAGGAAAGTTCCCCATGAAAAAAATATTAAATTTCTTAAACAGGGACTTGTTCCCGATAAAGCTGCATACTGCATCTGTGATTGTATGCTCTGTTTTAGCCTTGTTCTTTGATCTATGGCAGCTTGCGACCAGCTCAAATGAGTTCCTGGTGTGGGTTTCATTGATATGTCTTACCGTGACTGCATTTGGATGGATTCAGGCAACGAGCAGTGGTTTCAATCTCTATTTGTTGGCATATATTGTTCCGGCGGCATTATTGGCCATCGCGCATGTGCCGGGTGGTGAACACTTGGGGATCAATTCAGGTGACTTCATTACAAGTGCTTATGCGTCGCTGATATCAGCGCTGTTTCCCTTGATTGTTCCTTTGATCACTGTGCCTTGTGTTCTCGTGATCAGCTCATTTACCCGGTGTCTTGAGCAGCAATCGAGCTAAGCTGGGAATCGGCAGGACGTTTATTTAAAGCCAGGATAAACTTTGCTCATCCTGGCTTTATCTGACTGTAGTTGTATTCAGGTATTGTTTTTAATTTAAGTTTGTTAATCGATTTTAAAAAATGACATTTCCTTTCTGAGATTTTGTGTCAGCGCTAAAATGTCGTCGTTTGCCAGCATGGTTTGATTTGCATTGCTGGTATTCTGCTGCACGATTTGGCTAATCGCTTCCAGCCGTTGTGAAATATCTTTCGTGACCGATGATTGCTCTTCTGATGCCGTTGCAACCAGCGTGTTGATATCTGAAATTTGAGAGACTTGCTCTGAAATCGCCTGAAAAGCATGCGACAGCGCCTGGGTATTCGTCTGAGATTCAGCCACCAGTTCTGTATTTAACTTCATATGATCGTCGGCTCGTTTCGATTGCTCCTGAAGCTGACTGATAATCTGTTGAATATGAATGGTCGATTGCTGGGTTTTTGCTGCCAGAGCCCGGACTTCTTCGGCAACCACTGCAAAACCGCGACCCTGTTCGCCGGCACGGGCAGCCTCAATCGCTGCATTCAGTGCCAGCAGGTTGGTTTGATCCGAAATGCTGTTGATGACCTCGACGACCGAACTGATGTTATCCGAATGGAGTTTGAGGTCATTGATGATCGTGGCAGATTCCGTGATGGTGCTGCCCACGCGCCCGGCAATATGATCCGAACGCTGAAGCGTGCTGGTGCTGTCCGTGATGATGCTGATAGCAGTTCCTGTGGCACTGTCGGCCAGTTGCGCATTTTGCGCGACATCAGAGGCTGTAGATGAAAGCTCTGTGGCCGCAGCTGCAACCTGCTCGACTTCGGAGAGTTCCCGCTGCGCGTTTACAGAGTTACCGTGGATAACTTCTGATATTTGTGACTGATTGGCTCCAAGCTGCCCCAGAATATTTTCCGAGGACTGGATAATGGTGACAATGCTGCGCTGCAGCGTGTGCAGAGACTCCGTAATCAAATCCAGCTCGTTATTGGCAGCGGCAATCTGATTGGGCGTAAAATCGCCGTCAGACATCTTCTGAATGGCCCTGGTAATCTCGGGCAGTACTCTGAGTTCTTTGCGGATAATCCAGAACGAAATCATAAAACCCAGGATACAGGCAACAATAAGCAGGGAAATCGCGAGCTGAATATCTGAATCATATTGTTTCTGGCTGGCCTGATAAATTTTCTGAGAGGTGGACAGCTGGATCTGTATGAGTCCATCAATATGCATCGAGATGGGGTCAATCAAGTCATAAACTTTCTGAACGATTTGATCGGCAGTCTCAGGGTTGTTCCGGGCTTCCTGTAATAATGTAACCAGGTCCTTTTTGATGACCTGAATTTCCATGGACAGTTGATTTGCGATCACTGTTTCTTCAGCAGTTAACGTTGTCGAAGAATATTGTGTCCAGGTGTCTGCCACTTTATCTTTTGCATTCAGTACGGAAGCTTCCAGTCCGCTCTGATTTAAACTACCAATATTCCATTTGTTGAATGCATCCACGACCTCTATCGCGAATGCATCTGAAATTGTTTTTAATTGTTGTAATGGGATGACGCGATCCAGATAGATCGAATTCATTGCCTGCAGCGTGCTTTGATTACCAGACATTTGATTCCAGAAAATCAGAAACATAAACACACACAGTGTCGAAGGGACCACAAGAAGTTTTGTGAAAATTTTTCGTTTCATATGAAATCAGAATAATACCGTGGAAGTATAAAGTGTTGAGTGTGTATGGATATCGGCATCATTAATATTTTTTATACTGCATTTCGTCATATTTACGAGTGAATGTCACACTCGTGCTGGTTATTTCAGCAGTTGTCATGGAAGTGAAATTTTCGAATTCATCGGGTTGCTTATACGTGGCAGCACTTTGCGCGGGTATGACTGAACGGCACCAATCCTCATTAAAATGTAAACCTTGATGAACCTTCTTAAGATGCGGATAAAGGCTGTCGTTTTATCCATCCATGATCTGCGATCCTGAAATACCAAAGGAATCATGATTTCCATGAAAACAAGCCAGCGAATCAGTATTCCGGTACTGCTACTGACAGTGATTGCCTGTTCCGATGAATCCGAAACGGGTTCAGATGCCACGACATCGTCCGCCAGTTCAGGGCAAGAGCGTTCGGATTTCAAGTGTGGAACACTGGGCTTGAATGTGAGTCCGGAGCTCCCGACAGACAGAAGCCGCCTGATTGAAGTGTCAGATTACGCGGCCCTGGTGACGGCAATTCACAGCGGGTATGCCTACATCAAGGTGCCGAATGGCGTGACGATTGAGATTCCTAACCAGTCAGCTGCGGTTGTGCTGGGGGAGCATCAAACCCTGTTTGGAGAGCGGGGCATTTCAGACAATCCGGGCAGGTTACGGGTTGCGGCAAATCCGAATCCGACGGAAGACAATTACCCGGTGATCCGATTATCCAGTTATGCGCGGATAACCGGTTTGATGATTGAAGGGCCAGTTCAGGTCAGCAATACCACTAAATCGACGATTGGATTGCAGAGTCAAAATGATTCGGAAGGGATTGTCTTTGACAATAATGAGATTTTTGGCTGGCCATGGGCCGGAATATCTCTCAAGCGTTCGAAATCGGCCAAAGTCAGTCACAACTATATTCACCACAATATAAAAACAGAGCTCGGTTACGGGGTGGTGGTGCAAAACGGGGAGGCGACTGCGGATATTGAATGCAATATCTTTGATCATAACCGGCATGCAATCGCGGGCTCCGGGGCACTCGGAGAGGGATACACCGCTTCGTATAATCTGGTCATGCAAGGCGGCGGAAAAGCGGCCTATCATCAGTTCGATATGCATGCGAAAGATGGTTATGGCGGAAGTTATGTGAAGGTATACAACAATTGGTTTAATTACGGTGATTTTGGGACCGCCAACCGTTCTTCGGTCATGATTCGTGCGATTCCGAGTGAGGGGCCGATTGAGGTGAAGGGGAATGTTTTCAAATCTGACGTGATGATTACCAGTACACAGCCCGCAGTCGATGGTGTCGACGGGTCCATTCCGGATGAAGCGGCTCTCAGAGTGAATAATCAGTTTCTGCAGGCTTTTGAGTTTACGCGAGAGGAAAATGGTCAGTGCATGATGCGTGTGGGCAATCAAACGGTGCCGGTCTTTTGCCGGGCTGTTTCTTTGTAGCGCTGCGATTGACACAGATTGAATGTTTCTGTGCCGCCTTTCTGTTTACGGAAATCATCCGTCTGTCGCGACAGCAAAAAAAAGAGTGCAGGACTGCACTCTTTTTGTATGGTTCAGGAGGCTTTTGCCTCGCGTTGTATCTGGGAATTTCCGGCCACCACTTTTCGGGTCAGCGTAATCAGTACAATACTTGAGCCGTAACACAGCAGTTGCATCAGGCTTGGTGCGGCTTTGTACCCGATCAGCGTTTGCAGCGCCTGTCCCAGCATGCTGCTCTGGCTGAGAATATCACTGGTATCCCACACCACCGGAATGATTGAAGGGATCAGATCAACCTGCTCTAAAATACCGGCTGCAGAGCTGACTAAGCCTGCTGCCAGGAGCGTAATCAGCCAGGTCGTCGAGCTGAAAAAGTATTTCGCGGGAATATGCACAATACCTTTGTACATGATCACGCTGATCACTAAACCTGCCGCGAAACCCGCGAATGAACCCAGAATAATGCCGGGCACATCTTTTGAGGATGCGAGCATGCCATTCAGGAACAGAACGACTTCGGCACCTTCCCTCAGCACTGCAAGGCCAACAATCAGGGAGAGTGCGTACAGTGGCTGTTCACCGGAAATGATCCTGTGCTTCACGGAGGAAATGTTATTCGCCAATGCTTTGCCGTGAGTCGACATCCAGATGATGTGCCAGGAAAGCATCAGGGCAGCTAACAGCAAAATGGCCGTATTGAGCAGGTCCTGTCCCAGACCATCAAATAAACCAATCAGGTAATTCATGGATGCTGCAACCCAAACAGAACCAATAATTCCTGCAATGATTCCTGAAGTGACCCACCGGGTTCGGTTTGGAATTTGTTTCGTTACCCCAAGAACAATAGAAACAATCAAACTTGCTTCAAACAGTTCTCTGAAAACAATAATTGCTGCACCTGAGTTCACAATATGATCCTGATTATTTAACGATGATGTGGCCAATCATTGTGTCTTCGTGGAATTCACCCACGAATTTATAGGTCCCTTCTTCCATCGGGCGAAGGATTACAAAACCCTGATTGTTACCCGGAATGATTTTTTCAACATGTAATGCGTGGCTTTCAAATTCTTCAGCATTTTCATCTTGGTTTTTAATCACGAGCTTCACTTTTTGTGCTGCCGGAATGGTTAATTCAGCCGGATGAAACTGGTGATCTTTCATGATCAGTTCATAGGTTGGCATCTCGGCAAGAGAGGCAAAAGAGGTCAGTAAAAGGGATGCCAGAGCCGTGTTTTTCAGTAACTTCATCATGTGTTTGTTAGCCTTATGTAAAATGAACCGTCTGAGATTATATGGGGAGAACATAAATGTAAATGGGAATGATTGGCGATAGTCTTTTGTTTTTCGCAGGCTGACAGCTAACTTATTGAAATTCATTTGTGATGTTTTAATTTTGCAATCAAAGTTATCTTTTTTGTTACTCATTTTATTTCACATGAGGTTTTTAAGCGTTATTTCACTGCTGAGTTTTGCATATATATGGCCACAGGTTTATAAAAATATCATCCGGCAAGGCCGGATTAAAAATACTGGCACAGTTGTATATCAAATAAAGATGCGGGCGCCACAACAATGGCTGACGCACCGGATTGTGTGGTGTCACCCAGCAGGATGCCGCCGTATTCGCTTCCCTTGGTCCTGTCGGCACTTGTGTGCTTTGCCGCTGACACCATCACCATTGTGAAAATACGCTGCAAACAGGGGGGAGGGGTGACCAGCATCTTTGGCTGCCCAGAGGAAAAGCGTGAAAAAGATGACGGTAGATGACGGTACAGAAGTGGGCCTGCCATGCGGTTGTTTCATCTTAATGATTTTGGTTTGTCTATTCTGAATCTGCTGTAGTTGTGTCTGACGGGTTTGGTTCTGAAACAATGATGACCTTCCAACTCACATATTTCATGAAAGATAAAACTCATCATCATTGCTTATTTTTAATGGTCAATGCACGAGGCTGTAAATATTACAGGCTGAAATTTCAGAATGACTGTAATCGCTGTTAAATTGACTGCTTGTTTATTTTTAGTGTGCTTCACTGCGTTTTGTTTTTAAATGGATTGTCGGAGGTGGTCGCAAATAAATGAAATAAAATCATTACCTTAGAAGTCAGTCATGCACGCGGAAAAACAATCTGAGACCCCAAATTTTATTTGTTACCATCCACATCAAACAGCTTCCATGCTACAGGCGCTCAGCCAGTTTTGTGAATGGCTCAATAGTGATCAGGCTTTTGATGATTCTTATACTTCAGTTTGTTTTCAACCTGAAGCCGAGATTAATGAAGCGCTCAAAGATATTCTCCATCAGCCGTTGATGAAAGCCACACTGGCATTGAAATCGATTGATGCCTGGCAGCACAGAGATAATTTGTCTGCGTTACTGAACCCGGAAGAAGTCTTTTTTCTTTTTGCCTGTCTGAACGCCGATTTGAAAGAGGCGGTCGTGAAGGCGGGTGATGCAATTCGACAGACTTCGCGAAAGCTGAATCATCCTGAATCGATGCGTTTGAATGACACCGAAGTGTGTGGTGTTGTGCCTTTATATCAGATTGGTTTTGCCTATCCTGAATACGCTTACTTATTGGCAGGCTGTCTGGTGACGGACTGGAATGAGTCTTTTGCCGGTTACGCGCTGAATTTGCCGGCTTTGCTGGTGGCGCATCATGGTTACAGCGAGCATCTGATGAAGGCGTTCTGCTACTGTGATAACGATATCGCCCGTGGACGTATGTTCTCCTCATGCGACCTGAAAGGACCGGACAATCATCTGATTCAGGTGGATTTCAGAAGGCATACCCGTCTGGTGGAGATTTTCCGGAAAGACTCAAAAGAGATAGGCAGGTTCCTGAGCCAATTGGCACAGCGTTTGGAGGACCAGACTTATGTCTTTCCGGTCGCGAGTGACCGGCAAACATTTGATGTGGCCCACCAGTTCGCATTGACCGTTTGTCATCCTGATGATCAGGCGGCGTTGAATTACGCAACTGATGATTTGTCGTTTGATTTGCCGTTCGTTGAGGATATGTCTGCCGAGCAGTTTGCTGTTGAGATCAAAGCGGTGATTCCAGCAGAGTTCGGGTCTGATGATTTATACCAGGAAACCGAAGTCGACGACGCTGATGACGAGGAAGAAGATGATGAGAAAGATGATTTCGAAATAGGTCAGTGTGTTGCTGCGTGGGAGGATTTCATTACGGGTGCGTTGCCTCAGGGGAAAGCATTGTGGCGTTACGTTGAATCAGGAGAGAACGCGTCCGTTCTTGAGCAAGTCGAACCCTGCGATATCCTCAGTCTGGCGCTTGCAGGACAGTATCATCTGCATCGGCAATTAGTCCGGTTTTCAATACGGCAGGAAGACTTAGACTGTTGCTTGCCTATGCATTTCTTACTTGGGCTAAGCAGTGACTGGTTTATGAGAGGTGTCGTGACCGCTGATGAAGTTGAGTTGAATCGGCACAAGTGCATTCGTTTGCTTGATCTGATTTACAGGCTGAAAAATCAGGCCCCTTTTTCCGATGAAATGGTGTTTATCGTACTTGGAAAAATTGGTCTGATGCCTGCTGAAGACTTCTATACACGATACGGTTGTGATTGGAAATCTTTCTTTTTGGGGGGATTTAAAGAATTTAAATCCGACAGTGGCATGCTGGGTTACTCGTTTCATTTTTGTAATCAGTTACTCGATGAACATCGGGAGTATGCAAAGTCCTTTTTGACGCAAATCATTCAAGATCCGAAACATAAGTCAGCCGGTATGGCGTTGCTCGCCGGGCTTTACTTTATTCGTTACTGTCTCGACAAGCACCATCCACTTTTTTCTCACAGTAAAGCGCTTCTGGAGCAAGAACTTGGGAAGGGGATGGTGGCTCACCTGCGTGCCTGGTGTGCAAACGAAGTGGCGTTGGATCATATTGAATGCACGCTTTACGGACGTGATGACGATGAAGATCTGGGTCATTATGAACAACCGATTACAGAGGCCCAGGAACAGGCGTTTATTTTGGTTGAAGACTATCTTCATGCCCGAAACGATGTCAGCAGGGAGGAGTCTGTCAAAGCGCTGCAGACCATTTTGGAACAGAACCAAGATGCGAGTGAAGATACGTTTTGTCACGGTTATTTAGAAAGTAGCAATGGGGCAAAATATTGGTTGAGTGCGGCACATCAATTGGCGAAATATAAAGCCAATATCGGGGAGATCAGTCGCAGGTTTTTATCCCTCTGGATCGAAATTGCACCGGCGCAGGTGGCGAATGTGATTTCAGAACAGTTCCCTGTCGAAACGGATGTGGCTGCAATTGTTCATCATGTGCGGGAGATCGTCGGAGAAGAGATTGGAGAACTTCAGGAAACTGTGGTTCTGATGACGACCCTGATTCAGTCGGAAGACGAGGACGTGAAACCCATTCTGGAAAAGTATGGCGTGCGCTACACCTCTGAAAAACAGTCACCGGATAATTCTCAGAAGATCCATTCAGTCGTCAGTTATCTGAGAAAAGAGGATAAGCAGAAGTTCTTTAAGATGCTTGTCGAACAATACCCATCGCTTCGGTGGTATGAATATTTTGATACCGCATTATTGGATGAGATTCGCGAGCAGATCAGGGATGAGATTATTTCATATCTGATTGCACAAGAGGTGGAATTACCGGACGACGACGCGATTCTGAAACCATTAGAGGATGAAATTCTGACTTTCTTTACCGGGCAAACAAGTCTGGAAGAAGCATTGGACAAACTGCGCTTGTATCAGGTTGAGTCATTCCAAGAAAAGTTCACGAGAGTCAATCTGAGTTCTTTATTGTGGCATACGAGCCCGGAACTTCGTCGACGCGTTCTCAAGTTGAGTGCAGCACTGTCTGATCAAGCGTTGCATGATTGTTATGACAGCAGCCAGCTCAGTGAAACCGATTATACGCAGCAGTTGTGTGAGGCCGGAATTACACTGGAAAGACTGCTGGCGTATTTTATCGAACATGATTTATATACGGCGATTCGTTATCTGGCGGAGCAGCATGACTTATTCAACACGATTCGCGGACTCAGCGAGCACCATAAGCTGAAATTACTGAAATCGCTGTCGGTTTTGGATGGTCAGATGCAATTGGTGGAGCAATTTTCGGATGATGACTCAGCGCAGGTTCGTGATTTGGTCAGTCGGATTCGTGAGGGCCAGTATCATCACCGGATATATGGCACGTTAATCGATCGGGTCGATGAAGGTATTTACACCACGAACGATGATGCACTTGAACTGGTACTTCAGGAAAAACCAAATGCACCAATCAATCTGACTGATTATTTGGTGCTGGAAAGTAACTCCAGAATGGTTGAAGCGGTCATGGGACAGATATTCGGAATGAAACTTGCCTACCGGCCGGAAAAGGACGGACTGACTTATCCGAAAGAAGTTGCGGTGAAATTAAAAGTACATCACCCGGAAGATCACGGTGTGCCTGTGACGGGAATGCATGCTATCAAAGCGAATACAGAATATTTCTTTGGGTGGTCTCTGGCGACGAAACAGTTATGCCGACCTGGTCGTTATGATATTGAGATTTTGGCAGAGAATCAGGAGGTTTTGTTGCGTAAAACCTTTCATGTGGTGATGGTTGCTGAAGCAAAAGGCTCCCGACTACCGGAACTTAAAGCATTACTGAACAGCGATACAGTGCAGCAGGAGATGCTCCCGCCACTGTCATTTGGCAAGGGGGAGATCACGGTTGTTGATCCGGCCCGAGAGAATGAGGCTGTAGTTTTACCGTATTTGCTGGGTGAAGCGCCTGTTCCTGCAACAATTTACCGGGAACAGGATCAGGTGGTTGGTCTGGCTGTCGGGCAACTGGATTCGGTCAAACAATGGCAACATGGTTGTAATGCCTCATATTTGTGGCTTGAACGTCATCTGAAATCACAGACGGTGCTTGTTGGCGATAAAACCACAATGGATAAGGTTTTGGCTGAGCCAGACCAACGTTGGCAACAGGTGCCGGGTGAAGTGCCATTTCGTGTGTACCGGCCTGAAGGTCATGATGAATCTGCACTGATTGCACTCCGTGATAAATACCAGGGACATCATATTTTCTTCGGTTTTGATCAGCAGGAAGACGTGTGTTGTTATTTCATCATGAGTCGTCGGCTGAGCTGGTGGGATCGGCTGGTGAGCTGGTTCTTTCGTCAGGAAGGACACCGTCGCTTTGCCCGTCGGAAACAAAACGAGACTGCATCAGCATCAGGGGCTTAATACGACCGGTTGATACAAATCATCTTTTGTTCGGCCACTGCAGCAGCAGTGGCCATCAGCGATGGATTATTTGAATTTTCTGTTTGCATGAAACTGTGAAAGTCACAATAAAAATGAGTCCTCAGTTAATTTTCACTGAGGATGGTTTTTTATTGATTCAGACTGAAATTGAAATTGGATCAAAATCTCTTATTGAGATGTTTTTGGCGTGATGAATTTCATTTCAATAGAATGAATACGGATTCGATTCATTTTCTGATACGTATAATTCAAATATTAAATTGGATTTTTAAATGTTGAATCAAGCTCTGAATTTGAATGATTTATTCAATGACTATCATTTTGACTGGTGGAATAGTGAAAATGACAGGCTGTACTTTCATAATCAAAGTTGTCTTAAAAAACAATGAGTAATACGATCATTTTCACCAGATTTCTTCAGGGGTTCTGGGTGTCAATAATCTGAGTGCTTTATCGCCACAGGCTTTTTCAGGCCATGTTAGAGCAGAGTGATCGAATGGTTAAAACGTTTCATAGTACTGCACAAACCAGTAAAGAAAATAAATCTAAGATAAAAGATTTCTCTTCCGTAGAAAGAGCGAAGCCTGAGGTCACATCAACTCAGAACGCTGCTCATCAGGAGAAAAAACTGAATCGTTCACCGGGTGTTCTTTTTTCTCACCAGGTGAAGTCTGTGAACGGCGATATTGACATTCCCTCTGCATGGAAACAAACGGTTGATGCTGAGCGAAGTGCAGAAACCGAGATTTCAAATCATGACTACCTGAAAGTCCGGACTTACTCAGGTGAGATCACGATTGAAAGTACGACCGATCAGATCGAATTTTGTAACCATCTTTCCAAGCGTTTTCAGACGGTTCAGGGTGAACTGTCAGACTACGCCAAACTTGGGAAAGTGGATCAATTAACCGATCTGGGTTCATCCGTGATTGATATTGCGAAAAGTATCGATATTTCCATCTTCAATCCCAAAAAGATGACCAGTCGAATCGCAACACTGATGCGAACGAAAAAAGGAAAAATTGAGTTTGTAAAACACGAATTTGATTTTGCCTGCGATCAGATAGACGCAAAAATTGACTCAGTTTTTCAGGATTTAACGTCAATGAAGTCGACGTTGTCTGAATTTGAAGCGCGGATGTCGGAAGTGCAGTCCATTTATCAGGAGCTGGAGCTGAGAATTCTGGCAGCCCGGGTGAAACTGACCGCATTTACCGCCGAAATCAATTCAGATACATCCGTGAGCCGGTCGTCTGATCCGTTTGCCGCCGATAAGCTTTCGACTCAGAAAGAGGCGATCTCCCGCTGGGAAAGGAAAATTTCAAACCTGCAGGTGCTGCGTCAGTCTTTGCTGATGACCTTGCCTCAGCTCAAGCTTTATTCCTCGAATCTGGTGAATGGTTTCAGCCGGATAGAAGAAATTCGCACCAACATTATTCAGGTGTGGAAACAGCAGTTTTTAACTGCCATTGCGCTTCATGAGAAAAGTGAAGTCTCTCTGTATTACGAACTCAACGATGTTCAGGAAAAGTTATTCGCCAGTATCATGGAGCTGAATAAAAATGACCTTTAAACCTGTTTTTGTAAACACTGCAACGCCTGCGACGGCGGTCCAAACCGCTGAAGTACAACAAGCCCCGGTTGCTCTTGAGCAGGCAGTCATCCAGGCTGCTGTTGATCAGGCGATGGGGCAGTATCAGTCTGAGCTTGAACAATGTCAGATTGATACCCGGGTGTTAAGCACAACCTTAGTCAGCCAGTTGTCTCAAGTGGATGTCTACAGTCCGAATGGGGTTGCGACGCTGGGTGATGCTTCTGCTCAGAAGATCAGCAGCTATTCCGATGACATGCTCAAGCATGTGAAGTGTAAAGATCTGGAGCACATGGCCGGGAACCTGAATGAGGTGATTGGTCTGGCGAAGGGCGTGAATATTGAAGCCCTGATGGGCGAAAACAGTTTCTTCTCGAAGCTGGTTGCGAAGGTGAAGAACACCAAAGAAAAAATTCTGGCGCAGTTCAATTCTGTGAATACACAGCTTGAGCGGCTGGTGAAAGAAATTGATAAACAGCAGTCCAACCTGCGTGAGCGGGCGCATCAGCTGGACAATGTCTTTATCCATAATATGAATGAGTATAAAGAACTGTCTGCCAGTATTGTGTTCGGCGAAGCCAAGCTGTACCTGATTCAGCAGAAAATCGAAGGGTTGACTGAAGAAGCGGCGACCTCTCCGTTTCTGGCTCAGCAGGTGAGTGATCTGAAAGATATTGCGGCCCGTGTAGAAAAACGCGTGTACGATCTGAAATCACTGCAAATGCTCGCGCTGCAAACGGCGCCGATGATCCGCATGGTGCAGACCAACAACCTGACTCTGGTCGAGAAATTCGACAACATCAAAACACTCACCATTCCGGCCTGGAAGAAACAATTCACCCTGGCGATCACCATGCTGGAGCAGAAGAAAGCGGTCCAGCTCAGTAACAAGATCGATGACACCACCAATGATCTGATTCGGAAGAATGCCGATATGCTCCGCCAGAACACCCTGGATGTCGCACGCAGCAATCAGCGCTCTGTAGTGGATATCGAGACCCTTGAACATGTTCAGACCACACTGATCAGCACCTTGCAGGATGTGGTCACGATTGAGCAGGAAGGCGCAAGACAGCGTCAGGCTGCCAGCCAGAAAATGGAATCCATGAAAACAGAATTACTGTCTGTTCTGTCCCAATAATCATCAATAGAGAATAAAAAACTATGGCTATTAATTTAGAGAAAGGGAACACCATTAACCTGCAGAAAGCGGAACCGGGACTGGTCAATCTTCGTCTGGGTTTAGGCTGGGATCCGGTCTCAAGCGCGGCTCAGTTCGATATCGATTCTTCTGCTTTCATCTGCCGTCATAACGCACAGGGCGAGCCAAAACTGATTTCTGACGGTCACTTCGTGTTTTATAACAACCTGAAGTGTCCGCAGGGTGCTGTGGTCCACACTGGTGATAACCGTACCGGTAACGGCGACGGTGATGATGAAGTCATCAAAATCAACCTGACCAGCATGTCTCCTGAAGCGGATGAGATTTCTCTGATTGTGACCATTCACGATGCACCGGCACGGAATCACAACTTCGGTATGGTCCGTAACAGCTACATCAAGCTGTATAACGAAGACTCAGGTCAGCTGATTGCACAGTTTAATCTGGGCAATGAATTCAGCAATGAAACGTCTGTTCAGTTCGGCTCTCTGTTTAAAGAAAATGGTCAGTGGAACTTTAAAGCGGTAGGTGCAGGTTACCAGCTGGGTCTGGTGGACTTTGTCAACGGTTACCAGTAATTCACCGATCAGGAAGAGAGTTTTATGGCTATTAACCTAGAGAAAAACAGCACGATTTCCCTGACGAAGACAGCGACAGTCGAGCTGAAAAAACTGACCCTGGGACTGGGCTGGAGTCCGGTAAAACCAACCGGATTTTTCAGCGCAATTTTCAGCGATGGTGATATCGATCTGGATGCATCCTGCGTGCTGCTGGATGAGACCGGCGAAGTGCTGGATATCGTCAGCTATCAGAAACTGAAATCAAAATGTAAAAGCGTGCTTCATCAGGGCGATAACCGCACCGGTGAAGGGGACGGCGATGATGAGCAGATTAAAATTAATCTGGAAAAACTGCCGAACAACGTCGCGTATATGGCACTGACAGTGAACAGTTTCCGTGGTCAGCCTTTCAGCAAGGTGGACAACGCTTACTGCCGCGTGATGGACCAGACTCAAACTGAAGTCTGTCGTTTCACGCTGTCGGAGCAGGGGAAGCACACCGGCATTTATATTGCGCTGCTGTCCCGTCAGGGCGGGGAATGGCATTTCTCTGCGAAAGGTGTGCCGGTTCAGGGCACTCACGTCAATGACATGCTCCCGACGATTTGCGGATCTCTGTAAGCGACCAACGTTTCTGATTCAAAAGCCATGAATGTTTTCATGGCTTTTTTTATTCCTGTCTGATGATTTGAGGATGAAGATGCAACGCTTGTATTCCCCCGGACAAGTCGCCGCCGCAACATTTCTTGGCGGACCACTCGCAGCCAGTTACATGTTGAACCGAAATTTTATTGCGCTCGGAAATCCGCTTAAAGCAAAGGATGTTGCTCAGTCAGGCTGTTGGTTGACAGTAATCTTGACATTTTTTCTCGGGTTGTTATCCGAGGAATTTTCAGGATTTCTCTTACCCTTTGTATTTGCTTTTGCAACTTACCAATACGCGAGAAATAACCAGGTATCAAAAGAGGAGATTGAACAATCTCAGGAATATCAATTTTTCTCTGATTGGAATGTTCTGGTTGTTTCTGTTGCTACACTTTTGATTCACATTGCCTTTCTCTGCTTTGTTCTGTCTTTTTATGATTCAGTCGGTATTTTGAAAGCATAATCATTTCCGGCAGAACGAGCGCGCTGGAAGGCAATGGACGCCTTCCAACTATTCCCCTGAAGCTTCGCTTTGCGATTCCTGCCCTGTTCAAACAGATCTGATCAACGCCGGTTGTTCCATTTTCCGGCCAGTAAGATTCCAGTTAAATTGCTCGCTCATAATCGTACTACTCAGTACATTTTCTGCATCTGTCAGTCAGAAGAAGTTGCTACGATGATGAAAAAAATCTTAATTGCCCTGAGCGCGGTCACAACGCTGTTGCTGGGCGGATGGAAATACTGGGAAGACCAGGATTATGTCACCACAGATAATGCTTATGTGAAGGCTGATATTACTGTCGTCTCCCCTGAAGTGAGCGGGAGTGTGGTTGAGCTGTTCATTCAAGATAACCAATGGGTGCAGGCTGGTGACCCCTTGTTTGCCATCGACAGCCGGGATTATCAGGCCAATGTGAATATCGCGAAAGCTGCCATCGAGGTAGCCAAATCCGCACTGAACAATAATGCGTCACGGATCAGGTTACAACAGGTCAGTATTGAGCAGGCAACGGCTGCAATTAAAGGGGCGAAAGCCAATGCCGCGTTGCAGCACTCTGAAAGGGAGCGGTTCAGTAAACTGCTGCGTTCTTCATCAGTGAGCCAGACCGCTTTTGATAATCAGAACACCAAAGCCATTGAAGCTGAGGTGAAACTGAAAAATGCCTACCTCGTCCTGGAAGCCTCTAAAAAACAATTGGATACCCTGTCGGCGGAGCGTGAGCAACTGAAGGCGCAGCGTCAGCAGGCAGAGTCCAAGCTGGCGCTGAATACCATTGCTCTGAATCGCACCATTGTGAAAGCCCCCGCCGACGGATATATCGCCAATCGCCAGGTTCAAACCGGAAAATTTGTTCAGCCGGGCATGGGTGTCGTGACGCTGGTACCGAGTGAGGTATGGCTGGAGGCTAATTTCAAAGAAACGCAGTTAGCGCATGTTGTTGTTGGTCAGACCGTCAATGTTGTGCTGGATATGTTCCCGGACAAGCCGCTTCAGGGGGTTGTCGATTCCGTGACACCGGCGACAGGGGCGCAGTTCAGTCTGCTGCCGCCACAGAATGCCACCGGAAACTTTGTGAAGGTTGTTCAGCGGGTGCCGGTGAAAATCAGACTGAATTTGCCAGATCAACTGCAGGGCCGGATATACCCGGGTCTTTCAGCCATTGCCAGTGTCCGGATCATCCGGTAATCCGGACAGGTTTACGGAAGGAGCTCGAGTATGAATCGTTCGTTTTCCCTGGCCTTACTGGCGGTCATCGCCATGTTACCGGTGGGTCTGACTTCAGCGATGTTCAGGGCGATGTCAACGCATATGGCCGTCACCAATGGCCTTTCACCGGATGAGATGAGCCACCTCGATATCGGGTTCATGATGACGCAACTGGTGATGCTGTTGCTGGCGCCTCTGATCTTGCGCAGGTGCAGAATCAATGTGGCGCTGCGCAGGGCACTGATGATGGCTGCCGTTTCCCATCTGGTGATTGCGGTGACTGATCATGCCCCCCTTTTACAGGCAGGTGCCTGGCTGGCGCTTGGTGCCTGTGCCAGCCTGATTCTGGTCAGTCTGAACCTGTTGATCCTGGCCAGATGTCGCTACCGGACAATAACAGTGATAACGGCTTTGATCCTGCTGTGTTCAACGTTGCTGCCGATGGGGGTCTATCCCTGGCTGCTGTCCTGGCTGGCGGAGGAAACAGCCTGGCAGTTTCTGTCTTATCTTCTTGCGGGCATGCTGCTGACCGCGCAGTTGATGGCCGAGTGGGTGACGGATATCAGACAGCCGCAGCGTGAGCGGAAGTCGAATGTGCTGCCTTACCTGCTGATGACCGGCTGTCTGGTTCTGATTGCCTATTTACTGATGCGGGGCAGTTATTACAACTGGTTTGATCATCCGCGTTTCCGGTGGATGACCGGGGTGACGGCCATGCTGGCTTTGGGAGCACTGGTTCTGATGCAGGCCGGGCAGCGGTCTGGTCATACCCTGAACCGGAAGTTACTGACGAATCTGCACAATAACGTCTTTATGTATAACGGATTTCTGGCCGGATTTGGCGTGATGGCCAGCGGGGCTCTGGTGGCAAACTTTCTTTCTCATGTGATGCATTACAGTCATGAGAATGCGGGACTGATCCAGCTGCCGTCGTTCCTGGCCATGCTGGCCGGGATGCTGCTCAGTGTTGTGGCCGCAAACCAGCATCGCTTCCCGCGCGATATGATCACGCCGATTGGCGTCCTGATGATTATCGGCTCGGTCGTCATGTTCAGTCATTTACCAAGCTATGTTGGCCCGGATGAACTGCTGTTTCCACTTTGTTTACGGGGGCTGGGCGTCGGTTTGCTCAATGTGTCAGTGACCATTGCGATGCTGGCTCATTTTAAGCCTGATCATCGCCCGGAAGGGATCAGTGTGTTTTATATCTTCCGGACACTGGGTGGATTGGCGGGGTCTGCAATTTTTGCCCGTATCATGCAGATCACCCGTTACGAGTCGATGAGTGAGCTTGCCCGGACTCTGGATAACGGCGGACAGGCGGTTGAGCAATACACTCAGGCAATGAAGCATCTGGCACTGACTCAGGGATATCTGCCTTCCGGAACGCTGAGTGCAGGACAGCTCAGCCAGACGCTGAAACTGGAAGCATCAACGCTGGCACTCAGTAACACATTTCTGGCTTTCGTGATCGCGATTCTGTTGCTGGCCCCGGTGATGATCATCGGGAAAAAACTGGTTGCGAGGCATCAATCGACGTCTTGCTGATCAGCCAATGACTCTGGCTGAAGCTGGTATTTTGCAGCGGCTTCAGCGAAATGCTCAGCCAGGAAGTCGATCAGTAACCGGACCCGTCTCGGAATTTGTTCACGGTCATGATAAATCAGATTCACCGGCAAACAGCGGCGGTGTTGCCGGCCGAATAACGGCATCAGCGCCTGAGAATTCAGAGCGGAAAGGGCCTGAATATCCGGCAGCATCGCCACGCCGAAGCCTTGCCGGGCCAGGGTCAGTGCCATGTCTGGCGAGTCGACGAGCGTGATGTTGGCGCTTCCCAGATCTAAGGCGCGTAAGGGGGACTGAAACCACCACTGCTTGGGCTGATCCTGCGACAGTTCCCGGAAAATGATCCGGTGGCTGAGCAGATTTTCCGGCTCAGCCGGAGTCCCGAATTCAGCAAGATAATCCGGGCTGGCATAGTAATCGGCGTACATCTGACCAATTGTCTTGCCAATCAGGTTGCTGGTGACAGGTTTATCCAATTGGATCAGCAGGTCAAACCGGCGTTTGGGAATATTGCGCTGCACGACATCCTGCGCATGGAATGCCAGTTCAACCCCGGGATACTGGCGGCAGAAATTTTTCAGGAGCTCACCCAGACACTTCAGGAGAGGGGAAACACAGAGAATGCTGATTTTCCCGGCAACCCCCTGACGATGGTCCGCCATTTCCTGCTCCAGCACCTTGAGCTGTGCGAGGATCTCCCTGCTGCGTTCATAAAATATTTCTCCCGCTTCCGTCAGTGTAAAGTACCGGGCGCTCCGGCTGATGAGCTGAACGTTGAATTCTTCTTCCAGTGCTTTCACTTTCCGGCTGACACTGGATTTTGGCATCGCCAGAAAATCCGCGGTCTGAGTGATCCCGCCTTGTTCGACCACATGCTGAAACAGCTGTAATGAGTCCAGTTTTACGGATGACATGATTTTCTCCCGGTATGCCAGTACAGCGTCATCGCCCGATGCGTGTTGGATGGTAGATGCGGATAAAAGCATCTACGGCTTGACGGATTTGCAGGGTCAGCTGCTCGTCATCCGGCAGTGATTTCCCAAGTAATGCCAGATAAAAATAATTCTGCTTCAGCATGGCCAGCAGATGCGTGCAGGCTTGATTCGCGGAGGGGATCGTCAGCTGTTGTGCGACGGCTTCTGACTTCAGGTACGAGGCCAGGTGATGATGTTGATTCTCTGGCCCGTTGGCCAGAAAGAAATCTGTGATGTCGGCATCTTGGTGAAAATCTGCCGAGACAATCCGGAATAATCCCAAGACCGGATTTGAGCACAGACGTTTGACGTACCCCAGCCCGAAATGCACCAGACACGCATCAACTGGATGATCCGGGTGTTCCGGAAAACTGAATACTCCCTCAAGCGATTCAAGGTTGTGCGCCAGTACTGCTTTGAACAGTCCCTCTTTGGAGCTGAAATAGCGATACAGCGTTTGTTTGGACCCTCCGCAATGCTGAACAATCTGATCCAGGCTGGTGTCTCTGTAGCCCTGTTCCAGAAAAAGAACGGTGGCAATCTCGATGATTTTTTTCTGTTTCTCAATAGTCGATGGACGCATCACAACTCTGACTTCAAAATCGTACTCATAAGTACACTTGTTAAGTATAAGTTTCTTTGTCGCTCAAAGATACCGCACCGTGATTGTGTTTATGCTTCTGGGGATTCCAGGCATGCCGTGAAAGTGCGGATTGTTTTGGAAATGTACAGGTCCTCAGGTTGTCTGAGATTTTGATAGCAACGTTTTATTGCTCATATTCCATGGATTGCGTCTGATGCAGCACGAAAACGGCAGCAGAAATGACTGCGGCCAGAGTGAGTTCGTACGCCCTGTCTGATGCTTCCTGCCTGTCACCGGCGCGTTTTCAGCAGAACGCGACCGATTGAGGGGGGAGTTCAACGCTGATTGTTCATTTTCGTGCTAAAAACGTTTTGAAATTGCTCAGCAAATCGCCCGCACCAGTTGATGACTTTTTGATACAGGTGAATTCCTTTAAGGAATAAAATGTTGTGAAAATGTGCAATCACTTCAAATATTGCAAGCTGACAATTAAATAAGTGGATCGATGCATAAGCTTTTTGCTCAAATTGAGTAACTTATTGGTTTATCGTTGCTGTCCGGACCGCCGCTTTTCTGATGTATAGGCACGCAGGCAGTAGTGATGATGCAGGCCACTTTTATGAAATTCTAATTTGAGTCTTTTTGGCGTCAGGGTTTATCAAAATGAAAAAAATCATCGTCATGGTTGTCTGTGCGATGTTCGCTATCGCTGCGATAGCAAGCATCTCGTCAACCTCCTATATTTCCCATCAGGAAATAGACAGTATCATTCTGAAGCGGTCGCAGGCTCAGGCCGAATTGCTGGCGAAGAATGTGGAATACGTGCTTGAAACGTCCACAAAGCCGATGGCGGATTTGCAGGCCTTTGTGACGTCACTGAAGCAACGAAATGACATCAGTTACGCGGTTGTCATTGATACGAACATCAAGGCTGTGGCGCACAGTGACGCGCAAAAACTGAACAAAGTCTATGACGATAACTACACCGTTGAAGGGGCAGGTCATGGCAAACCGAAGCATTCCAAATGGTATGCCGACGTTCAGAAAGTCTGGGTGTATGACATCATGACGCCGGTTTACTTGAACGGTAAATTATACGGTTCCTTTGACGTGGGGATTCCGATTACTGAAGTGGATAATGCCGCCAAAGAAATTATGTTTGCTCAGCTGACCGCGATTGTACTGATTTTCGTGGTTTGTGCCGTCATTCTGATGTGGCTGCTGGGCAGGCTGTTCCAGCCGCTGACCGGTCTGCAGCAGGCGCTGGAAGATATTTCTCAAGGGGACGGTAACCTGACGGTTCGCCTGCCAGTCAAAGGGAACGATGAAATCGCCAATATCTCTGCTGCCTTTAACACCTTTGTCGGCAAAATTAACGACATTATTGTACAGGTTGTAAATACTGGCGTGGGTCTCGGAAGCACGGCTTCGTCTCTGCGCGAGCAATCGGTGCATGCTTTGTCCCGCGGTCAGGAGCAAAGTGAGCAAACGCTGCTGGTGGTGACCTCGATGAACGAAATGATCGCGACCATCAACGAGATCTCCAATAACGCAGCGGGTGCGGCTGAATCGGCAGGTTCTGCAAACAGCCAGACTCAGGCGGGTCGTCAGACGCTGCAAACGGCAACGAACACCATCAATCATCTGGCCGAAGAAATGAATAATATGTCGGTGGTGATTGCGACGCTGGCCGATAAAACGCAGTCGATCGGTTCCATTCTGGAAGTGATCCGCGGCATTTCAGAGCAGACCAACCTGTTGGCACTGAACGCGGCCATTGAAGCGGCCCGTGCCGGTGAAGCCGGTCGTGGTTTTGCTGTGGTTGCTGATGAAGTCCGGAACCTGGCGACGAAAACATCGCAGTCCACGGATGAAATTCAGAACATGATTGACCAGCTTCAGCATGAAGCCAAAAATGCCGTGGATGCGATGGAAAGCAGCAAATCGCTGACTGAAGACGGCACCAAGGCGACAGAAAACGCCCTGACAGCTCTGGAAGAGATTTCCCGTCAGGTGGTCGCGATTCTGGACATGAATACGCAGGTCGCCACCGCGACCGAACAGCAGTCCAGCGTGGCGAATGAAATCAACGTCAACATGGATACAGTCAATCAGGCCGTTCAGGCCGGACTGGACGCCAGCACCGAACTGGAAAAAACCAGCCAGGAACTGGCAGCACTGGCTCAGACACTCGATCGTCTGGTCGGCGCCTTCAAACTCACCCGATAACCCGACTCCAGCCGCGGATGCATCTTGCTCCGCGGCGTTTCCTTTCTTATTTTCTTGCTGCTGTGACCCTCGCCCGGATAAGTTGAGACGCTATTTTAGGTATTGGATAGCTATTTTCCCATTTGAGTATTTTGCGTTCTGTGCTGGTTTTTGTTACCTCAGAGGAGCAGAAATAAAGCATTGATTGAGGATAATCTATTTAGGTAGCTTAAAGGGAGTGAGTATAAACTATTGTTTTTATTGTCAATTAAAAATAAAACAGAAATAACTATCTATTATCTATACAACGTGTATAGTGGCTGCAGCTCAAAAAGCTGAGCTATTA
Organism: Photobacterium sp. R1; assembly: GCF_054600795.1. Lineage (NCBI taxonomy): Bacteria > Pseudomonadati > Pseudomonadota > Gammaproteobacteria > Vibrionales > Vibrionaceae > Photobacterium > Photobacterium sp. R1. Next base: position 155,776 of record NZ_BAAHZP010000003.1, read on the forward strand.
ATGAAATATTTAGTTCAAGATCTTCTCAGTTTTCTTTCGATTTAATTCGTTATATTTAGCCTGCGATACCTTTTTCTTCTTCCTGATTTAGTAGCTTTTATTTTTAATGTATTAATGTATCGAGGTATATATGTCAAATAAGACAACTGGTTCCGTAAAATGGTTTAATGAAGCCAAAGGTTTTGGTTTTATCGCTCCAGATAATGGCAGTGCTGATGTTTTTGTTCACTTCAGATCTATCACTACAGACGGTTTTAAAACGTTGGCTGAAGGCCAAAGAGTAGCTTTTGATGTAGAGAATGGCGGAAAAGGCCCACAAGCTACGAACGTTACTTTAGCTTAGTGGATCTTTAGGAAGATTTCGTTTGTTTTCTTATTATGGCGAGATCTTTCTAGCTCAATGTTTGGTAAGTATTTATATGAACCGAAGAGGCAATTGACTGTTGCATTGGTATTAAATCGCTCTCGGGCAGAAAATATCAAAATGACAAAAACTGTTTGTTCACAGTAAATTACCACCTTCATTGTACCGAGACCTCTTGGTCTGCCACTATACCGAAGCTAAATAGCGATGTATTAAAACGCCATATATCATCCAGAGTTCATACAAGGTTCTTTGATTCGAATTTTTCATTTTATGAGTTGACTAACACTGGCAAAATTAAAGACTCTCAATGATTAAGTTTAGGGACGTTTAACCTTCAATCAGAAATGGAAGCTAAACCTTGAAAAAGAAATCATCTAGTGGTAAGTCGCGTAAAGATAAGCATGATGACAAAGGCGACAATCCAAATAAGATTCACCAGATAAGACGAAAAATCGAAGATATTCTGTTAGAGCGTGAACAGAAAAAACTATTAGACTTTTGATGGGAAGAGAACGTTATGCGAAAACCAGTAAAAAAAGTTGGCAAAAAAATGCGAAAAAGCGATTTCGAAGAAAGATTTTCAAAAATGGTCGAGGAATACCATAAAGCGAAAGAAGTTCTTGATTCTTTGGAGGAAGGCACTGCTGAGTATGCGAAAAAGAAAAAACAGTGTGATAGCCTCTTCGCGAGCGCCGAACGTTTCATCAATTCACATCAGTAGTTGTGCTTGATTTGTATCCTATCTTTAGTGGGTACAGATGTAGCCTTATTTGCATCATCACCATTTAGATTTTAAGAACTAAAATTCAACTTTATGATTGTGGTCGTGTTGTTTGAATACTCAGTAACTCTCATATGTCCACATTAGATTTTCTAGACATTTCTATCTTGACTGGTACCGCGTTGCCAACGCTATATCATAGGGCGTTAATGCTAACAACAAAATCAGTTCCCACATTTGGCTAAGTGTAACGATTCCGAAATGGATGACTTTGTGCTGAAATTTAATTTCACTTATGCCTAATCACGAGTGAGAAGCTAAGTTTCTCCATTCCCAGGGAAAAATTTATGAATGAATTTTTAGGTGGTCGGCGCCGGGAGCGTCTACGACCAGTCCGGCCAACATCAAATAATCTTAGGCAATTCTGGGCACGTTTTGTGCCTGTAATGAGCGACAGGCAAACGGACTGCATTTAAAGGTGACAATTCATAACATGAATTGAAATCAAACATAATTCCTTTGAATCATCCAGGTCATTTAATCAGCTAGTCTTTCCTGACCCCTGTTATTGGCGTAATGCGTGCGAAGAATATGGGCACGATGAATCTGAATGCCAATCTCGTCCGTCTCAGGTAAATCATGATATTTAGCCCCTTTATACATCAAGATTGAGCCTGTTCTGCTCATTACCAATCGATATAGCACGATCAAAAATGGCAGGCAATGGACGTTATAGTCCCATTTTTCCTGCCGGGCATCTTTCCGTCACCAGCGTTCTTTGGTCCATAATGTAGCTGTTTTCGATGGCATCGCCTTTCTCCTGACCGCGCCAGATGATTTTGCCGTTGTCCGGGCTCAGTTTTGTGGCGGTCAGGTACAGCATCTTGCCTTGTTGTTTCAGAGGACAAACCCTGCTGATTTTCGCTGATAGTGAACCAGCCGACCTCATCTGCCTGTAAAGCTATACTTCATTTAAAGCTTTTCATGTGAGTGATATGACTGATGTGCCACCTCCTGCTCGCCCTTCCTTTTCTTGCCTTGCCGTTATTTTGGCTGACGCCACTATCGTTTGCCGTGCCGGTGTATAGCGTCATATTTATGATTTCGATAGTGATTTACTTACTGGCGTTTCGTGCGATGCATTTACCCGTCGTCACAGGTTCAGAAACACTGCTGCACCAAGTAGGTGTTATTAAAGGATGGCAATTCGGTTTTTATCGGGTTTATTTGCACAATGAGCTTTGGAATGCGCTCTCAGATGAGGAACTTCAACTGGGCGATCAAGTGGAGGTGGTCTCGGTTCAGGGCGTGACGTTACATATACACCGGGTCGGGCCAAAGTTAATGACAGGGCATGGTGCTGACCAGACGTGACCAACTCAATCTGGAGTGATGTGATGACTTCGGTGAAAAAGGGTGACAATTCTTCTCATGACAGCGTTTCTTATGAAAACTCTCTTCAGGAGAGCGAAGGGGGAGATCTTCGTAAAATTCATGATGATGGCCCAAGCCAGGATGGCAGTACAGAACATCAGGAACTGATGATTGAAGGTGCAAGCTGTGCCAGTTGCGTCGGAAAAATTGAATCTGCGTTGAAAAATGTTCCGGGTGTAGAGCAAGCGGAGATGAATCTGGCAGAACGAACGGTATCTGTTGCAGGGAATGTCTCCGCTGAAGACTTGATCAAGGCGGTCGAAAAGGCGGGATATCAAGCGAAAGTCGCACCGAGTGGTTCTGAAGACGATGTGCTGGCAGAAAGAGAACAAGCCGAATGGGCGTATTACAAGCGTCTGATGTGGGAAATGGCTATCGCACTTGCACTCGGTGTCCCTTTGATGGCTTACGGTATTTTTGTTGGCGAGATGACCGTGGCGACGACTATGGAGCGGGCGGCTTGGTTTGTGGTGGGCTTGTTAACGATGGGCGTCATGGTCGTGTCAGGCAGGCACTTTTATCTCGGCGCATGGAAATCCTTTCAAAATCACAGTGCGAATATGGATACGCTCATTGCTTTGGGTACGGGGACGGCTTGGTTGTATTCCATGGTGGTTGTATTCTTTCCTGACGTTGTGCCCCTGATGGCACGTCATGTTTATTTTGAAGCTACAGCGATGATTATTGGCTTAATTGATCTCGGGCTGGCGCTGGAAATCAAGGCGAGAGGACGTACCTCAGAAGCGATCAAACGATTGATTGGCCTTCAGGCAAAAACTGCACGGGTGGTTCGTCATGGTCAAGAGGTAGATATCGTGATTGAACAAGTGCTGCTTGGCGATGTTGTGCGTGTACGCCCGGGAGAAAAAATCCCTGTCGATGGTGAGGTAATCGAGGGTCATACCGCGGTGGATGAATCTATGCTGACAGGTGAACCGATGCCTGTGGAAAAGGCCGAGGGTGATGAAGTTGTTGCCGGGACAATTAATAAAGCAGGTTCCATTCTTTTCAAGGCGACCCGGGTTGGCAAGGACACAGCATTGGCGCAGATCATTCAAATGGTCAAACGAGCGCAAAATTCTAAGCCTCCGATTGGTCGGCTTGCCGATGTGATTGCCGCTTACTTTGTCCCTGTCATCATGATGATTGCGATCGTGAGCGCACTCGTCTGGTTGAATTTTGGGCCTGAACCCGCAGTGGCTTATGCCGTTGTTTCAGCAACGACAGTATTGATTATTGCCTGCCCTTGCGCATTGGGTCTGGCGACGCCCATGTCGGTGATGGTGGGGGTGGGTAAAGCGGCTGAAGCGGGTGTGCTGATTCGTAACGGTGGGGCATTACAAACTGCTTCGAAAATCAGTGCAATGATTCTTGATAAAACCGGCACGATTACACTGGGCTCACCGAAAGTCACGGATGTCTTGGTGACAGGATCGTATCACGAACAGGATGTTTTAAAGTTAGCGGCCACGATGGAGTCTGGCTCAGAGCATCCTCTTGCTCTGGCAATTGTGGAATCTGCCAATGAACGTGGTATTGAGACCGGTAAGTTCACCCGTTTTCAAGCCATTACTGGCCACGGTGTGCAGGCTGAAGTTGAAGGGAAGCGCTTGCTGTTAGGCAATGAAAAGTTGATGCGTGAGCATGGTATCGAACTCGGTCATTTTGTTGAAAAAGCTGAGGCGCTGGCGGCTGAGGCGAAAACCCCGATGTATTTTGCTGTGAATCATCAATTGGCAGGGATGATTGCTGTTGCTGATCCAATCAAAGAAGATTCCGTTGCCGCGATTCAACGCTTGCGTCGCAATGGTATTCGTGTGGTGATGCTGACGGGTGACAATCAGGCGACGGCAAAAGCGGTTGCTGAAAAGGCTGGTATTGATGAGTATTTTGCTGAAGTACTTCCGGAAGATAAATCCCGTAAAGTTCAGGAATTACAAATGGAAGGTGAAGTGGTCGGTATGACTGGGGACGGCATTAATGATGCCCCAGCCTTGGCGATTGCGAACGTGGGGTTTGCTATCGGTACGGGGACTGATGTTGCCATCGAAAGTGCGGATATCACGTTAATGCGTGGCTCGCTGCATGGACTGGCAGATGCGATTGCGGTCAGCAAAGCAACGCTGCGTAACATAAAACAAAATCTATTTGGCGCTTTCATCTACAACATGGCTGGTGTGCCTTTTGCTGCCGGTGTGTTGTATCCATTTTTTGGCTTGTTGCTAAGCCCTGTGATTGCGGGAGCTGCAATGGCTTTTTCATCGCTGACTGTGGTCACAAATGCGAATCGGCTGCGTCTGTTTCAGGTGCATCAACATTAACGTTTCATCCGTCAGGAGAAAGACGTCATGCTGTTGATTAACATTGCAGGTTTCCTCTTCATTGCACTCATTATATGGTGGTTTTGGCTGTATAAGCCCCGGGAAACCGAACTGGGAAAAAACGAACTGGTGATAGTTGTAGAAAACGGAATCTATACACCATCACGGATAAAACTGCCTGCCGGAACCCCCATAGACCTGAAGTTTATGCGCAAGGATCAATTGCCCTGCTCGGAAACGGTACTGATCCCTGAACTGCAAATCAGCGACACACTACCTCTTAATAGATTGAAATCTATCCCGCTTCCCGCACTAAAACCTGGTGAGTATACGTTTCATTGCCAAATGCAAATGTATCGTGGGCAGATTATTGTGCAATAAAGCAATAAGGACAAAGCTTTAAAAGGTGTTCTTGTCTGAAATTTGTCAGGGGTAATTTTTCAAATCGAAACCGCAATGGCGTTCTATATTCACAGTAGGTAATCCTGAATCTTTGAAGGAGACAATGATGAATAAGCTTGTGTACCTGATAACAATTTCCCCGCTTCTCGCTTCTATGGCATTCGCTGCTGGTGGTTCTCAAAACAATAGTGGTATGGGAATGGGCGGTAGTGGTATGCAAAGTGGCATGATGATGGATCATGAGCAGATAACGGCGATGCACGAATATTTGGAAAAAATGCGTGAAACGATGAATCAAGTACGCAGTGAGAAAGATCCTGAGAAGCGACAGCAACTGATGCAGGAACACATGAAGCAGCTTCAGCAGGGCATGCATATGATGAATCTGGGGTCTGGAGATAATCAGTCCATAGACATGATGCACATGGATCAGATGATGGAAATGATGAATGAACGCATGGGCATGATGAACCAGAGCATGGGGATGATGCAGATGATGATGGGGCAGATGAGAGAGCATGAAGCTCAGGAGCATCGTGATCGTGGAGGGATGCATGACGAAGAATAAGCTGGGGTTGGCTTAGTGATGAAGATAAATGCATTTAAGTTCGGGATAGCCTGTGCCATCACTGCCTCTTTGTTTTGGATTATTTGCAGTGTGCTGGTGATGGCCATGCCTTCGATGATGATGTCAATGTCTGGTGACATGGTTCATATGAGACTGGATGATATTGGCTGGCATTTGACATGGGCTGGCGTCGTCAAGGGACTGGTTGCTTGGTTTGTGATTGTGGGAGGTGCTGGCTGGCTGTTGGCTTCGATTTATAATCGCTTGCAATAAGTTAATCAAATGATTCATCAGGCAAAAATGATTGGCATTGTGATATTGATGGACGTCAGTTTGACACGCGCGACTGAAGGTAGGTGATGTGAAGCTGACAGAAACTGTTTCTTTCTAATTCCCTCAGATACATCAACGGCAATGCAGTATTCGGTCTTGTGATGTAACCAGAGAGGTGATTGCAGTGAGAGAATCTGATGGATATATAATGTGTTGCCCCGTCTGCCATATGACGGAGGTGAACAAGACACTGGCTTGGAACTTTCAGGGTGTGAAACATTATTTTTGTTCAACCCAGTGTCTCCAACGGTTCAAAGCTCATCCTCACTTGTATGTTGGTGATCCGCAACACGGGTTAGCGCCAAAACAAAAAAATCAGGTCGTGTTGAAAAAGCGGCGAATACGCCTTCATGAGACAATCGATGAGGATTTAAAAAAAACCTTGGAGGGGGGACTGAAATCTTTGATGGGTATAAAATCAGTTGATTTTGAGCAAGAAGATATCTTTGTAATATACGATTTGTTGGAAATTTCTCTGGATACGATTGAAGAAGCAATTGAAAACTGTGCAGTTCAATTAGATGGCAGAATATTAGAAAACATCAAACGCGGCTTGATTCATTACAGCGAAGAATGTGCGCTCGACAATCTCGAACATTTGACGAAAGACAGTCATCGTCATTAAGTGCCAAGGGATGAAGAAATAACAATCTTTTTTATTTTTCACCGTATCTAGCCAGATATTACAACGTCGTATGGCAGGTACAAGAAGCGACACTGTACCTGCCATATTTTCAGATTAGCTCGTCAGTATTTCAGTTCACCCCATCTGTTTTGAGTGTCCCTTTGAACCATTTTTCCTGCCGGGCATCCTTCCACCACCAGCGTTCTTTGGTCCAGATGTAGCTGGCTTCGATGGCATCACCTTTCACCTTACCGCGCCAGACAATTTTACCGTTGTCCGGGCTCAGTGTGGTGGCCGTAAAGTACAGTGTCTCACCTTGCTGCTCGAGGGTATAGGCGCCGCTTTTGAAGCCCCAGGGGGCGCAACTTTCGGAGTAAAGTTCGCCGTGGTTAAAGGTGAGCACTTCCTGTTCTTCAGCCGACTGACCCACGATGCCAGTTGGCCCTGTAAAGGTTTTTCCGTCGAGTAACTGAGCCGTTGCACCCAGACTGAATGCGGAAAATGTGACGACGAAAATCAGCACAAGGTAATGATATGTTTTTCCGATGAATCTCAGCATAACTGCACCTCATCGCTCTGCTCTGAACAGTGAGAAGTATAGATGGCTTACCTGTTCATCGCCTTGTCTGTTGCGCCGTTAGGTTGCTCGGTTTGGTTGTTATGTTTGCGCCAGACATTCCCGGACGTATTCAATGAAACAGCGGGTTTTTGCGGGCAGCAACCGGGTTTCAGTCATCGCGTAAATCGGGGTGGGGGCGCCCTGCCAGCCGGGCAATAACCGGCGCAGTCGGCCAGCTTTCAGATCTTCGGCCACAATTTCTTCCGGCATCAGAATGATCCCCAGATCCAGGGTGGCCAGCCTTCGGATCATTCCGATGTTATTGAGAATGAACTTGCTGCTGACCGGCACGTCGATCGTTTCTGAGCCGTGACTCATTTGCCATGTGCCAGTCTTCAGAATATGAAGACATTCATGCTGCGTGAGCTCTGCAGGTGTTGCTGGTTCTCCAAAGCGCTCCAGATAACCGGGCGAGGCATACAGCTGACCCTTCAGGCTTGCCAGTTTCCGCGCAATCAGATTGGAGCTTTCCTGCTCACCAATCCGGATCGCCACATCGAAGTGCTCCGTGACCATATCCACTTTGCGGGAAGTGAGGTCAAATTCAAAGGTGATGTCCGGGTAGCGGCGCATGAATTCAGGCATCAACGGCGCCAGAAAAGTCACGGCAAAATCGACCGGGAGCGATGCCCGGATCAAACCGCTGGGGTGTTCCAGCATATCCCCTAACTGTTCATGGGCCAGCTTGGCCTCCGCCACAATCCGTTTGCAGCGTTCGTAATAGAGTTTGCCGGCTTCTGTCAGTTCCAGCTTGCGTGTCGTCCGGTGCAGCAGACGTAAGCCGATTTCTTGTTCCAGAGTGCTGATGCGTCTGGACAGCGTCGAATTCGGCACGCCTGTGATCTCAGCAGCTTTGCGGAAGCTCATGACATTTGCCACTTCTACAAACAGCGCCATATCGTTCAGTAATCCCGTCATGATTGCTCCATTAATGGGTCAATGATTTCCATTTAATCATATTTATTCCATATGTGAATTGGTTAATGATGACTGGGTCGAAAATGAGTGAGCAGCATCTGCTGCGGGAGTGAACCATGAGCCAGTTATTTGCACCGGTCCGTTTAGGCCGAATCACCTTATCTAACCGCCTTGTGATGGCACCGATGACCCGTTCCCGGGCGAACCTGGACGGAACGCCCGGAGCACTGACCGCCGAGTACTATACCCAGCGTGCCAGTATCGGCCTGATTGTGACTGAAGGCGTGCAGCCTTCCGATGATGGGCAGGGCTACCTCGCCACCCCCGGGATTTATACCGATGCGCAGGTGGCGGGCTGGAAACAGGTCACCGCTGGCATTCATGCGCAGGGCGGCCATGTGTTCTTTCAGCTGATGCATGCGGGCCGGATGTCGCATCCGGACAATACGTTGCATCATCGTCCGGGTGTCGCGCCATCGGCGATTTCGCCGCAGACAAAAATGTTTACGGTCTCCGGCATGCAGGATATTCCGGTTCCCCGTGCTCTGACGACAGAAGAGATTCGTCAGACCGTTGCCGACTTCCGCTTCGCTGCGCGTCGTGCCATTGAAGCCGGTGCAGACGGCGTGGAGATCCACGGGGCCAATGCGTATCTGATTCAGCAGTTTTTCGCACCCAGTGCCAACACCCGGACCGACGAATACGGGGGGGCGATAGAAAACCGTGCCCGGTTTGCGATTGAGGTTGCTACGGCTATTGCGGAGGAAATCGGGGCCGACAGAACGGCGATCCGTCTGTCACCGGGCACCACCATCTGGGGAATTGATGAGGGCAGCGAAGGCCCGGCGCTTTACCGTTATCTGGTCGCAGAACTGAACAAACTGGGGCTGGCTTACCTGCATATCATGCATCAGGGCAATGAGCCGCTGATCCGTGACATCCGGGATATCTGGCAGCACACGCTGATCCTGAACCGTCCGGGCCGGCCGCGGGATGAGATTGGCAGTGATCTCAATGCGGGTCTGGCTGATCTGGAATCTTACGGCATGATGATTCTGGCCAATCCGGATTTCGTTGAGCGCCTTGAAACCGGTGCCGCGCTGAATGATGCAGATCCGGTTTCTTTCTATGGCGGCAGTGCGGCAGGTTACACCGACTATCCGACGCTGACTGCTGAGGCTTCTGCGTAAGCTCAGATGTCCGGCGTTGGCCCAGATGGAGGGCTTGCAGGTGAATCTGCAAATTCATGATGCATATCATCCACATCAGCAGGGGCGAAAACGCCTCTGCTGTTTTTTTGTAAATGTCCGTTTTTCTTATCCGGCTCACCGCGATTCAGATCACCTTTTTACTTCTGCTACTGATAGATCTGACGATCCCAATCACAGTTCAACTTTTCACCTGCTGCAAAGAAATCTCAGTGGATTAGAATTCATCGAAACGTTTCGATGAGTTTTCCCAATCATAAAAAAGACAGGATACAGAAAACACATCACTGCCTATTTTGGGCAGATAAACCGATATTTTGACGACGTTAGAAGTTTTTCCCGACGATTTCATTACGGGAAGCCTGGATTGTCTAATCAAGGTTTGAGCAAGGCCCAAACCGGGCCAAGAAAGGTGTTGAAGCATGAAAAAAAGTACCCTCCTGCATGCCGAGTTGTCCTATCTGGTGGCGACGCTGGGGCATACCGATGAAGTGACGATTTGTGATGCCGGGTTGCCGGTGCCGGATCAGGTGCAGCGGATCGATCTGGCGCTGACGCATGGCGTGCCCGGTTTCATTGAGACTGTCCGCACACTGTTGTCTGAATCACAGATTGAAGGCGTGGTGATGGCAGAGGAGTTTCAGCAGGTGAGTCCGGCGCTTCATCAGTCGCTGATGGGGTTGCTTGAGGAAGAGCAGGCACGTATTGGCCGCGACATAGCTGTCACCTACCTGTCTCACGAAGCCTTCAAGCAACGGACGCACCAGAGCCGGGCTGTGGTCCGGACCGGGGAATGCACCCCGTATGCGAACGTGATTTTTCAGGCCGGTGTGGTGTTCTGACCACAGCAACCATTGAGGACGGCGTATGACGCAAGCCATTTTACAACTCAGTGAGATTGAAAAAGCCTTCCCGGGCGTGAAGGCACTGGATAAAGCCAGCCTGAACGTCTATCCGGGACGGGTGATGGCGCTGATGGGGGAAAACGGCGCCGGGAAATCAACCCTGATGAAGGTGCTGACCGGCATTTACAGCAAAGACGCGGGCAGCATTCACTATCAGGGGCAAACCGCAGCTTTCAAAGGGCCACGTGATTCTCAGCAGGCGGGCATCAGTATTATTCATCAGGAACTGAACCTGATCCCTGAACTGACGATTGCCGAGAATATCTTTCTCGGTCGTGAATTCACCGGTCCGCTGGGCCGGTTTCTGTGGGGCCGGATGTACGATGAAGCCGACCGGTTGCTGGCCCGGCTGAATGTGAAACACAGCTCGAAAACCTTACTGGGCGACCTGAGTCTGGGTGAACAGCAGATGGTGGAGATAGCCAAGGCGCTGTCGTTCGAGTCGAAAGTTATCATTATGGATGAGCCGACTGACGCGCTGACGGATACCGAAACCGCCTCTCTGTTCGCGGTAATCAATGAGTTGCGCGCACAAGGCTGCGGCATTGTGTATATCTCGCACCGCCTGAAAGAAATCTTCGAAATCTGTGACGACATCACCGTGCTGCGGGACGGCAAATTCATCGGGGAATGCCGGGTGGCAGACACCAATGAAGACGGTCTGATTGAAATGATGGTCGGCCGCAAACTGGAAGAGCAGTATCCGCGCATTGCGGTCAAACATGGTGAGACCTGCCTTGAAGTGATCGGCCTGACCGGCTCCGGTGTGCATGAGGTGAGTTTTACCCTCAAACGCGGTGAGATTCTGGGGATTTCCGGTTTGATGGGGGCTGGCCGGACGGAGCTGATGAAGGTGATTTACGGTGCGTTGCCAAGCGAGCGGGGCGTGATCAACCTGAACGGCAAAACCATCAATCCGATCAGCCCGCAGGACGGACTGGCCAATGGCATCGCTTATATCTCGGAAGACCGCAAAGGCGATGGTCTGGTTTTGGGGTTGTCGGTGAAAGAAAACATGTCTCTGTGTGCACTGGCGCAACTGAGCAAAGGGATTCAGATTCAGCATGGCGACGAAGTGATGGCTGTGGATGACTTTATTCGTCTGTTCAACATCAAAACACCGGGCCGGGATCAGATCATCGGCAATCTGTCGGGCGGGAATCAGCAGAAAGTGGCGATTGCCAAAGGCCTGATGACCCGGCCCAAAGTTCTGATTCTGGATGAGCCGACACGGGGTGTCGATGTCGGTGCCAAGAAAGAAATTTATCAGCTGATCAATCAGTTCAAAGACGAAGGTATGAGCATCATTCTGGTGTCTTCCGAAATGCCGGAAGTCCTCGGAATGAGTGACAGGATTCTGGTGATGCATGAAGGCCGGATTAGCGGCGAATTTGATGCAAAAGATGCCGATCAGGAAAAACTGCTGGCCTGTGCTGTCGGCAAATTGATTAACGGGGAAGCAGCATGAGTACCAAAACCTTGAGTCAACCCACCGAAGCCCGCGAGAAAAAACGGTTCAGCAAAGCCTGGCTGATTGAGCAGAAGTCGTTGATTGCCCTGCTGTTTCTGATTGTTGTGGTGTCCTTTCTGAATCCGAACTTTTTCACCGCGGATAACATTCTCAATATTCTGCGCCAGACCTCGGTCAACGCCATCATTGCCGTCGGCATGACACTGGTCATTCTGACTGCGGGGATCGACCTCAGTGTCGGCTCGGTGCTGGCATTGTGCGGCGCGTTTGCCGCCAGTCTGATTGCGATGGAAGTCCCGGTCCTGATTGCGGTGCCGACGGCTTTGCTTGCCGGAGCTGCGCTGGGCGCGGTCAGCGGGATCATCATTGCCAAGGGCAAGGTGCAGGCTTTTATTGCCACCTTGGTGACCATGACGCTGCTGCGCGGTGTCACCATGGTGTACACAGATGGCCGTCCGATCTCGACGGGTTTTACCGATACGGCTGATGCCTTTGCCTGGTTTGGTACCGGCTATGCGCTGGGGATTCCAGTGCCGGTCTGGCTGATGGTGGTGGTGTTCGCGGCGGCCTGGTATCTGCTCAATCACACCCGCTTTGGCCGCTATGTGTATGCGCTCGGCGGGAATGAGTCCGCGACCCGTTTGTCCGGTATCAATGTGGACCGGGTGAAAATCGGTGTCTACGCCATCTGTGGCCTGCTGGCTGCGCTGGCGGGCATCATTGTGACCTCGCGTTTGTCTTCGGCACAGCCGACGGCGGGCATGGGATACGAACTGGATGCCATTGCGGCTGTGGTGCTGGGCGGCACCAGCCTGATGGGCGGTAAGGGCCGGATTATGGGCACTTTGATTGGCGCGCTGATCATCGGCTTCCTGAATAACGCCCTGAACCTGCTCGATGTGTCTTCTTACTACCAGATGATTGCCAAAGCAGTTGTGATTTTGCTGGCTGTGCTGGTGGATAATAAAAACAAGTAAATCCTCGGGATTTACCCATGAAAAGAGAGCCGGGTGACGTGTACCGGCTCCCCCTACACAAAGGATCATAACAATGAAAAAACTGGCAACCCTGATTTCTGCTGCACTGCTCACTTCGACCGTTTCTGTGTCTGCTCAGGCGCAGGACACGCTGGCGATTGTGGTCTCCACGCTGAACAACCCGTTCTTTGTGACCATGAAAGACGGTGCGGAAGCGAAGGCAAAAGCGCTGGGTTACGACCTGATTGTGCTGGATTCGCAAAATGACCCGAGTAAAGAGCTGTCGAATGTGGAAGACCTGACCATTCGCGGTGTGAAGGCCATTCTGATCAACCCGACGGATTCTGATGCAGTGTCGAATGCGATTCGCATGGCGAACCGCTCCAATATCCCGGTCCTGACACTGGACCGTGGTGCCAGCCGGGGTGAGGTGGTCAGCCATATTGCTTCGGATAACGTGGCCGGTGGCGAAATGGCGGGTAAGTTCATCATGGAAAAAGTCGGTGAGCAGGCCAAAGTCATTCAGCTCGAAGGCATTGCCGGAACCTCTGCGGCCCGTGAACGCGGTGAGGGTTTCATGAAAGCGGTAAAAGGCAGTCAGATGGATCTGCTGGCGAGCCAGCCTGCGGACTTCGACCGGACCAAAGGTCTGAATGTCATGGAAAACCTGCTGGCGGCGAACCCGGATGTGCAGGCTGTGTTTGCGCAGAATGATGAAATGGCACTGGGCGCGCTGCGTGCGGTTCAGGCATCAGGCAAGCAAGTGATGATTGTCGGCTTTGACGGTACAGATGACGGCATCGCGGCGGTGAACCGCGGCAAGCTGGCAGCGACCATTGCACAGCAGCCGGATCAAATCGGTGCGCTGGGCGTGGAAACGGCAGTGAAAGTCCTGAAAGGCGAGAAAGTTGAAAAGTACATTCCGGTACCACTGAAAGTCGTTGCGAATCAGTAATCTTGCATGTGATCCCCGTGTGAGCGGGGATCCAATCCACAAAGCGCCGCTGAAGTGGCGGAGACTGCACGCGGGCAGCACGTGCGTTGAATATAACGCTTTGTCTTTTCCACAAATGGCAAAGCCTTGTGTTTGGGTCGGTACAGTATGTTCCAGGATAACTCTATGAATAAATTAGTGGTTTTAGGCAGTGTGAATGCGGACCATGTCCTTCGGGTGTCCGATTTTCCCCGTCCGGGCGAAACGTTACAGGGACGTGATTATCAGGTGATTCCCGGCGGAAAAGGTGCGAATCAGGCTGTGGCGGCTGCGCGGTTAAAGGCTGATACCGGCTTTATTGCCTGCATCGGGGACGATGCGTTCGGCATTCATATCCGGGAACGTTTTAAGTGTGACGGCATCAATACCGCCGGTGTGAAAATGCAGCCGAACTGTCCGACGGGCATCGCGATGATCCAGGTGTCTGACAGCGGAGAAAATACAATTTGTCTGTCTCCTGAAGCCAATGATTGTCTGACGGCTGAACGGATTGAACCGGATCTGGCGCGGATTCGTGAAGCCCGGTTTTTGCTGATGCAGCTGGAAACGCCGCTGGACGGGATCGAAAAAGCAGCGCAGGAAGCCAAAGCGCACCAGACCAATGTGATTCTCAATCCGGCCCCGGCACGTGCGTTGCCCGACAGTCTGTTGTCGTGCGTCGATGTGATCACACCGAATGAAACAGAAGCGGAAGTGCTGACCGGGATTATGGTGACTGACAATGCCTCAGCTCAGCGTGCTGCGGACGTGTTACACCGGAAGGGCATTGAAATCGTCCTGATTACGCTGGGAGCGAAAGGGGTCTGGCTGAGCCAGAACGGTCGGGGCCAGCTGATTCCCGGATACAAAGTGGATGCGGTGGATACCACGGCGGCGGGCGACACCTTCAATGGTGCGTTCGTGACTGGTTTATTGGAAGAGATGTCTTTAGAATCAGCCATTCAGTTTGGCCATGCCGCAGCTGCACTTTCCGTGACGCGTTTTGGCGCACAAACCTCGATTCCGACCCGGGAAGAGGTCGATGTGTTTCTGTCAGAGCGTTTCGCAATCGTTGATTAATAGAAACAGGGAAGGAGATAGCCATGGCGACGATGAAAGACATCGCAAAACTTGCTGGCGTGTCGACATCGACGGTCAGCCATGTGATCAACAAATCCCGTTTTGTCAGCGATGAAATCGCAGAGCGGGTCAACAATGCTGCAAAAGCGCTGAATTACGCCCCCTCTGCGTTAGCCCGCAGTCTCAAGATTAACCGCACGCAGACCATCGGGATGCTGGTCACCACCTCGACGAATCCTTTTTTCGGCGAAGTGGTGAAAGGGGTTGAGCGCAGCTGTTACCAGAAGGGCTACAACCTGATTCTGTGTAATACCGAAGGCGACAACGAGCGTATGAAAGCCTCCATCGACACCCTGTTGCAAAAGCGGGTCGACGGACTGCTGCTGATGTGCTCGACGCTGGAAGGGGAGCGGATTGAAGTCTTCGACCGCTACCCGGATATTCCGGTCGTGGTCATGGACTGGGGACCGATGTCTTTTGCCAGCGACAAGATTCAGGATAATTCCTATCAGGGCGGCTACTTGGCCGCCAGATATCTGATTGATTGTGGGCACCGGGACATTGGCTGTATTACCGGCCCCTTGATCAAACATCAGGCACAAATTCGTTACGAAGGCTTTAAGCGGGCCATGAATGAAGCGGGTCTGGCATTCCGCAGTGACTGGGTGATTGAGTCCGACTTCGAATGCGAAGGCGGCTACGATGCCTTTCACACCATGTACGCCAGCGGGACTTTGCCCAGTGCGATTTTCGTCTGTAACGACATGATGGCGATGGGCGTGATCAACGCTGCCAATGAAAAAGGCGTCCGTATTCCGGACGATCTCTCCATTATCGGCTACGATGATATCCATATCGCGAAATTTATGACGCCTTCGCTGACCACCATTCACCAGCCGAAATATCGTCTCGGTCAGGCCGCCGTCGAAACGCTGCTGAAACGCATCAATAAAGAGATCACTGAACCGCAGATCGTGCAGCTCGAGCCGACACTGGTGGTCCGGCAGAGTGTGCGGGTGCTGGAAGGCTAAGCGGTTTAATCCTGCTGATGCGTTGCCCTGGACCATTTGAAGATGGCGCGCACATTCAGCAGACAGAAGATGAAGTTGGCAATGATCATCGCCATGCTGTCGGTTAAATAACCAACCGCTATCCAGCTGGCATTCCCGAAGATCATCAGAATGAAGCCGATTTTGTTCTGATTTCCAATCTGCCAGATCGCCAGAAAAGTCAGGATCATTGCGATCCAGTCGATGCCATAGTACTGAAAATAAGGCATGCGCTCACCATTGCCAGTCATCGTGGATGAGATTACAGAGTATAGACGCTACCGCTGTTTCGCAGAAAAAGCCGGAGTCGCTGTCAGCGAGCACCACATTGCACCAATACTGGCGGAGATGAGACGGGCAGGACAGGGCCGGGTGTCCGGGAACCTGTCCTGCTTTATTTTTTGAAGGGCGATGGTTCAGGCCATTTTTTGTTTTTGTGCTTTGTAGTAGCGAGGCAATGCCAGAATTTCTTCTATAAAGACCAAATAAAATGCAGGCATCATCAGAAACATGACGAAAACATAACTGCACTTAAACCGGAGTGGCATGATTTTCTTTATACCCTGATCAAAGATGGTTAACCCCGTCAGGAAAAAGAAAAAGACGGCATAAAGTGTCGCGACAGTTCCCAGCACCAGATATGCCCCAATGAAAAGAGAGATAAAGCTTCCCATATATCACTCCCATGATATTGACTGATTCATTATTTAAAAAAGTATATTGAAGGTTTCTTATGGATATGAATTAGATGAAAATACTAGATTCAATCCATTATGGTGGTGTATTTGTTGGTGTATATCCATGGATTGCAGATACATTTGCGACACACTTCGTGGTTTTAAACTGGAATGGGGTGCTGAAGTGGCACTCTGATTCGTGATGCTGAAAACAGGGGGGATTCACCTATTTTCAACCGGGATGAATCATGTTATTGGCTTGAATGGATTGTATTTTATCTCAATTGTGTTGTTTGTAATTTGTTTTTATATCAGGTGGTTAGGTTGTGGTTGGGTGTATGGTTTTATGTTGGTCGGATATTTTGGGGTGATTGATAAATCTGATTTTAGTGAAGTTCGCTGAATTTAATTTTCTGGCTTTGTTGATTCGTTTTTTATGACTTGTCTTTATTCTTTTGTTTTTTATTCAGGTCTTCTATTTTTTTCTATTTCTGGTCTTCCATTCCTTGCCTTCCATTTCAATGTTGTACTGATTATTGATGCTGATTTTTATGAATGTTTGATTTCGATCCGGATGAAAACGCGTGAATTCATCACATTGGTGAATGTTTATCATTGATGGCTGTTCGTAGCATCAATAACATCTGCAGAAGTGGGATTCACTGCAGTCATTCCGGTCACAAACTGTCACAGGGTGCGCGACAGGTCTGCGATAACATCAGGAAAGAAGAGAATGGCAAAGGGAAGAAAAATGCAGCACGTCCGCGGGGATGACAGAAAATACACCATCATGCTGGTTGAAGATGATCAGGAGTTAGCCTGTTTGATCGGTGATTTTCTTGAGACCCATGAATTCAGGGTACTGACGGTAGGAAATGGTGTGGAAGCCGTCAGCCAGATTCTGGAGAAACACCCGGATTTGGTGATCCTCGATATCATGCTGCCGGGGATGTCGGGCATGGATGTTTGCCGTCAGGTCAGAGAAGACTATAAAGGCATGATTCTGATGCAGACTGCGCTGGATGATGACATTGATCAGGTGATGGGACTGGAGCTCGGTGCCGATGATTATGTGATCAAGCAGGTTCAGCCGCGTTTACTGTTATCCAGAGTGCGGGCACTGTTACGGCGCATGCACCGGGATACAGGTGAAGGGCGGGCGGAATCGCTGGTCGTCGGTGAGCTGAACATTGATCTCCACCGTCGTACGGTTGTGTTCAGAAATCAGCTGGTGGATCTGACGACAGCTGAATTTGAACTCCTTTACCTGCTGGCGCAGCAGTCCGGAGAAGTGGTTTCCCGAGAGGAGATTATGCAGCAGATTCGCGGTTATGAATATGACGGGCTGGATCGTTCGATCGACCGGAGAATTTCCCGGTTGCGCCGGTCACTGGATGATGATCCGGCGAACCCGCAACTGATCAAAACCATTCGCGGAATTGGCTATCAGCTCTGTATGCCCGTTTATTGAAGATGGACGATTCTGATGATTAAAGCGTTTTCGTTTCTCTGGCTGGCGATTATCCTTCCTTTACTTTTTCTCATGGTTCCGACCGGTTTTGGCCCGATCAGTTACATGAGTGAGCGAATGATGTATGAGTTTTATTCCAAGGTTTATGATGACACCTTGCTGGTGATTCATGATGACTTAGTGAACCAGCCTCAGGCGCAGTGGCAGTCCTATATTGATGATCTCAGCGAACAGTTCGGCTCTCAGTTAAAGCTGGTGCCACTGGCACAGTATGAGGGTGATGAAAAAGTGTTGAACCGGTTTCATCTGGGGGAACTGGCGATGGACTTCAGCGATCCCACGGCATTGCTGAAGCAGGTTGCGGACAGTCAGTGGGTGCTGTTTTATGCCATGAATCTGTCTGAAAATGAGTTGATTGCGATTCAGTCACAAGGTGCACTCTACATTCTGAAACGGACGGTGCTGACACTACCTCAGTCACAGTGGCAGGACTATCTGACGAAGGTTTCTGTAGAACGGCCATTTGAAGCCAGACTTGTGCCAACCGGCAGCGCTCAATTCAGTGAATCTGAGAGGCGGCGGTTACTGAGGGGGCAGGTTGTTGGCCGTACGCAGGATGACGGCAGTACGCTGTTGTATACCCAGCTCAATCACGACTATTTCATCAGTATTCACGATATGCAGAGTCAGAATGCGCAGCAATTACTCCAGCTGAGTGTCATGTCTCTGTTCGTGGTGACGATTTCCGGAGCGTTGTTGCTCTGGCTTTTTCCGCTCTGGCGTGATTTAAAACGGCTGGCAAAAACCGCAGATGATTTCGGGGAAGGCCGGTTGAGCCAGCGGGGTAAAATTTCCCGTCTGTCTGTGATTGCCCAACTGGGGAATGCTTTCAATAAAATGGCCGACAACATTGAAAAGCTGATCAACGGCCACCGGGAGCTGACTAACGCGATTGCTCATGATTTGCGTACGCCGCTGTATCGGCTGCGCTTTGCCTTTGAAATGCTCTCCGGCAGCGATATCCGAAAAGATCAGGAAGAGAATTACCGGAAAATCATTCATAAAAGCATTGATGATCTCGATCACCTGATCAATCAGACATTATTGCTGTCCCGCTACAGCGTGAACAGCCAGATGGTACAAATTGTACCGTGCCATCTGGTCCAGATGTATCAGAATGAAGTCCGCTTGCTTCAGGGTGAGTTTGCCGGTCTGGCAGTCCGTTTTTGGTTTCCGCCAGCGCTTCAGACGCAGCCCTTCTGGGTTGATCAAAGGGCCATGGTCCGCGTTCTCAATAACCTGTTAAATAATGCCGGCCGGTTTGCCGTCAGTCAGATCCGTATCGAACTGAGGCAGGATGATGATGACTGGGTCCTGACCGTGGAAGACGACGGGCCCGGTATCCCGGAATCAATGCGGGAGTCCATTTTCGATCCCTTCACCCAGGTGGATAACCAGCAGCGTGATACCCGGCAGGGGCACGGTCTGGGGCTGGCTATTGTCAGGCAAATTATGCTGCTGCACCGGGGTAGTGTGTCGCTGGGTGAGGCATCAATGGGCGGGGCCAGATTTACGCTGCGCTGGCCGATGGCTCTGAAACCAACCGCGGAGCATCCGCCCATGAAAGAATCTGAGCCGGAAAGCGTTTCCTGAGCGTTTGTCTTACTTGGTCACAATCGGTCCCAGAGTTGGTCTGTTTGTTTTTTCTCAGTCACTTAGCATGGAAATCCGACATGCTTATCAGACAAGGAAAAAACAATGAAACGCCAAACAGCCGGGTTATCCGTTGCGATGCTGCTTTCCGGGAGTGTGCTGGCCAACGGGCAGGCACCGATGCGGCCGGGATGGAGTGGCGAGATCAGCCTCAATGGTTTCGCCATTCACCGTCAGTCTCAATTCAACACCCATGATGACAATGCCATCACGGATGATCTGAATCATTCCGGCAAGCGAACCGAAGAAACACGAGTCGCGCCATTAGGCAGACTGCAATACACCCTTTCATCCGGCATGACCCAGGTTTTCATCGGACAAAGCAAGGAGCAGATCGTTGAAGGTCAGCTTCAGGCTGAATTGGGAGTTACTCAGGTGATTCCCGGCCTGGGGGAAATTACTCTGGCTTATTTCCCGAAACTGCCGGGCATCAATGAGACCTGGACAGACCCTTTCCTGACCCGGGTGGCACGTCAGAAAACGGATGTGACCACACAGGGGGGGCGGCTGGCCTTCACTGCTTCAGTCATCCCCCTGACGCTTCGCTACGGCTTTGTGGATTATCAGCTGGATGATGACGATCTTTCCGGGCAGAACCTGTTGCTCAGTGAGGCGCAGCGTCAGCAACTGCTTCGGGAGAGTCAGTTCTATCAAAGTTCAGCCGAACTGCTGTTGCCTGTGAATCGTTTGATGGCTCTGGTGCCCCGTTTGATCTATACCGAGCGCAATGCTGACGGGGCTGCGAATGACTTCACGGCTGTAGGGTATCAGCTGGGGATCAATCTGAATGATCATCGTCAGGGATTTTATACGATGCTCCGGTACAGCGATGAAGAATACGACACGGTGCACCCTGTCTTTGGCAAGAAAAGAGATGCAACGCTTCTGAATGCCAGCGTGTTGTATGTCTATCGCGGTGTGCTGGGGCAAGAGAATCTGGCACTGAACCTGCTGGGTTCGATTGAACACACGCAAAGCGATATCCGGTTCTATGACTCTGAATCTTATTTTGTTTCGGCCGGGATCAGCTACCGGTTTTAGCGATGTGTTCAATGCCGGAGGGGGTGCGGGGTCACTGCGGCTGAAATGGTCACAAAGTGTCACACACGGTCTAACGATTACCACAGCCTCTTGTGATTTCAGGCATTAAGCTGCTCTCAGTCAATGAACGATCTGTATTTTCAGCGGAACGAAGAGAGATTCAGTCATGCAAAAATTCCAGATGCGCCCCTTTTTTCTGAGCAGTATGCTGCTGGCAACCACGATGCTTTTGGGCTGCGGCTCTGATGATATCGCGAAAGATGCGGAGAAGCTGACCAAACCGACCGTGGATGCGGGCCGGGATCAGGTGCTGACTTTGCCGGTGAACAGCCTCACGCTTCAGGGCAAAGTGGAAAGCTATCTCAGTGTATACGATATCCGGAAGGTCAGCTGGAGTCTGGCGTCGGGCCCTCAGCCGGTCAATATCATCGATGGGGACCGGGAACAGGCTACCGTGATTGATATCGCCATGGCCGGCACTTACACCTTCAGATTATGGGCAGAAGATACCGGTGGCCGGGACAATTCAGATCTGGTGAAGATTGTTGTGACCTCCGCGGCTGCGGCAGACCGGGAAATGACGGTTGGCCTTCATGAGACCCAACGGATCTGGTCTGTTCTTGAAAATAATCCGGTGCTGGCCGAGCGTATGTCGCAGTTGATTCCGGACGGTGACAGAGCTTCCCGCGCGACATCTCAGGAACCGGGACCAAATGAAGTCATTGCGATGCTGGGCGAGCTGTCGATGTTTCAGGTGCTGGTCCATCAGGATGGTGTAACCTCGCAGCCTTATCGCCGACCCTCTGCGCTGAGCCAGCATCTCGGTTTTCAGCGACAAGCCGGCAAGGACACTTTACCCGGTGAAGAGGCTTTCCCCGAGAAGGCCTGGCTGAACCCCTATTCGGCTCAGACTGGCAGCAAAAATGCGTATTTGCAGGCCGTGGAACATTACCTGCTGACGCAGTCGCTGAAATCTTCTGGCGGTGAGCATCCGATGTTTTACTGGGGAGAAACCCAGGACAATATCGGTGTGATGCTGGTCAGCCATCTGAGTCAGCAAAATGAAGCGGACATCAGGCAGCAACTGGATCTGATTCTGGCGGAGCTGCAGCACACCCGTGCATTGATCCTGGATCTGACCGGAAATCCCGGCGGCTCTTACCTCACGGCGCAATTAGTTGCCGAACGTTTTTTTACGACTGAGATGCCTGTTTTTGGCTTTGAACGTCCGGGGGCTTCCGTGAACTTTGTGACGTTCAGGCCAGAAGGGCCGGTGCAATACAGTCAGCCTGTCTATCTGGTCACGAATCGGGATACTGCCGGGGCTGCTGAGATTCTGGCCCTGGCCGTCAAAACACAGCCCCAGGTGAAACATTTTGGCAGTGTGACGCAGGGCGCTTATGCCGAGCCATCGTATGTTGCATTATCTGATTCACTTGGGCTTTCTGTGCCTGAATTCTGGCTGGTGGATATGAACGGAAAGCGTCTGGACTGCGAGGGCATTCAACCTACGGAGAGTTCAGCAGAATTCACGCCGGCCCATGCATTCATTCCTGCTTATGAGCTGGTGTTCTACGGGTTCTGAGAGCTTAATGTCCAGTCTAAAGTGACACGCCACCTGACCGGTGGCGTGTTGTGCTGTCTGAGGAGACGGGCGTCAGTGGGCCGGGTATACCGACCAGGTGTTGCCGTCCAGCGAGATGTATGGCTTGCCATTGACATCAATGACGGTCGAGCCTTCATTTTGCGAGACCCTTGGGGTTTCCGGCAGGTTTTTGATCAGGCTGGCCGGGTCAAAATGTCCGGTTTCATACGGATTTTGTGCCAGAACGTTACTGATCAGCTGCGACAGGGCCAGATGGCTGGAAGGCGCAGTGACGTGAACCGGAGCGCCCGTCCGGACCATGCCTTTGCCGAAGATTTTCAGGCCGACCGGAATATGCGTGATCGATTCAGACGGTATTTCACGCATGCCGGAAATCTGCATCCGGTCACCTTTCATTCCGGCACCATGTTCCGGGATCATGACCACCACGATGTTGCGCTCTGACTGTTTCAGGGTCTGGAAGAACGCATACAGGTCATCAAGCAGGTTCTTCAGCCGGGTTTTGTAGCTGGCCATGCTGGTCGATGTATCACCGCGGATGATCCGGTTGCCGTCATGCAGGGAAATGGTGTTGTAGAGCGTCACTACCTTTTCGCTGTGATCGGATTTCCGGTGCGTGAACCAATCTTCCAGCACCTGCCGGTCACGGTAAACGGGCTTGCCGTCAAATGCTTTCTGATAGGGGGGAAAGCCCTGTTGTGGCATCAAATCGGCACTGACCTGCCCTTCGGTTTTGATCAACTGCAGGAAGTTATCGAAGACCCCGTCATGGTTCATGATCAGGTTCTCTTCAAAACCGAGTCTTTTCAGATTATCAAACAGGTAACACTGCTGTGAGGGTGCGCCTGAGAACAGCTGACGGTGGTTTTCCTGACCACAGCTTGCGCGCAGCAGACGGATCACGGCCGGACCGCTGTAAGAGGTTGCGGCATTGTACCGATCAAAGAGGACATCGAATTCTTTGAACAATGGGTGATCGGACAGTCCGGCGATTTCGATATCATCCCAGGCAACAGAGCAGAGACTCAGGAACAGCAGATCAAAGGGTGCAGCGGTTTGGGCGCGGTTGTCAAACAACACCTGACGTTCGGATTCGGTGTCAAAAAAGCCGGACAGATAAGTATTCAGTGATGCGTCATCGGTCCCGGTCGGGGACGTCACAGATGTCGCAGTTTTAACCGTCTGGCTGTCAGGCACAGTGTGGTTGTCAGGAATAGTCTTCTCGCCGACAGTCTGCTGTTCTGGCTGGGCAACGGCCGCCGACATTTGCGCTGCGGGCAAGCTGATAACAAACAGGGTCGCCACTACAATAACCGAGACTCGCAGCACACGGTTGAGCAGAGAATAACCGGCAGCGACGGCAAACAGTGCCGCCAGGGTCTGAAAAGAGATAACCCGGCCCGTCAGTTCCAGCAGGTAATGCCATTCAAACTGCATCAACTGGCCCATTTGAGCCCATAGCCGTTCCAGCGGCGGCAAGTAAGAGTCGTAATGCATCAGCCAGGCGGCTGCCGGGATCGCAACCATCAGTCGCAGGATCTGCAGCAATCTGCCTTTCAGCGGCAAGAGCAGGAAGATAACCAGCGCGAAGTTTTCGAGCGGGTGAAAGCTGAGAATGCCCTGCAGGAAGAGAGCGATTTTAATGATGAAATAGACATTCCACCAACCCAGCCCTTGCAGGGGCTGAGCAGTTTGGGAAGTGATTTGGGTCGTCATGTGCGCTTACTGTTTGTCGGTTTTGTTAGTCTTGTTCAAAGTAGTGTGAACGCCTGAAATGGCTCCGGTACACCCGGATACCTTTGGCGGTGAGCTCACGTCCGAAATAGCCCAGAACCAGGCCAATCAGCAGGCTGATACCGGCTGTCAGGAGAAAGTCGTCAACGTTCATGAATCACCTTGTAACTGGATGGGTTTCGGGACAGCAAACAGTGGCATGCCCTCATGTCTGCCTGATGCGTGGCCTGATGAATGTCCGGATGATCGCCTGTAAAAGTGGTCCGGTTCCGTGGTGCCGGATGCGCTCAACCCGGAGACAGAGACCGCATCTTCGGCCACTGCTGTCAATTCACGCTCTGTGTCGTGATGGGTGTGAATGACTCGAACCTGGTGAAACAGATCCCGGACCGGGAAATCAAAAATATTGTTCAGCGCGGTGTGAATATCCGCCTGTCGAATCGCACTGAACAGAACATAGAGTGCGCCATGACAGGCCGTGACGACATCGCCGTTGCGCCGGATATGACACAGGCGCAGGCACTCTTCTGCTTTCATCCCGGGCAACAGGCTGAGTTTCACAAGAGCGAATCTCAGCTGAGATGGCGTCGAGCGCTGCATGATCTGATGGCAGTACTGAGCAAACACCGGGTTCTCCAGGTAACCTCTGTGTTCATAGCGCAAGTCGAAAGACAGCAGTTCTTCTGTTTCTTCCGGC
This sequence comes from Photobacterium sp. R1, assembly GCF_054600795.1. NCBI lineage: Bacteria > Pseudomonadati > Pseudomonadota > Gammaproteobacteria > Vibrionales > Vibrionaceae > Photobacterium > Photobacterium sp. R1. The sequence continues at coordinate 180,686 of NZ_BAAHZP010000003.1, forward strand.
AGGGGACGCGTCAGCACCTGGTACTGGATGGCTTCAGCCTGACTCATCAGCCGGGTGAAAGGCAGTTGATATGGCACGATTAAATTCACGCCCGCTTTGAGAAGAAAGGCTTCATCGCTGTATCGCAGGCACTGGCGTGTTTCCCGGATGATAATTTTCAGTTTCGGGCCGGCTTGTTGCCTGATGCGGAAGCAATCAACAGCCAGCTGGCGGATCATTTCGGGCGATCCGCAGCCCAGAATAAGAGTCGCATTCCCCGGCCGCTCAGCATCGCTCAGAACTGCCTGATTGGAAGGCATGATTTGTAACGAGTCGTTTGGCTGCACTCTCTCATTCAGCGCTTCTCGGCTCAGAATGACGGGCGACTGATCCGTATTCGTTGCCGTTTGCGCCGGAAGGGCAGATTCAGACGGCGGGAGCACGACCAGCTCTCCGGCGGATTCCCGGCTGATCAGCCAGGTTTCGTCGGCCCGGATACCCTGACGACTGGCCCAGAACGCAATCTGATACTGGTATTTACCGGGCCTGACGGCCGTCATGGTTGCCAGTCCGGCCAGCAGAGAGTTGAGCGCCAGTAATGCGGGCCTGACTGAGACAGCCAGCGAGCCATACAGCAAAACCTCGATGGTTAAATGCCGCTGAGTTGCATATTGTTTGAGCAATTCAAATAATTGCCCGAGACTCTGCTGCGATAAATTGGCCAGCAGAATATCAGGAATGAGCAACGTCAAGTTTGATTGCTTCGAAATGCGAATACGAAAAATATCCTGAATGATTTTTTCAACATGAAGGGAACGTTCTGACATATTTTTTGTCAGGAAATAAATTCGATTCCCTTGACGCTTCAGAGATGATTTTAATTCAGGTAATATTTCTTCATTCAGTCCGCTGTAAAAGCTGTCTTTATCATTCAGACATGTGAACGTTATGTTTTGATTCTGTTTATTTGTCGAAATCAGGTAATCGGTTGCAACAGATTTATGTCCAAATAAATTAACATATACCGAGCGAGATTCTTTTTTTTCAACAGGCAGCCTGCCTTGATATATAGACATAAATTGTACTCAAAAATAGTCACCCAATCAGAATGTGCGTCATGAACGCACTGTGGTCGGGAATCGCAGGTGCAGGCATCAAGAAAGGTTGTGCCAAAAATACACGCAGATCATATAGAATCTGGTTAAAAAGTGAAACATATTGGCGCTATTTCTTTTATCATCGCCGTGAACGGGTTGCAGTAAACATCTATTTATATGTTTTTACAAGCATTCAAATGTTTTGGTATGTGTTTGGTTGCGAGTTGGATAAATTCTATAGATAATTATTTGGCAAATGAAGATGGCCATCCGGTCTTATTTTCATTTCTCTAATTATACAAGCTTGAAAAACAGGATTATTTTGTGGGATTTTTTTGAGCATTATGTATTACAAAAGTTAATAAAAAAACAATCTATTTTCTTATTGAATCAACGAATCATTCTCATTGGTTCCTTTGTGGTTCAAATATTTATATTTTTTAACAAGTGGTGATAATACGTGTCCGTGCCAGCCAAAGATATTGACGCTATCTATGCGTCTTACAAAATGCCGCACCATGATTATATTGAGATGACTGAAAATGAGACTTATACCAATGCAAAACGCAAATGGCTCATTTTTCGGGGAGACTCGCTAATGCCGGTTTCGTCTCAGTCCGGCGCTGAGCCGCAGCGTCGGCACAGCCGTCAGCCGGGTGTTGCGAAAGCTTTATGAAACGCGTCGCGATCGTCAGTCTTCGCGGTGGGGCGGGATCAAATACGGTGACAGCCCATCTGGCACAGTCGCTGGTTCAGGTGCAGAAAGATGTGCTGGCGGTGGATACCGATCCCGTCAATGTCCTCCGGCTGAACCTTGGCATGCCTTTTAGTCATACCGATGGCTGGGCCAGCCGTATCTGCGATTCCGGAGATTGGTTTGCGTCCGGCTTTGAAAGCCCGCACGGGGTGGCATTTTTGCCTTTCGGGCAACTGAGTCAGCCTTTCCTCAGCCGTTTTACCGCGCAACGGGCTTTGTATCTTTCTGAACTGGTGACTGCGCTGTCCCGGGTGAAACGCGACGATGAGCGGGAACACTGGCAGCTTTATCATCTGGTGGTCAGCGATCTGCAATGGCTGAACACCCTGAATGCCTCCGAACAATTTGATTTGGTGCTGGTCGTGCTGACGCCGGATGCAGCCAGCTATGCTGTGCTTCAGCACAACATGCCTCAGTTTGAGGGATCCGCAGGCCCAGAGAATCAGACGACGCTGAAGTTTGTTCTGAATCAGTTTCAGCCGGAAACAGAACTCAGCCGTGATTTTATGCTAGTCATGAAAAACGAGCTGGGGCCGCTGTTATCTCCGGTTGTCCTGCACCGGGATATCGCACTCATGGACAGCGCCGCCAACCTGACCACAGTACAGCACTACTCACCCGGCAGTCAGGCCGCCAGAGATTATCAGACGCTGGCACTCTGGTGTATTGCGCAGCTGTCATCACACTGATTCGAACATTGAACTATGTTGAACCCCTTGAATTTCATTTTTAAAGCCTGGGTGGTCGGGCAGTTTCAGGCGCAGAAAGCAGCCTTTGAGCGTGAAGGCGGGAAACCAATGACCGGTTTGGGGCATTTGGTGCTCGGGTGCTGGCTGGTCTTTGCGTTTCTGTTGCTGAAGCCGGAAGTGGCCGGTGTACCGGCCTGGCGACTGCCGCTGGTCTATTACCCGCAGATCAACTTTGCGGCCCCTGTCTGGCTGGATCCGATCCGTTTTCTGATCCAAAGCCTGTGGCTGCTGTGTGTCAGGCAGCACGCGCCCGGGGATATTAAGGGCTGGTTGCAGACGTGGCTGGGCCGGGCCTATCGCGGGTCAGCTCAGATCTTTTACCTGCCGCTGCAACGTCTCAGCATTGCCGTGCAATGGCTGGAACAGCAGGCAACCGAATCCGATACCGAAAATTTCAGGGCGATCCTCAAAGACAGCCGGACGGGTAAGGTGGTGAACCTGATGCTGTTGTGTGTTGTGGTCTTGCTGGCCCTGATTTGTTTCACGGTGCCGTTTGGCCTGCAGGCACAGACGGTTTTCGTGTTGCTGCTCTGGGCGCTGGCGATGATGTTCCGGCGCATGCCCGGACATTTTCCGACATTGTTGCTGATTATCCTGTCGGTAACCGCTTCGTGCCGTTACCTGTGGTGGCGGTATACGTCCACCCTGAACTGGGATGAACCGCTGGCTCTGGGGCTGGGCTGCCTGCTGCTGCTCGCTGAAACTTATGCCTGGCTGGTGCTGATGCTGGGATATTTCCAGAATATCTGGCCGTTAAACCGTAAGCCTGTTGCGCTGCCGTCAGACACTGAACTCTGGCCGACGATTGACATCATGATCCCGACCTACAATGAAGATCTGGATGTGGTGCGTGCCACAGTGTACGCCTCACTGGGTGTCGACTGGCCGAAGGATAAACTGAATATCTATATTCTGGATGACGGGAAACGGGACAGCTTTCGTGACTTTGCCGATGAAGTCGGAGTTCACTATATTCGCCGTCCGACCAATGAGCATGCCAAAGCGGGCAACATCAACTATGCGCTCAGACAATCGAGCGGTGAGTATGTTGCGATATTCGACTGTGACCATATTCCGGCCCGGGTGTTCTTTCAGCTGACAATGGGACTGTTTCTCAAGGATCCGAAACTGGCGCTGATTCAGACACCGCACCATTTCTTTTCACCGGATCCCTTTGAGCGGAATCTGTCGAATTTCCGGAATATCCCGAATGAAGGCAATCTTTTTTATGGCCTGATTCAGGACGGCAATGACCTGTGGGATGCCACTTTCTTTTGCGGATCCTGTGCGGTGCTTCGTCGTGCCCCGCTGGAAGAAGTGGGCGGCATTGCGGTGGAAACCGTCACTGAAGATGCGCATACCTCGCTGCGGATGCATCGTCTGGGTTATCACTCGGCGTACCTGAAACAGCCGATTTCAGCGGGTCTGGCGACTGAAACGCTCTCTGCTCATGTGGGGCAGCGGATCCGCTGGGCACGCGGGATGGCGCAGATTTTCCGGGTCGATAATCCGCTGACCGGTAAAGGACTCAAGCTGTCCCAGCGACTCTGTTATGCCAATGCCATGCTGCATTTTCTCTCGGGTATTCCGCGGCTGGTTTTTCTGACTGCACCACTGGCGTTCCTGCTGCTGCATGAATACATCATTTATGCACCAGCGATGGCGATTGTGCTGTATGTGCTGCCGCACATGATCCACGCCAGCTTGACCAATTCGCGGATGCAGGGGGATTACCGCTACTCCTTCTGGGGAGAAGTGTATGAAACCGTGCTGGCCTGGTACATCGCCCGCCCGACAACGGTGGCGCTGTTCGCCCCGCATAAAGGCAAATTTAACGTCACCGCGAAAGGCGGCCTGGTGGAAGAATCGCATTATGACTGGGTGATCTCACGGCCTTATCTGGTGCTGGTGCTCCTGAATGTGCTGGGTCTGGGCGTAGGCGTGTACCGCTTAGGCTGGGGCCCGGATCATGAGTTCACCACCGTGCTGGTGAACCTTCTCTGGACACTTTATAACCTGTTGATCCTTGGTGCTGCCGTGGCTGTTGCGGTGGAAGCCAAGCAGGTGCGTCGGGATCACCGGGTGGAGGTGTCCATTCCGGTGGCAATCCGGCTGCATTCCGGTCATTTGCTGCAGGCTGTTCTCAAGGATTTCTCGCTGGGCGGCATGCGGATTGAGCTGGCTGACGGAGACAGTGAGCGGCTGCAAGCGATGGCGACGCAGAAACTGGAAGTGGTCCTCAGCCGCGGGAACCAGTCCTTTGTGTTCCCGGCCATCATCGCCTTTGCCCGTCAGGGGATGCTCGGCCTGCAGCTGGATCGCCTGAGTATGCAACAACGGATTGATTATGTGCAGTGCACTTTTGCCCGTGCCGACACCTGGGCGAAATGGCAGCAGTCTTATGCATCGGATAAGCCGCTGTCGAGCATGCAGGCGGTTCTTCAGGTGGGACTCGACGGCTACCGGCGTCTGGTCCGGCACGGCCCAAAAATACTCGCGACTGTTGTACAGATTGTCTTATCGGTCATTGATGTGATCAGGTCTCTCAGACCCCGTTTTGTCCCAAACAGGACTTAAAAGAATGAAACTGAATCAAACAATAAAAACACTTTCAGCCATCCTTATGGGAATGGGTGTGTCTGCAGTTGCCGGCGCACAGGAAACATTGGCGGGGACGGTTCCGTCTGTTGCCCCGCAGACTTTATCCGCTGTCAGCAAACGCGAGCTGCCGTTTTCACAGCTGGGTTTTCAAGGTTCTGTTGGCATTCAGGGCAGCGAAGCGAATGCCTACATTGGTTTCGGCTCCCGGCTGGATGAAGTGATTGCGCAGGGAAACCTGTATTTTGATGTGACGCCTTCCCCGGCGCTGCTGGCGCTGGTTTCTCACATCAAGGTGTATCTGAATGACGAACTGATGGGCGTGGTGCCGATTACGGATGGTCAGCAGGGCCGGAAGATGTCGATTTCGATGCCGCTGGATGCCCGCTATTTCAGTAACTATAACCAGATTCGGTTTGAACTGATCGGCAATACCCACAAAACCTGCTCCAATCCGAATGATGCCAGTATCTGGGCGGAAATCAGCCAGAGCAGTCACGTTGAGCTGATGGTCCAGAAAACCCGGGTTCAGAGTGATTTGAGCCTGCTGCCGGCACCGTTTTTTGACCCGCGAGATTTCACACGTCTGAACCTGCCCGTGGTGATGGGTGATCACTATGATCTGGCCCAAATCAAAGCGGCCGGAGTGCTGGCATCCCATTTTGGCGCTTTGTCCCAGTGGCGCGGTGCCCGGTTTCCGTTGTCTTTCGACGCTTTGCCCGGGCAGCATGCGGTGGTGTTTGTGACCAACGATAACAAGCCTGATTTTCTGCGTGATTTTCCCGACACCGACGGCCCGCGCCTGCAGATGATCACCCATCCCACCCATCCTTTTGCCAAGCTGCTGCTGGTGATTGGCCGGGACAGTGAGGATCTGAATACCGCCGTTCAGGGGCTGGCGTTGGGCACCCAACTGCTCACCGGTCCGATGGCGAAAATCAATGCAGTGAAGCAGGTCAGACCCAGAGTACCTTATGATGCGCCGAACTGGGTGGATACCTCGCGACCGGTTGCGTTTTCAGAACTGGTGGCACAGCGCAATCAGCTCCAGGTGGAAGGGCGTGCTCCCGCACCTATCAACCTGAATTTACAACTGGCACCGGATCTGTTCACCTGGCAGAGCCGGGGGATTCCGATGGATCTCAGCTACCGGTATTCACCGCCGATGACGGATAACTCGGGCTCGCGGCTCAGCCTCAAAATTAACGATGAGTTCGTCGAGGCGTTTAATCTGACGACTGAAGGGAAAGGGGGCGAATCCAAACGCATCCGGGTCCCTTTGCTGGACGACGGCATTCTGAGCGGCAGTAACCGGGTTCGTATTCCGGCGTTCAAGGTCGGCAGCAAAAATCATGTTGAGTTTGAATTCGGTTTCGCATCGGTGACTGAGGGGAACTGTCAGGTCACTCAGCCCAGCAAGCAATATGCTGTGATTGATGGCAGTTCAACCATTGATTTCAGTGGTTTTTCGCATTACATCGAAATGCCGAACATGCGTGCTTTTGCTACATCCGGTTTCCCGTTTACCCGAATGGCCGATCTGGCGGACACGGCTGTGGTGATATCGGCATCGCCGACCCGGGAAGAACTGCAGACTTTCCTGAATGTGATGGGACGTCTGGGTGCGGATGCCGGTTACCCGGGGGTCAATGTTACCCTGACCAATCAGTGGGACAACAAGACATTGAAAGACAAAGATATCCTGAGTCTTGGTGTTGTGCCTGAACTGAGCAGTGCCGCGCTTGACCGCGATCAGGTCAATCTGGTGGTGAAAGTCGGAGAGCGTCAGATCCGCTTGCCGGGCAGAAATGAGAAATCCCTGGGCATGAACTGGCTGGCTTCGCCGACCGGCAATCAGGATGCCGCGGATGTGGTGTCTGTGGAAGCCGGCGGTGCGTTTGCAGCGATGACGGGGATGGAATCGCCCTTTACCAAAAAACGCAGTCTGGTCACCATAATGGCCGCCAGTCCCCAGTCATTGAAACTGGTCGATCAGGCACTGACTGATGCCGGAAAAGTTGAGTTCATGTCGGGTTCTGTCGTGATCCTGAGAAATCAGGAAGTCGCCAGCTACAATGTGGGACAGCGTTACTATGTCGGAAAGCTGCCGGTGTGGAAACTGGTCTGGTACCACTTCTCGAACCATCCGGTGTGGGTGGCCAGTCTGGCGGCTTTGCTGGTGGTGATTGTAACCGTCTTCCTGTGGCGGATCCTGCGTAAAATTGCGGCCAGACGTTTGGCAAAAGGAGAAGGAAACGAATGAAAAAGCTGATGATTCTCCTGTGCCTCTTGTTTCAAGGAACAAGCTGGGCCGCCACGTGCGACTGGCCGGAATGGCAGCAGTTTCAGTCGATTTACATTGTAAATGGCCGGGTGGTTGACGGCAGCGACGCGCGTCAGATCACCACATCTGAAGGTCAGTCGTACGGGCTGTTTTTTGCGCTGGTCGCCAACGATCAGCGCACGTTCGCCACTTTACTGAACTGGACGCAGAACCAGCTGGCTGAAGGCGATCTGACGGCCCGGTTGCCGTCATGGCTGTGGGGGCGTCAGCCGTCGGGGCAGTTTGGTGTGCTGGACGCCAATCCGGCCTCGGACTCTGACCTTTGGATTGCCTACACCCTGGCCGAAGCCGGACGTTTGTGGGACAACTACTATTACAGTTCGCTGGCCTACCTGATGGCAAACCGGATCCTGCGGGAAGAGACCGTGAAGATTGAAGGGATGGGCACGGTGTTGCTGCCCGGATCTGAAGGATTCGAGCTCGGCGATGGCCGATACCGGGTCAATCCGAGTTATGTTCCGCTTCAGTTGATCCAGCGCATGGGCGATCTTTATCCGCACCATGCTTGGCAGTCGGTGTATCAAACCAGTCTGGCGATGATTCTGAAGACCATGCCTGCCGGTTTCAGTCCGGACTGGGCGACGCTCAGTCAGAACCAATTCTCGGCCGACCAACAGACCGGGCCCACAGGCAGCTATAACGCCATCCGGACTTATCTTTGGGCGGGGATGCTGAATAACGACTCGAACGACAAGGCCAAATTAGTGAAAGCCATGCAGCCGATGGTGGCCGCGATCGCGAAACTGTCGGCGCCACCACGTGAAGTCAATACAGAGAACGGACGTGCTCAGTCCGCGGGCAGCGCTGGTTTTTCGGCAGCATTACTGCCGTTGCTGGCAGCCTCAAGTGAGCCGTCGTTGCTGGCCGCTCAGGCCAGGCGCGCATCTGAACTGTTGGTTCGTCAAGCGGATGATCACTATTACGACAATGTACTGGCGATGTTCGGGCTGGGCTGGCATCAGCAGCGTTACCGCTTTGGGGTGAACGGGGAACTGGAGCCAGCATGGATTCATCAATGTCAGTAATCCGATTTCCGGGTCAGCGCAGGCAGGCAGTACTTAGCGTCGGGTCGCTGTTTGTCAGCCAGATAGCGCTGGCGGGCATTGTGCCGGACACCCCGTTGACGCCAGCGCAACTGAAGCAGGTTTATCAGCCGGTCACATCCGTTCGGCTTTCCGCGTCGCTGGAAGGTGTGGATTCGGTAGCGTTTCTGGTGGAGCAGATTGCACTGGCAACCGCGCTGAACCGGGACGACATTGTGGCCAGTGCGCTGGAGCGTCTGTTTGCGATTGACAGCCAGCAGCCGGACGGCTTGTATTTTCAGGCGAGGCTGTTTCTGAAGCAGCATCAGACGGAACAGGCGCAGGCCATTGCGAATCAGCTGAAAGCCGGTTCTCCGCAACGGGTGGCGCTGAATGATCTGATTGCGATTCAGGGCCCTCAGAAAGCGGCCTTGCAACAGGCGCGTCTGCTGGCTCATGCCGGACGCTATCCTGAAGCGCTGAAAGCGTATCGTCAGCTTTTTCCCAACGGCATGCCTTCGGCAGAACTGCAGCTGGAATATCTTCAGGTTGAAGGCAACATCAGGGAGCGCTGGGACGCCGTGAAGCAGGGGCTGGAGCAGCTGAATGCGGCCTGTCCGGGCGTGCCTGGCTTTCAATTGGCACTGGCGAATCATATCCGGCGCCGTGACCCGGCCGATCCCTGGATTCTGGACACCTACCGTCAACTGGCGCTGCGTTCGGATATGGGGCACGTTGCGGCAGAAGCCTGGTTGCGGGCGCTGGGGCAACTGCCGATTTCTCAGGCGGTGGCTGATCAGTATGCCATCGTCGCCAGCTATTATCCGTCGGATATGGCGATTCAGCGCGCCAGTCAGGATGCTCAGACACGCTGGCAAACCGAGCAGGAATTACGGAAAGACCCGACTTATCAGGCCAAACGCCGGGGCCTGGCATTGCTGGAGCAGGCATCACTGGAGAAAGAACAATACCAAGAGGCTGAGCGCCTGCTGACCGATGCGCTGTCTGCCCGGCCGAACGATCCGGAGATTCTGGGTGGCCTCGGTATGGTGTATCTGCGCCAGGGTCAGCAGAAGAAAGCATTGCGATACTTCAGGCAGGCACAGCAGTTGGATGCGGATCCGGACAATATCCGTAAGTGGCAGTCGCTGGTGGAAACCTCGTCATACTGGGCTTATCTGGATGACGGTGATGCCTACCAAGTGCAGGATCAGATCGTTCAGGCGGAGCGGGCCTACCGGAAAGCCATCGCAGCAGATACTAGTGCGCCTTATGCCTATAACAAACTGGCTGCGTTATTGCTGGCGCAGAAAAAGTTTGAAGCGGCTGATCAGGCGTATCAGCAGGTGCTTCAGCGCGATGGCAATAATGAAACCGCACTGCGTGGCCGGGTGAATGTCCGTGAGGCACAGGGCGGACTGCCGGAGGCAATTGCCTTTGTGGAGGGGTTGCCTCTGTTTCAGCAACGGGTGCTGGCAGAGCGGCTGTCAGACATGAAAACTCAGTCGGCTCAGCAAAGGCTCAATCAGGCTCTGGCAAATCAGGACTTACCGGCTGCAGAACGCGCTGCGAACGATTTTCTGGCCCTGAATCCGACCTCAGCCTGGCAGCGCCGTGACATTGCCGACGCACTGGTTCTGGCCGGAAAACGAGCGCAGGCCGATGTGCTGATGCGACACTGGTCGTCCGGGACGACAGATCCGGACATGTTATTCGCTTATGCGTTGTATTTAGCGCATGCGGATCGACTTTCGGAAGCGGTGACTGTGCTCTCCCGTGTGCCGGTTTCACAGCGGACAGACGCGATGCAGCGGAATCTGACCCGGTTACAGCTGAACCAGACGCTGGCTGATGTGACTGCACGCTATCAGACGCATCCGGACACCGTGCGTTCGCAGCTGAATGCGCTGGGCCAGCAATATGCAGATCAGCCCGAGGCACTGGCCCGTCTGGCTGTTGTCTGGGCAGATTTGGGTGAGCGGCAACGGGCCCAAGCCATTTATCGCGGCATGACGCCGGATGCGCAGTGGTCTGAATCGGCTGAACTCAGCTACGGCGTGCTGATGATTACGCTGGCGAAATTCAGCGAGTTTGATCAGTGGCTGGCTGGAAAAGGTCAGCAACAGCTGAATGGTGAACTGGATCAGTCTTTGGTCGCTGCACTGGATGCACTGCATTCCCGCAGGGTGCTGGCGGAAGCCGACCTCCGGCTGGCTCAGGGACAGCACGACACAGCATTGACCTTGTATCAGCAAATTCTGGTGAAACCGGAACCTGACCAGACGGAAGCTGAGGTGGGCGTTTTACAGGCCGCTGCGCTTTCCGGTGATTCGGAGGCTTATCAGCGGGCCTCTCAACGCTTGTTTGTCAAACGAGCGTCGTTGTCGGCCCGTCAGCTGATGGCTGTCGCTCCGGTGATGAATGCACAAGGTGAGACTGCCAAAGCGGATGCCCTGAATCTGGAACTTGATTTGCGCTCAGATGCCGATGCGATGGATTATCGCAATGCCATGGCAATTGCCATGGAGAACAAGCAGTGGGTGCTTGCAGAGCAGCGGGGCTATGAAGCGCTGAATGCTGACCGGATCGAAAAAAGCCCGGATGCTGAGCAGGCCCGCAAGGCATCCCCTGAATTGCGAACGCTGTATCAGGAAGCGGATGATGACTGGCTGACCCGGAATGTGAAGGCGGATATCGATCGTCTGCGTGATCGCAGCGATGGTCACGTGATCATCGGCTGGGATTACAGTGCCAGAGACGGTGAGAACCAATCCAGTCAGATCCCGGTTCAAGCGCGAATCCCGGTGGAAGACTGGGACGGACATTTGTTGCTGCGGGCGGATTATGTCCACGTTGATTCCGGTCATCTGGACTATTTTGAGAAGCCGGCGGGCCGCTCGGTTGATTCCGATACATTCCGCAGCCAGGCATCCGGCATGGCTTTGGGCGTGGGCTGGCAGGCCGAAAATTGGGCTGCGGATATCGGTACGACACCGCTGGGTTTTGATCACAGCACCTGGGTGGGTGGCGTCACCGTTGACAGCAAGCTGGGAGATTTTGGAGTCTCGGTCACGGCATCCCGGCGTCCCGAAACCAGCACTGTGTTGTCTTATGCCGGGATGCAGGTTCCGGACGGGGTCAGCGATCCGGCGGGAACGACATGGGGCGGAGTGGTCCGCACGGGGATCAAACTCAGTTCAAGCTGGGATATCGGCGAGCCATACGGTTTCTGGAACAGCCTGCAGTATCATCAGATGACAGGCAACCATGTTGCGGATAATACCCGGCTGGCGTTGCTGGGCGGGGCTTACTACAAGCTGATGGCGACGGATGATCAGCGCCTGAGTGTCGGCACCAACCTGCTGTATTTCCATTACGATAAAAATCTGGGGGAATATACGCTGGGCAGCGGCGGGTATTACAGTCCGCAGCGCTATGTCTCCTTGTCTCTGCCTGTCAATTATTACGGGCGCTACGGCAACCGTTTGTCTTATCGGGTCAGCGGTTCCGTCTCTCATTCCTGGTCGGAAGAAGATGCGCCGGATGCATCAGCCGGAGATGTCAGTACGGGCGGTGGATTTGGTTATGCACTGGAAGGTGCCATCGAGCAGCGGATCAGCGAGCGCTGGTATTTAGGGGCATCTTTGGATCTGCAACGTTCAGATTTTTACGAACCCAACCATTTCATGCTCTACATGAAATACACCTTCAGCGATCGATGGCAGCCGATTGAATACCCGCCTGCAGTGCCGCAGCTGTACAGTGATTTTGACTGAGATGAATCAAGGAATAAAAAGAGCACGAAAGTGCTCTTTTTTCGCATATATGCTTCCCTGCTTATCGCTATGAGGGATGTTCGTAACATGCTGATAAGAAAGCGCTTGTTCATCAAGAAATAGTCATGGTATATGCCTCTTGATTCATTCGTTGGGTTGAATCGTACTTTGCTGCTTCATCAGTGCAGCCTGAGTACTGTGTTCGCTTGAAAAGGAAGTGTGCATGAAACTGAAAAAAACGGGTCTGGCCGTCGCGGTGATTACTGTGGCAGGGATGCTGACCGGATGCGCCAGGGAAAGTCAGATGACCCGGTGTCTGGGATATCAGCCGGATGATGTGGTCTTTGTCATCAATGCCGATGATGTCGGGATGCATCCGGACATGGACAGAGCTGTGGTGGATTTATATGAACAAGGTGTGATTCAGACTTTTTCACTGATGGTGCCTGCACCAAATTTTGCTTTTTCTGCAAATTACGCCCGGCAACGGAATCTGCCGGTCGGCCTGCATCTGACGCTGACCAATGAATGGCAGGAAGCCAATGGCTGGGGGCCGGTGCTGAGCCGGAAAGAGGTGCCGTCTTTGTATAACGAAGCCGGATATATGTGGCCGGACGGCCCGACTCTGGCCGAACACGCCGATATCCGGGATGTCGTCAGGGAACTGGAAGCCCAGATTACCCGCGCACTGGCGATGGGTCTGAATGTCACCCATCTTGATTTTCATATGCTCTATTGGGACGCAAGGGATGATTTTCTGACGGAAACCCTGAACCTTGCCGATAAATACCAGCTGCCGGTGATTACCCAGCTGTTCTGGAAGAGCCAAGCGGAACAAATGGAGGCTACAGCCAGCCTTCGCGAAGATAAGCTGTATGGGCCGGATGTCTTCTGGATGTATTACAACCCGGAACCACGGGAAAAAGATCCATCGCTTAGTCAGGTTTTGTATCGCGATATGTTTGATCAGGCAAAACCGGCATTACATCACGTCGCGATTCATCCGGCTTATCTGACGGACAGCGCTGAAAAGAAAATGCTCGATGCCCGTTTCCGGGCGGATGAAATGCAGGTCTGGCACACCGGAAAACTGCAGACTGCGATTGCAAGAAATCAGATTCAGTTCACCAACTATCAAAAGCTGAGAGATATACTGTCCGGCAAAGAAAAGTGTGTTGTATCTGAAGGTTAATCACTGATGCCCAAGGGCTGATTGAAAGCGTGGCGTTGATGTATGGGAGAGGAATCACCTGTCATTCAGTCGCCGCATCACAAAGGAATGATCAAATGGAACGTAAGCCTCAATACTGGGTGGCAATTTTACTGGGCCTGTTCACCGGCCCGCTGGGTTATCTCTATGTCAGGCGATGGAAATATGCAGCTGTATTTTTCTCGGCGGTCGTTGTCGCCGCTTTGTTTCTCTTTTACTTCAATATAAAAACGGATTATCTGGCCTTCATCAATGTTCTTTTTGCTGCCCATCTTTGTTGGCTTATCAGACAGGGCAAGACGGGCCCGGATGTCTGGTATGCCCGCTGGTGGGGGATATCCGGGATTTTTGCTGCTGCATTCGGGAGTATTTTTCTCCTGCGGACTTTTGTACTCGAACCGTTCGAGATTCCGGGGCAGTCGATGTCACCGATGCTGAACCCGGGTGAAAAAATTCTGGTCAGTAAAATGGGCTACCGTGCCAAATGGTCTTATGGTCGCTTGTTGTTTACAGAAGGAGCTTCGGAACGCACACTGGTGCCCGGAGACATGTATGTTTTTGTCGTTCCTGATACGGATGTGCTTTATATCAAGCGGCTGATCGGGATACCGGGTGACAAGATTGTGATTTCAGATGGTGAAGTGCTGAGAAATGGTGAACCTTTAGCAACTCACCGGCAGCCGGTTCAGGCTGATCAAGTGCTGGTGACGGAATCGCTGGGCGAGCAGGAATATCAAATCTTGCGCAATTTTCAGCGCGCCCGCCCGAATGAGCTGACGATTCAGGTTCCGGAAGACCATTATTTTTTCCTGGGAGATAACCGGGATAACTCATACGACAGTCGCAATTTCGGGGTGATCCCGTCTGAACGCATTGTCGGAAAAGTGGTATATCACTTCGAGTGATTTCAATTCCGTCTGAAGGCATCACGCCGAAAAACATTGCGCCGAAAAACATTACGCTGAAAAAGATTACATTCAAAAGTATGGCCGCGGTTGCGGCCATTTTTGTATCCGGATGCTGGATTTAATCATCCGGCGTACAGACCCGGATCCGGTGGCCGTCCGGGTCCAGAGCGACAAAGGTCAGACCGAAAACCGCTTCATGCAGAGGCTGTTCAATGGTCACGGATGGCTGCCATTGGTCGTAAAGCGATTTTACGGTTTCGTCATCCGGCACCATAAACGACAGTTCGCAACGATGGCCGCTTCCGCCGGAGACAAAGTTTTTCGCCTCTTCCGACCAGAGCCCCAGACTCAGGCCATTTTCAAAATCGAACGCCGCATAGGTGGGAAGGACGGCAACCGGTTCGCAATTGAACAGTTTTTGGTAGAAAACAGCACTGGTTTCAGGGCTTTTCACATAAAGTAACAGCAGATTGGGTGTCAGCATCATTGACCTCTTTTCGGTGTTGGCTAGGAATGACCTGAGTTTAAACCGGCGGACTGTCAGAAACTGTCAGTATCCTATTGCATATCTTTTGAGTGATGTTTACAGTCACAAATTGCCAGTTCAGGTATACAATAATGAAAAGGAAGTGATGAAAATCAGTGAATTACAGGCACATATTCGGGCCGTCGATCATCATCCGGAGAACACTCCCGGGTATTTCCTCAAGCTGATCGAGGAGGTCGGGGAATTATCAGAAGCAATCCGGAAAGGGAAAGAGGGTCAGCCTGATCTTGACCATTTAAAAGGGACGATTGCCGAAGAATTGTATGATGTTCTTTATTATCTGTGTGCACTGGCCAATGTCCATGGGGTCGATTTAACGCAGACCCATCACCTGAAAGACCAGCTCAATCAGCAGAAATATTGCAGTTAGTTTGCGGCACCCATTCAACAGAGCAAGGATGTATTCGTTCTCATGAACATTATTTTACCGCCCGCCCTGAAGCCCGGGGATAAAATTGGATTTTTTTCGCCTTCTTCGCCCGCGACAGTCTTCGCGCCAAAGCGATTTGAGAGGGCGAAACACTTTCTAGAGAGCAAAGGATTTCAGCTTGTGGCAGGCAGCCTGACCGGAGGTTCCGACCATTATCGTTCCGGCTCGATTCAGGCCCGCGCGGCAGAACTGAATGCCCTGATCCGTGATCCGGAAGTGCGCTGTGTGATATCGACGATTGGTGGCAATAACAGTAACGCGCTGCTGCCTTATCTCGATTATGAGGCGCTGAAACGCGATCCCAAAATTATCATTGGCTATTCCGATGTCACCGCGCTGTTGATGGGAATATACGCCCAAACCGGGCTGATTACTTTTTATGGTCCTGCGCTGGTGGCTTCGTTTGGCGAGTTGCCGCCACTGGTTGAGCAAACCTATGACTCATTTTTTGAGCTGCTCTGCCGCCCGGGAAAATCCTCGTACCAGTATCAGATGCCGCCAGCCTGGACGGATGAAATGATTGACTGGGAAACGCAGTCTGAAGCCAAACGCTTATCCCCCAACCACTGGCAGTTTATGGGTGAAGGCGTGATTAAAGGCCGGGTGATTGGCGGTAACCTGAATACCATGACCGGAATCTGGGGCAGTCCGTACATGCCAGCGATTCAGTCCGGCGATATTTTGTTGATTGAAGATTCCCTCAAAGGGATCGAAACCGTTGAGCGTTCATTGGCTCACCTGAAACTCTGTGGCGTGTTTGAGACGGTGTCTGCCGTGATTTTAGGAAAACACGAGCTGTTTAATGACAGAGGTACAGGCAGAACGCCGCTGGATGTTTTACTGGAAGTGCTGAACGGCCAGTCATTACCGATTCTGGCTGGTTTCGATAGCTGCCATACCCACCCGATGCTGGTCACACCGTTGGGAGCGACGGCAGAGATCGATTTTGATCGTGAAAGCATTCGTCTGACAGACCCATGGCTGGCAAAGTGATTCCAAGGAGAGAAAGATGACATTTGTGATTCGAAAAGCAGTCAAAGCGGATGCAAAGGCTGCACACGAGATTCGTCAGCGGGCGATTTGGGCGAAGTGTGTTGCGGATTATCCGGAAGCGCAGTTAAAACTCTGGACGGAAGGCGGGATGTCAGAACGCTTTATCGCTGATATCGAACGGGCTTTTTACGTGGCCGAGTCTGAACAGGGGGTGATCGGGACGGCCATGCTCAACACTGAACATGGGATCGGGAAGGTGGATGCCATTTTTGTTGCGCCGGATTATATGGGCAAGGGCGTTGCCAGGGCCCTGATGGCGCATATTGAAACACTCGCCAGAGAATCGGGCGTGACCGCACTGAAACTGGACGCGACGCTGAATGCGGCCGACTTTTACCGTGCCAGGGGCTTTACGGGCGATGAGATTGCAGTCTATCGTTCGCCAAAAGGACTGGAATTGGCTTGTGTGCCCATGGTGAAAAGTTTGGACTGAAGAAGATGGACTTTGATGAAGTATCTGTGCTGTACTTCATCTTTTCCGCAACTCAGAGAAAAGTAATTTCGTTATGGCGATTTTAGACATACTGACAGCACCGGATCCACGCTTAAAAGAGAAAGCCGTTCCGGTCACCGACATAGATTCAGTGCAAACCCTGATTGATGACCTGCTCGAAACCTTGTATGCCACCAGCAACGGCGTTGGTCTGGCGGCTACGCAAGTGGGTCGTTCTGAAGCCCTGGTGGTGATTGATATTTCAGAAACACGGGACGAACCGCTGGTGCTGATTAACCCGGAAGTTGTCAGCGGCGAAGAAAAGGTCATGGGTCAGGAAGGGTGCCTGTCTGTGCCGGATTATTATGCCGATGTTGAGCGTTACAGCTCCGTTGTCGTGAAAGCACTGGATCGTCAGGGAAATCCGATCACTCTGGAACGGGATGATTTTCTGGCGGTCGTCATGCAGCATGAAATTGATCACCTGAGCGGGAATCTGTTCATCGATTATTTGTCACCGCTGAAACGACAAATGGCGATGAAAAAAGTGAAAAAAGCCGTGAAAGCCATGGCAAAAACAGCCTGACCAGATTTCATCTGATGCGGCAGTGAGTGCCTGAAAAGAAATCATAATGGACTATCAATGAAAAAAGGAATGGTATTCATTGCCGCACTCTGGCTTGCCGGGTGCGCATCCCAAAAGCAACCACCGGCGGAGGAGAAAGTCCTGTATGATATTTTCTCTCAAAAACTCTTGAAAAATGGCCCCAGGGTTATTTGTGATCAACCGGTCTATCTGAAATGTTTTCAGATTTCAGAAGCAAACTGTTTATCGGAATTGACTCCTGTTTCAAAGGAATGTGGCAATTACGCGGAAAAGAAATGGCCCATTCGATCGGAAGAAGATGTAGAAAAGCATGCCATGCATTATTTCAACTGCATGATCTACCAGCACTTTACCTTTCACCGAAAAGACTGGCATGAAGCCTTTGCCTGTCTTGAAAATAGTAAAGACAGTTTTGATCCTCATCGTTCCTTATCTGTATTTTTAGAGTAAGATTTTCGGGCTCGATCCAATTCAATTCGGGCTGTCAGTTTATCCCCCAATAAACGGATATCCTGAACCACATTTCGGTTGAATGAGCAGGACTGCTCAGACAAGGTCATGGAGACACGGAGGTCAAATGGCACTTGAATTTCATCCCATCAATGTTGATGCACATTTTGCGTTTTGTATGGCTTTTCGGCGAGATGCTTATATCTGCACATTTCATGCGGATCATGGGTTTTCGGCGTTCATTGCCGGATATGAGGCGCGCATGCGTTCCCGGTTGGTTGATCCACGCTGGTATTACATCCACATCTGGGACGATCACCGTATTATCGGACAGCTTGAATTCAAAAGTTTTTCCGATGAACCGGCCACAGGATATGTCCATCTCATGTATATCATTCCGGATTACCGTGGTTCAGGGGTTGCCGATGCTGCCCAGCGTTATATTGAAACCCGGCTGCAGGCCGACGGATGTCAGGCGGCACTCCTCACTGTGGGGCGTAAAAATGAAAGGGCGCGGCGGCATTATCGCCGTTGGGGCTGGCAGCGTGTGGGCAGTGATCATACTTTACGCGGGACCGAGATTTTCAGGCGATTGCTGCCGGTGCTGAAGGAAAGCCATCCGGCATAGTCCGGCATCGTTCGGTATAGCCTTGTTTTGAAAGACAGGCCTTGCAGGTCACTGCAAAGCCTGTTCTCAAAGAGGCTGTCCAAACCGGATTATGCCTTGAGCTGAGGCACCAGCTTCGCCAGCATCAGCTGGGCGGTCTGCAGGGCACCTTCAACCCATCCCTGACTGTGTGAGTAAGCTTCACCACAGATATAGAGATGCGTCTGCGGCAGAGGCTGAACAATCTGGTTGGCGACATCGTCGCTTTGTACACCGATATTCCAGCTGTTCCAGCCGCCGCCGTACGGGTCATCCCCCCAGTCACGGAACGCTGCCTGCAGAGGCTGCGTCTGAGCCGATTCCCCGACAGACACATTGTGGATCAGGTTAACCTGCCGCGTGACTTCCTTCACCATAGACTCAGGTGCCTGGTGTGCCAGCCATTGGGCATCGGCTCCCCGTTGCTGCTGTATCAGGCCGGTAAAGGCGCGGTATTCGGGTAAAGGTAAAACTTCCATCTGTTGTTTCCAGGCCAGTCCGCGTTTCTGGCGGTAACCGTCCCAGAAGCCCACGTTGACTCCGTCGTCATAACTGGCCATCAGAATCGCAGGACCTGACAGCGCGGGCTGACCCTCATCGGTCGGCCAGTAGTAGGTCTGACGGACGGGCATGTTGGTTACACTGCGGCCAGATTCAATGCCGGATTGTTCGACCCACCAGGGAGAAGCGTAAGTGGTAAACAGCTTGAACAGGGGTCTGGGGGTGACGCTGCCGGTCAGGGATTTGACGACCGGTTGTTGCAGCAGCGGACAATTGGGCTCCAGCAAATCAATGGCGCGTCTTGGCATCGCCAGCACCACGTGCGTCGCTGTACACTGCAGCGCATCATGAGGCGTGATTTCCAGTTCCGTATTGAAATGCAGCTCAAAAGCACCATTGACCTGCGTGAACGTGGTCAGCTTATGACCCATCATCAGTTCGCCGCCGATGGCCTGAAATTCTTCTGCCAGTGCGACAGGCACTTGCTGAAATCCCTGTTTGAAGCCGAAGTATTTCACATCATCCCCGAAATCTGTCAGGAACCAGGGAATCGCATCCGCGGCATTCCAGTTGGACATGGTGGAGTTGTAACCCCCTGCATCCTGGCAGTACAGGTAATCTTCGCTGCTCATCACCTGTTGCAGCACATTCCAGAATCCCTGTTCATACAGCATTTTGCCCTGAAACTCGGCCTTCATCGCCATTTCCCGGCGTTGTCTTTCCGTGAGATCCGGATCGGTGATGCCGGGAACGATTTTATCCAGCGCCGCGATCATGACACTGCCGGGCGTTTGTGCGTAAGCATCTGTGCTGTAGTTATACGGCAAGGCGTGCGGGTTATCCTGATAGTCTTTCAGACGCAGCCTGACTTCCCGCAGGTAGGCAAAGTTGACCGGGGTATCTACCGGAAACGGATAATACTCAATCGGATCCGGCAGGGAACTGAACTGATTGATTTGATCTAGTAATGCGTGGATCAGTGGCTGCCGTGCAGCATCCAGAATGCGCATCCCCCCGAGTTCAGCGACCATATTGTCCACGCCCGGTGCCTTCACGGATAACAGGCGTCCACCAATCCGGTCGCTACCTTCAAAGACGGCAATGCTTTTTCCGGGAAAGTTCTTTTTCAATTGCCAGGCGCTGTAAACACCGGATACCCCGGCGCCGATAATCGCAACATCATAATGTTGACTCATAGGACCCTTCCTTGCAGTTTGATGAAAATGGTTTATGCCAGTGTGCTGAAATGATTGGGATTAATTTCATCCAACACGTCCTTGTGGAAATAATTTAACGACGGGCGGCGTATTCGTTTTGCCGAGGATTTCAGGTGAGTACTTTGCTGTACGGCCGCCGGATCCCGCTCCGTCCGGATATCCAGCACATAAGGTTTGTTTTCATTCAGAACAAACTGAATGGCTTCTCTCAGCGCGGTGTTCAGGTCGCTGGTTTGCTCAACAATCTTCCCTTGGACGCCAGCACCCATCGCATCGGCAATCTGCTGAAAATTCAGTTGCGGATGTTGCAGCGACAGATAATCCACCTCGTAATTGTGATAGCTGGCCGGATCCGCCGGGTCTGGTTCAACCGGTTTTTTCTTCGGTTCCCAGTCGTAGGAATCGATCACTTCTTCCAGTCCGTTTTGCAGCGTGTGGTATTCCCGGTTGTTGGTGATGATGTAAAGCACCGCCAGATCATATTTGGCAGCACTCCACCAGACCTGCGGGTAAAACAGCGACGACCCGTCACCGACGGCATTGATCACCAGTTTTGGCGTCACACCCTGGATCGCTGTGGGCTGAATCTTGATGCCGAGTGAGGCTGGCATCGACCAACCCAGCGAGCCGCCGGAGACGCAGTAATAACTGATTGGCCGGCTCATCTCTTTGTTCAGCGGCATCAGATACTGAAAACTGGGGCTGTCGGAAACGGCTTCATGAACATAGACAAACTGGTTGGCGAGCCCTTGCTCAGTGATGGCCTGAGATAAATAGTGCGGGATCAGCGCGGGATTAATACACGCGGCCGGGGTCTCTTCCGCCTGTTTCAAATAGGCATTCCAGTCCTGACGGCGTTGCTGACTGAGCAGCTGTAAATGCTGGTTGCGCGCATCTCTGGCCTGTTGCTGCTCCGGCGTCACCGGGAGCCCAGCCATGACGTCATTGAGTTTTTCCAGGCTGGCCCGGATGCCGCCCAGAACGGCGTGGCTGCCGTAATAGTTTTTCCCGATATCCCAGGTGTTATTCGACAGGTAGAGAATATCCACTGAGGGCGGTATCAGCGGCCCATCGGCATAGTTGAAGACTGTGACCTGAGCCTGATTGCTCCAGCCGACCAGAAACGCAACATCATGCTGCTGAAACACGGCCTGCAGCATCGCCTGATTTCCCGGTAACTCGCCTTGCCAGTGGATATCATCGTTCGGAAAGTTGGCAAGGCTGCTGAAAGTTTGCAGGGCCACGGGCGCCCCGACCGTTTGCGCCAGAATACCCAGCTGTTGTGCGGCATCATCATAACCCACGCCATCACCTGCGATGATGATGGGATTTTTGGCTTCAGAAAAACGCTGTGCCAAACGCTGAATTTCGTCTGTATCGCCCGTGAAATTGGTGGGAATACGGGTGATACCCGGCAGCTTTTGTGGCTGGTTGGGCAAGGGGCTGACCATCATGAATTCCCAGGGGATGGAAATAAAGACCGGGCCGCAAGCCGGTGCTTTGGCTTCTTTGAAGGCCCGTTGTAACACCATGGGGAATTCATAGGGTGTACGCAGTTCATGCGACCATTTGCAGTACTGTTTCGCGAGTTCAGCAATGTTGGATGACAGTAAGGGTTCTTGCGTGACCAGTTCATTTTGCTGCTGACAGCAGAGAATGACCAAAGGAGTATGAGAACGGTAGGCATTGAATAAGTTGCCGATCCCGTGGGCAATTCCGGGGGTAATGTGAACCACCAGCACACCGGGTTCTCCGGTCATGCGGGCCGCGCCCATGGCTGCCCCCATCGCAATGTTCTCATGCAAACATTCGACATATTCCACGTTGTTTTCCGGGTAGGACGTGCCATCGATAATCGGAATTTCATTGGTGCCGGGGACACCGAATATTTGACGGATACCGAGCTGGTTTAATGCATCGTATAAATAATCACGCATGATGCGTGGCGGTAGGTCAGACATGATTTTTCCTTATTGAAATCGGGGACAGCGACCTCCCAATTGGTAAATAAAATGTTAAATTTCGTTCCGGCTTATCGAACTTAGGTCAGAGGAATAGTGCATACAAATTTCATTCAGGCTGGGTACAAGTTGAAATAATGCATCTTTGATTGGTGCATTTGAGTCAGACATTTTGGGAATTGATATCAGAGAACAAGGTCACATTTTTTGTAACTGTCTGTTTTGCTGATAAATGTCAGGGGGAAATGAATTGTATTGAAAAGATATCTTTTTATAATCGTCGGATTTTTAAATACTTTTTTTCGGCAGCTGATCAACCAACTTTTAATTCCCTGAAGTCAGTGAATTCAGAACAAAGAATTTTTCAGATTAGAAAAAATACCGGAATTCAGAAAATGAACTGAAAATAAAATGAATGATTTCAAGTGAGGGGGAGGGAAATGCAGCGAATCAATGTCATCGGCACCAGTGGCAGCGGGAAATCGACTTTTTGCCGGAAACTGGCACATGTTCTGGGGTATCCGCATATTGAAATGGATGCTTTGTTCTGGAAACCCAACTGGGCAGAATCGACGGACGAAGCATTTTTGTTGGCCATTGAACAGGCGCTCGACCAGACGCAATGGATTCTGGACGGGAATTATCACCGAACGGCAGCCCTCAAATGGCGTCATGCGGATACTGTCATCTGGGTAGATTATTCGTTTACCCGCACGCTATTTCAGGCGGTTCAACGCGCGGTGATCCGCTGCCTGAGCAAACAGGAACTTTGGCCGGGAACGGGCAATCGGGAATCATTCCGGAAAACCTTTCTGAGCCGGGATTCCATTGTCTGGTGGACAATAAAAACCTACAGCAAAAACCGTGCGCGCTATCTGAGCATGATGTCGGATCCCAATTTTGCACATATTCAATTTGTTCAGCTACGCAGTCCGGCACAGGCAAATCAGCTGATCCAACAGCAAAAGCACATGAAAACATTGGGCACTGAACCGACATCGAATGAATGAGGAAAATCAACACCATGATCCGAACGTTTACAGCAGCAGATATGGACACTGTTTTGTCAATCTGGCTGACAGCATCACTCAAAGCACACGATTTTATTGCGTCCGAATTCTGGCAGTCTCAGGTTGAGAATATGCGCAGCCTGTATTTACCGGTTTCAGACGTTCATGTGTATGAAGACCATGGCGCAGTGAAAGGTTTTTATGCTTTGTATGAGAACCAGCTTGCCGCGATCTTTGTCACGCCGGAGGCACAGGGGCAGGGCATCGGGAAGGTTTTGCTGAACCACGCTAAAATGCAGCGCAAAATGTTGTCGCTGAATGTTTATCAACGCAACCAGGCCAGCTATCAGTTCTATTTATCTCAGGGGTTTCAGGTGACTGCAGAAAGCACCGATGAGCATACCGGTGAAGCTGAGTGGCAGATGGCGTTTTGTGCATCATAAAGTGCGACGGCAAGGATTCGATACGCAGCAACCCAGGTTGCGGTGAACTGCTGCGATCGAACCGCTTCTGCGAAATCCCTATTCTCTATTCCCTAGATCTAGCGAGATCCAGAGAGACTGTATCCGAATTGCGTTACTGGGGTGCTCCGCAGGTCGTCTTGACATTCGGGACGTTGCTGGCGAAATACTGAACAACTTCGGTCAGATCCAGCTTCAGGTACGCCAGAGTATGGGGTTGCTGAAAATGAGCATGGTAATCCGCCTCGCTGTCAAAGCGTTCCCAGAGCAGAAAACGTGAGTCATCCTGCAGGCAGCGGTGGAGCTGAAAAATGGAGCATCCCGGTTCTTGGAGCGTTTGTGCGCATAAGCGTTGCAGTGATTCAAAAGCAGTCTGAATATTGGCTCGATCTTTCACTTTCAACTCTGCGGTAATGTAATAACCTTGACTGAACACCATAAAAACTCCTGATTGTGAATGGCGAAACAAGGCTAACTGCTAGAGTTCACTCTAGGGCAAGCAGTTTTTCCTCATAAGCGTCAACTTTATATTCGACAATGGCCAATTCCTGATTTAGTCGTTCAATTTCCCGCTTGAGTGAGACCGCGTGTTTTGCCAGTAATTCTTGTCGATCTTTCAAAGAGCAATCCCCTTGCTGGCGAAGAGCCGCGAAGACTTTAATATCTGCAAGCGGCATACCGGTTGATTTCAGGCGTTGAATCCACGCCAGCCATTCAAGATCTGATGCTTGATAGATCCGTTGTCCGGCAGGATTGCGGTGAATACTTCTGAGCAGTCCTTCTTTCTCGTAGTATCTCAGGGTGTGAATTGAAAGGTTCGTTTTCTGTGCGACTTCTGAAATGAACACAAAGGCTCCTGGTTGATCCTGTTATTCTTTGCTCATCTGACGGGATGAATCACAAGTGGTCATTTTTGCGCTGTAATTATTGTGATCCATCCAGTACGCGCGCCATGATGAACTTACTGCCTTCCCGGTCAATCACCTTAAAATTTCTCAATTCGTACAGTTTGACATTGTGAGATTCACAACGAAGACAGAGGTGAGGAATTCCGAGTTCTTTTGCTTTTTCTACGGCAAACTCAATGAGTTGTGTTGAAATGCCTTTTCCTCGGTATTGAGGCACAACATAAATGCCATCCAGCCAATACTGGTAAGCCGGATAATCGGGCAGCTCGCGAAATTTCAGTTCACCGGCCCCGGCGAGTTCTCCATTGAAATGTGCCACGAAAGCGAGCGGGACTTTTGTCCGGTTCGTCCCTTGCAGGAGTTTTTCCGTGATTGTACTTTTGGTTGCAGAAGGATGCAGGTGCAACCATTCATTCAGGTACCAGCCAGCAATGGTTGGGGCTGCTTCAGGGACATCGGCTAACAGTGAAATATTCATTTTACCTCAGGAATGAGTTGCAGTTTCTGCTTTGAGCGAATTGCTGTGGATACTCATGCATCCTCACAGAGTACTTTGGTGAGTAAGTGCTGTTTATTTCGGAATCCTGTTCTGGTGTAAAAGCTGATCGCTTCAGCATTGCCGGACCAGACATGAAGCTCGACACATGTTGCGCCTTTATCTTGCGACCAGTTTTCAAAGGTGTCCAAAAGCGCCCTTGCCAGGCCTTTACGTCTTGCCGAGGGGGCAACAACGATTTCTTCGACGTAGGCATAACATCTGGATTGCACCCAACGCTTGGACGAAACATGAACCACATGCCCGAGTAAAACGCCGGATACTGTCCCGTCGATTTCAGCGACGAGTAAGGACTGGTTGTCATCAGACAAAATGTCTTTCAGCTCCTGAACGGTGAACACATCATCCGTTTCCCGGACAACGTCCGGTGTCAGGGATGCATGATGTTTGTTTTCGATGATAAAAAGCCGGACTAAGGCTTCAAAATCCTTTTCTTGTGCTTGTCGTATCATCCATCTTTTCCTGGGTGTTCAATGGCGGTTTTCACTGGGCGTATCACGTAATATGGTTTCACCTGTTCGCGGGTTTGTGAGCGTGACATTCTCGAGAGCACGAATGCACCATCCAACATGGCATTTTTTCAGAACGGCGAGGATCAGGGTATCCAGTTCATGAGGTCCTGCCGGGTGCGCTTCGCCTGCGGACAGACGACTCCAAAAATGAATGATGGCGACATCGTCACTGATGTGGTCGATATCGATCAGCTGATTGCTCAACATTGAGTCCTGATAGATTGTTTCGTGAATAGGCGTATGAAGTGCGAGGATTTCATTGATCCCCCGAACATAGTGACCAAAGCGATTCACGAATGTAGCATCTTCAGTAAACAGACTGCCAAATGCCTGCATATCGTGAACATTCCAAGCGGTTTGGAATGCCTCAGGCATATCTTCTGGTTGACTTACATTGGTCATTACGTTGTGTCCCGTTACTTTTGGAGGTTCGTTCAACATGATGGCGTTGTTTCGCGCCAGGTGAACCCATATGTTTGGTCGTTCGCTATCCTGTCCGCCCTTCATTAAAACTTGGAATATCTGGTTGTAGGGCACACCAGTTTGCTTTGTAACGGGTATAAATCTGAGCATCAATCTGAACCGGAATATCGCCATCAAATGTTGCAATGGCTAACTCAATGGCTTCAAAGGGAGCGCCTTTGACGCGAAATCCTATGCTCGAACCACATACCATACAAAAAGTCCGGATTGTGCCATTTGGCGCTGTAAATTCATTCAGCAGGTGTTGCCCGGACAGCCAAGTCAGCCCCTGAACGCCCACGAGGGTCCCGAATGCTGCACCATGGAATTTACGGCACATCGAACAATGGCAATTCGCTGCCTGCTTGTGAAAACCTTCGACGGCAAACTGAACGCCGCCACATAAACACGATCCCTGATATTGCTGACTCATCATGATATTTCCCATTTATCCTGAGGTTGGCGCCCGGATTGGAATATGCAGTCAGAAGCGTTGCTGTTTTACACACACTAGCTGAGGACTTTGCAGGTTCAGGCGAATACATCAATTGTCTCTGACGATAATAAATCCCTCCAATGTCGGATGACAGACCTTTTGGGGTGGTTCATTGGGTCCCTTATACGCATGTAATTCAAGGATATAAAAAGCATTTGTCTTGCGCGCGGAAACCATAAACAGAGTCTATCCTGACCACAAAAAATTTTTGTGCTCACGGCCGTACTTTTTTATTGCACTGGTTACATGATGACCTTAATATCGCGCCGCTTCTTGATGATAGCCAATCCGAGTACATCACAGCTGACATGTGGCAAGGCGATAGAGCAACTATCCAAGAGTGACTTTGACTGCGCATCTGCGCTTTTTTTGACGCTCCACTTTTCATCACACTGCAATGAAAAGTGCTCATACATGTTGGAGGCTGATGATGGCTCACGCCCATTCGGTATTAGATTTTCAATCGTTCACCAATCAAACCCTGTCTGCGGAAGAAGTTCATTTAATTGAATCTTCTGTGGCGCAATTCGGTGCCCCGCTCCTGATGCTGGACTGCGATGTGGTTCGCCAGCAGTATCGTGCGCTGAAGCAGGCTTTACCGAATGTAACCCTTCACTTTGCGCTCAAACCGCTGCCGCTGCCGGCTGTGGTCAGAACGCTGCTGGATGAAGGCGCAAGCTTCGATCTGGCAACCACAGGTGAAGTTGAGCTGGTGGCGCAGGAAGGTGTTCCTGCTGAACGCACTATTCATACGCACCCGATCAAACGTGATTCAGACATCCGTGACGCGCTGGCCTACGGTTGCAATGTATTTGTGGTCGATAACCTGAATGAGCTGGAGAAATTCAAGCCTTATCAGCATGACGTTGAGCTGCTGGTACGTCTGAGTTTCCGGAATTCAGAGGCTTTCGCCGATTTATCGAAAAAGTTTGGCTGCTCGCCTGAGCAGGCACTGACCATTATCGAAACGGCACAGGCGTGGAACATTCGTATCAAAGGTCTGTCATTCCATGTGGGTTCGCAAACCATGAACCCGCAGAAATACGTGAATGCGATCCGGACCTGTAAAGCGGTGATGGAGCAGGTGGTTGAACGTGGACTGCCGGCACTGAGCACACTGGATATCGGTGGCGGTTTCCCGGTCAGCTACACGCAGCAGGTGATGCCGATTGACCAGTTCTGCATGCCGATCAACGAAGCGCTCAGTGAACTGCCGGAAACCGTGCAGGTGCTGGCTGAACCCGGACGCTTTATCGTGGCGCAGGCCGTCACCAGTGTGGCTTCCGTCATGGGGCAGGCGGAACGCGAAGGTCAGATGTGGTACTACCTGGATGACGGGATTTACGGTTCATTCAGTGGTTTGATGTTCGATGATGCCAAGTATCCGCTGGTCACCCTGAATCAGGGGGGCGAGTGTGTCCCGAGCGTATTATCCGGGCCTACCTGCGACAGTATTGATGTGATTGCAGAAAATATCATGCTGCCCAAGCTGGAGAATGGTGACCTGGTAATCGGCCGGATGATGGGCGCCTACACCAGTGCGACCGCGACTGATTTTAACTTCTTCAAACGGGCACAAACTGTGGTGCTGAATGAGTTTGCTGAAAACAGTGAACGCATGACCGGCTGAAGACTGAAAAAGCGCTCAACCTTGAGCGCTTTTTTGTTTATTCGGCGGACCAGAGATCATCAAGATTGAACCGGTACTTATAGGCCAGCACGACATTGTGTTCCTGAAAGTCATCCGTTTTATCACTCAGGACCGGACTGAAGTTATACAACAGCAACATGTGATTACCGACGTTGCCTTCCAGGTAAACATTGATTGCCATCCCCAGCCCGTTCTTGTTCACCTTTCTGATTTCACCGGATTCTGTTACTGAATTTGTGATCATATATTTCCCGGTTAAATCCAGATACCCCACGCCCAGCCCCGCCCCGATTTTGACATTCCAGTCTTTGGCGGCATGTCGGTTGAACTGGTAAAACACCACAGGAACGGCCGTGAGGGCATAAGCCTTGATCGAGGTGCCGAGATCGACGGTCTCTGTCCCGTCATTGATTTCCTGTCGATCGGCTTTAAAAAATGACCAGTCGACCTGAAACTGAACCCCAATGTTTGAGTTCTCAGAAAAGTAATATGGATCAGAGATCAGTGAAGCTGTCGGAAAAAGCTGGAAGCCACTGGTCATCACTGCCACTTCTTGATCTCCGTTTGAGAGATCCTCGATTTCGAGATGACTGAGTGTACTTTGAAGGCCGACCGCCAGTTCTATGGCTGAGCTTGTGAACGGAACAAGAGTCAGTGAAGCAATCAGGAAGGTGCGAAACATTCAGTGTATACGTCGGCGGCAGAAGAGGTGCGGAGTTTATCAGAGGCACTGACCCCGAGCAACGTATTGAAACTGAACAAGGAATGGGGATTTTACTTTGCCTGTCGGGCGTCTTGATGATATTCAGGTAAAGCCAATGGAAACAGGGCAGAGAGATATTCCATTGGCTGTTTGAAGGCCGGCGTCTATTTTTGCGATGGTCAATTTTTGCAATGTTAGTGTCTGCGATGCTGATCTGCGCAATGCGGATGCCGTCCGAAAGTAAATTTCCCCGAACTATTTTCCGCTGTTGATGATCATTTCCAGGCGGTAATCCGCAACTTCATTTCTGCGCGCTGCGGAGCGCATCATGTAGACCCGCACTTTGTAGTCGCCGCTGGCAGGCAGCTGTCTTTCAAACTGATTTCCGTTCACCGAGCCGTTAAACATCGCAGCCTCGTTTTCTCCCGGAGCCATAATGTTGAAATAGGTTGCGGTGTTTTTGGTGGCCATGCTGACATTCATGGTTTGCCCTTCCCGGGCATTGAGGACATAGTCGACGACTTCATAGCCTTGAATCGAGTCTTCGACGACAGCACTGGTTGCACCTTTCTGGAACTGTACGCGTTCTGTGCGGATATCATCGGCCGCCGCAGTCATCGTGGTCATGAGCAGAAAAAGGCCCAGGATCAGTTTGACGGGCGTCAGAACAACAAATTGAGTCTTCATGCGTTTTTCCTATGACTTGAGGGGATGAGTATGATGCATGCCCTGTCGGCCAGCAGGGGGGACTGTCTGACAGGGCATCATCATGGAAAGAAGTATGGCCGGAGTTTGAGTGAAGCCGTGTTCAAAGCGCGAGACTGAGCGGAGAAGGAATGCGATGAAATGCGTTGAAAGATAAATGACTCATTCCATTCAGAACTGTCCTGAACGCTGTGTGATTGCCTATGCTTAAAGCCATCAATGATTGCGTTTTTTTGACCTTTCATGATTGTTTTATCCGTTGTTTATTTGCGCTTGAGACAAGGTGTAACCTGCGCTTTGGGGATTGATGCAAGATGCGGATCAGAGCTTATGGATTCCAATTCTGGTGAAAGTGATGGCGGGATATGATGCATGCATCGGATCAACATATGGCTTATCAAATCAGAGGCCTGACAAAAACCTATTTCACCGGAGAGATCGAGGTCAGGGCGCTGCGGGGCGTAGACCTTGAGATCCGGAAAGGAGAGATGGTTGTTTTGCTCGGTCCTTCGGGAAGCGGGAAATCAACTTTCCTGAATCTGATTGGCGGGCTGGATACCCCGACGGGCGGACAGATCATTTTTGAAGGCAAGGAACTGTCCGGACAGGATGAACGATACCTCACCCAGTACCGACGTCATTATGCCGGTTTCGTTTTTCAGTTCTACAACCTGATCCCCAGCCTCAATGCCCGGGAGAATGTGGCACTGGTTTCAGATATTGTGCGTGATCCGATGCCCGTGGACGAAGCATTGGATATGGTGGGTCTGAAAGCGCGTGCTGACCATTTTCCTTCACAGCTTTCTGGCGGTGAGCAGCAGCGTGTTGCCGTGGCCCGGGCGCTGGTGAAAAAACCAAAGGTGCTTTTGTGCGATGAGCCTACCGGTGCGCTCGACAGTACAACAGGGATTAAGGTGCTGGACGCGCTTGTCGGAGTCAATGAAACGCTGGGCACCACAACGATCATCATCACGCATAATGCATCGATAGCAGCGATTGGTGACCGGGTGCTGCATTTTGCCGACGGCAGGATCGTCAAAGAAGAACGGAATGAAAAACGGCAGCCCGCTTCGGCGCTGATGTGGTAATCGCTATGCGTGCGCTGGAGAAAAAACTGATCCGCAATCTCTGGCAAATCCGGGGTCAGGTGCTGGCGATTGCCCTGGTCATTGCCGCTGCTGTTGCCATGATCGTGCTTTCCTCCGGGACTTACCGCTCCCTTGAACTGACCCGAAACCTGTATTACGAGCAATACCGTTTTGCGGATGTCTTCGCCAGCCTCAAGCGTGCTCCGGACAGCACGCTGGCCGAAATCGGACAAATTTCCGGCGTGGTCAACGCAAGCACCAGCATCCGGGAATATGCGTTGCTAGACATGCCGGAGGTCATTGAACCTGTCCGGGGCCTGTTTATTTCCCTGCCGGAAGGGGTGAACCCACTCAATCAGCTGGTGCTGCGGTCTGGTCACTGGCCCGAGGCTGATTCAACGGAACAGGTGCTGGTGCATGAAGCCTTTGCTCAGGCCCACGATTTGCATCCGGGTGATCTGATCCATGCGACAATTTACGGAAAACAGCATCATTTTAAGGTCGCGGGTATCGCCTTATCCCCTGAGTTTGTCTATGCGCTCGGTCCCGGTGATTTGATTCCGGATAACAAACGTTTTGGGATTTTCTGGATGAACCGGGACGCGCTGGCGTCAGCAGGGAATCTGAAAGGTGCATTTAATGAAGTTGCGCTGAAACTCAGCCCCGCCGCCAATCCGGACGAAGTGGTTGCCGGGCTTGACCGGATCCTCAGGCGCTACGGGGGGACCGGCGCCTTCACCCGGGAAGATCAGCGATCTGATTCCTTTATCAGCAGTGAGCTGAAGGAACTGAAATCCATGACCCGCATTATGCCGCCGATTTTTTTGGGGACCGCGGTTTTTCTGCTGAACATTGCCATCGGCCGACTGGTGGAAACGGAGCGCGGACAGCTCGGTCTTCTGAAAGCCATCGGTTACAGTGATAACGCGATCGGATTTCACTATTTGCAAACGGCGCTGGTTATAGCCTGTGTCGGAATTTTGATTGGCTGGCCCTCAGGGCTGTGGATGGGACACGGCATGGCGGAATTGTACATCGCCTATTTTAAGTTTCCCGTGCTGCGTTACCATATCACCCCCGGGGTTTTCCTCGGGGCGGCCGCAATCAGTCTGGCCGCCGCTGGTCTGGGCGCCCTGGCTGCGATTCGCAAGGCGGTCCGGCTGCCACCGGCTGTTGCGATGGCACCGCCGCCCCCACCGCTGTATCAGACCGGGCTCGGCGAAAAAATAGGGCTGTTTCGCGGGATCACACCATCCGGCCGAATGGTGGTGCGGCATCTTGTGCGCTGGCCGTTCCGTTCGGGGTTAACTGTGCTTGGGGTGACACTGTCGATCGCTTTGCTTCTGTCGACGCTGAATTTTTTCGACTCGATTGATGTCATGCTCGAATCGTTTTTCCATCGCAATAACCGTCAGGACTTGACGATCAGTTTTACGGAAATCAGGCCAGACAGCGCCGCAGCAGATATCCGCCATCTGGATGGTGTGCTGAAAGTTGAGTTACAGCGCAATGTCTCTGCCCGTCTGGTGGCCGGGCATCTTTCGAAACGGACGGCCATTCAGGGGCTGGATCCGGGCGCTGAACTGAGTCAGCCACTGGACATTGACGGTCGAAAAATCTTTTTGCCTGCACAAGGCGTTGTGCTGAATGAATGGCTGGCCCGGTACCTGAATATCCGGCAGGGCGACTTGATGCGCATTGAAATACTGGAAGGCCGGATGCCGGAATTCCGGATTCCCGTCACCGGGGTCAGCAAGGAATACGTCGGGTTGTCCGCATACATTAGCCGGACGACACTCAATCGTTATCTCCGTGACGGACCGGTGGCGAATACGGCGATCGTCACGGTCGATGCCTCTAAACTAGAATCTATTTACAGGAAAATCAGAGAGATGCCTTTTGTGGCCGGTGTTACGGCGCTGGATGTGTCAGAGGCACTGTTTCGCAGGCTGATCCAGCAGAACCTGTTCACCATCGTGACATTTTATGTGCTGTTTGCATCGGTGCTGGCGTTTGGGGTCGTGTATAACAATGCGCGCCTGACCCTGATTGAACGCTCCCGGGAGTTTTCCCTGCTGCGTGTGCTTGGTTTTCATCAACGAGAAGTCGCATGGATTCTGGGCGGCGAAGTCGCGTTGCTGACTCTTCTGGCACTGCCTTTGGGATGCATTCTCGGATACGGACTGGTTCGGCTGATAGTGACTTTTTTTGCGTCCGATCTTTACCGTATTCCGTTTGCGATCGAACCATCAACTTATGGCTATGCCGTGCTTGTGATTTTGATTGCCGCCATTTTCAGCGGCCTGCTGGCGCTCTATCGTCTGGGAGAGCTTGACCTGCTCAGCGTGCTCAAGGAAAGGGAATAGCGTATGCCGTTCAGGAAATACCGCTGGACTTTACTGTTTATCTTGCTGCTGGTTGCTGGCCTGACCTTCGCGTTCTGGCCCCGAGCGATCGACGTTGAAGTCGTGATGGTGACGGAAGGGCCGATGACAGAAACCGTCGATGATGATGCCATCACCCGCGTGAAAGAGGTCTATACCCTGACCGCGCCGGTATCCGGCCGTTTGTTGCGGATTGAAAAAGATGCCGGTGATGACGTGACCACAGGTGCTGTATTGGCGGTTTTGCAGCCTGCGGTGTCACCGTTGCTGGATGCCCGGACGCAACTTGAACGTGCATCGGCCATGCATGCGGCGGAAGAGTCAAGGGATGCAGCCAGGGCACAGGTGAAAAGCGCCTTAGCCCGTCTCGAATATGCCCGGATTGATTTTAAGCGGGCCGGGAAACTTGCGCAGAAGGATGCGGTGTCGATCGACAGGCAGGATCAGGCCCGGCAGGTTTTACGTGCGGCGGAAGCGGGACTGACGACGGCAGAGTCGGTTCTGTTGCAAAAAGAAGCTGAATTTCAGCAGGCGAAGGCTGCACTGCTGCAACCTGGTGAGGCAGCAGCAGTCCGGCGGTCTCAAGTCGAGATCATCGCACCGGCTGATGGAAAGATTTTGCGGATTTTACAGGAAAGTGAAGCTGTCGTGGCGGCGGGGACACCTTTGATGGAAACCGGCGATCCGGACAATCTCGAAATCGCTGCTGACCTGTTATCGCGCGATGCCGTGCGGATTCAGCCCGGTGATCACGTGGATATCGATAACTGGGGTGGCGCAGGCGTCTTAAATGGCACCGTTCGCCGGATAGAACCGGCAGGCGCCACCAAAGTTTCATCGCTTGGCATCGAGGAGCAGCGTGTGAACGTGCTCATCGATTTTTCTGATCCAAAGGACAAATGGGCGGCGCTTGGCCACGGTTTTCAGGTGGATGTGCGCATTGCAGTCTGGCATGGCGATCACGTGCTGCGTGTTCCCATTGCTGCGATTTTTCGTCATGGCCGTGACTGGGCCGTATTCAGAGATGATGATGGCCGCGCGCGTTTGCAGGCCATTCAGATCGGCCATCTTACAGGTCAGTATGCCGAAGTGCTGGCAGGGCTCTCTGTCAGCGATCAAGTGATCGCCTATCCCAGTGACCGGGTTCAGGACGGTGTGATGATACGCACGGTGATACAGACGCCATGAACCCGCGTGGGCACCAACGGTGGGATGTGGCAGAAAGCCCGTTGATACCCGCTGACTCAGGCCAGGGCTTCGGATGCTTCCCACTCCGCTTTACTCATATGAAAAAGCAAACTTGCCGGCGCATCTTTGACATCCTGAATGGTTTGTTCGTTGCGAAATCCTGATTTTTTCAGCACTTGCAGGGATGCGAGGTGGTTTGCCCGGACTCGGGCTGAAATTTGTTCAAGCCCTAAATCGACAAAACCGAATGACAGCGCCCATTTTGAAAATTCCGTCGCATAGCCTTTTCCCCAGGACGCCGTGCTCAGCCGGTAGCCCAGGTTATTCATCGTTTTTCCCTCAAACTCAAAGAGACTCAGGCCACCAAAACCAATCACGCTTTCTGGTTCTTTTCGGGTTGCGATTGCCCACATACCAAAACCGTGCGCGTTCCAGTGCTCAAGCCAGCGGCACATTACAGATGCAGCATACTGGATATTCGGAAATGGCCCGGCAGGGTTGAAACGATTGGTTTCCGGGTCGCCATAGATAGCGAATAAATCTTCAACATCGGTCTGACTTACGGGACGCATCATGAGTCTTTCTGAATACAACACAATGATTTCCTTATAATTTGTGTGATATGCACAGAGGCCTTGAAAGGCATTCATCCTACTGGGTTGTTGAATATGTGTAAATTATCATTAGTTGAATGCAATCAATCGGTTAAGTGCCATTGCAGCGCTGCTGAGCATGGCAAAACCAATGGGGAGGTTTGAAATTGGGCTCTGAGATTGAAGCCGAAGCACATCAATTACGTGAAATTGGAATACAGGTTAAGAAATTGGCTTTTTATGATTTGAATCATGGCCTTATGCACTGAAGATAGGGCAATGAAAAAGGCGGTTGAAACTGATTTTAATGTCACCTCATGTTTAGCCTTTTCATTGTTCAACATTGACTCCAGAACTGCAGGTATCGTGTGAAAAAACTCAAATTCGTCCTTCCCATGTCGCTCCTTTTGAGCCTCTCTCCGACCGTTTCCGCATCGACATTCGCACCGGCTGGTGTGTGGTCCGGTACGATCGGTAAGTCCTCCATCAAAGTGTGCTTTCAGGATTCAGGTCAGCAGGCGATTTACTATTATCAGCGCTATAAAACGCCGATTACGCTGACCCTGAAAGATGGATTCTGGATCGAACAGGGTGATACCGGCCGCTGGGAACTCACCGGTCAGCCCGGCAATCACATTACAGGGCAGTGGTCTACCGTATCAGGGACCTCGTCTTTACCTTTGTCTCTGAAATTTGAATACCATGATCTCGATAAAAATTGCGGGGAAGAGGAATTTCTTTCTGCGCTGCAAAAAACACTCAAATGGAAGAAAGGAGAGTGGAAAGACTGGTTCGGCTGGCAATACCGGGACGTCGCTTATGGGGGAGACAATTCAATTGAACTGGCTGCCAACTTTCCGAGCAGCCAGGCGATCAATGCAGCTTTAAATGCACGTGTCACCTCTGAGGAAAATGTCGAACGGCAACTGGAGACGCTGGAGAGTTTTTTGCAGGGGAATGGTTTAGCGAAGTACGACGAAACATCGGTCAGCCCCGTTTTTCTGAATGGCTTGTGGCTGGGCGTACGTTTCTACTCGTGGGCGGTAGGCACAGGATCGAGAGGCATCAGCTACCATACAAGCTACTTTTCACTGGCGACCGGCGAGGAAATTAATCCCTGGCGTTGGTTTATGGCAATACCGGTGAATCAATCACGTTATGACAATCCATATTCGCACCCGCTTCCTGAAACGATACAGGCGAAGTATGGCCGAAAGGAATCAGAAGCCTCAGAATTTGAGGAGTGTAATCTTTCTGAGCATGGTTATTACCAAATCAGCCTAAGAAATGATGGCCTTTTGTTTTGGGAACGAGCCATTGGTGATGGTTGTGAACGGGAGTTTTTCCTGACGCCTGAAGAAGCGATGTCGTTCGCCAATGCTGAGGGGAAAAAAGCCCTCAGCGTGTTTGCAAAACTGATGGAGCAAAATCAGCGGGATTATTAGTGGTCATGATGGTGTGATTTCGAAAGGGGTGTGGCCAGTCACTGGTGGCTGGCCACAGACAAAAAATTGGAGAACGGCTACTGATTGAGTTGCGAAGTCACTTCTGTCAGTGTGCCGTTTTCCTGATGCTTTTTCTGCCAAGTGATGAATGTGGTGAAGTGGAATCGGTACAGTCTGTTATCTCTTGCTATATCGATAATATTGCAATAATAAAGTGATCAATAATGAGGCGGACTGGAACAAAATATAGGGGTCTTTCAGTTTTTTAATCTCATCAATATCACTGATGAGATAATATTCAGCAGCAATGATGACACCACAGATTAATGCTGTCATCGATAATACATCACTTAATTTTTTTGTGTTTGAGAAGTTCCAGATTCTTTTCGAGATAAATAGTGTTAGAAATGATCCAGAAAGAAATAAAGTCATTGCTATTGGCATATCATCGCTATTATTGTTGAAAATCCCCTCTGCAACAGTCATTGAAAGGAAAAGCGTTAATGCGCCGATCACATTAAAAACAATGAATCCTTGCAGGGTAAGCATCAACATTTTTACTGGATTTTTTGTATTGACGTTTGTCACATGATCTCCTTTTGTGAATGATTGCCAGGTGCCAGATACAGAGATGTATTCCCTATGAAACCTGATGTTTTATAGCGACTGTGGTTGTGTAACTCTTTAATGATCAAATGTATTTTTATTTATAGAACGAAGGTCATGGTTGGTTATAGTCGAAGAATAAAATTGAAGGCCATTTTGGGGCGTAATATTAGTCATGGCTCTGAAACCATTGCTCCAGAAACGCAATACATTGAATGACGGTGGCTGGAACGAAATGTCTGGCTGGGTAGAGGGCATACAGTGTGAGAGAAGGCTTTTGTACGTCTTTCAGGACTTCGACTACTTCTCCGTTTTTTAACGCGTCCCGGCACACGAAATCTGGCAGAAATCCGACGCCCTGATCGGCCTTGATCGCCTCTAACATAAACAGGGTGCTGTTCACGCGTAATGACCCTTTGATGGGAATCCCATCTTCGATGGGCCAGACATTTTTCCCTTTGAAGTAGGCGTATTCAAAGCAATTGTGGTAGAGGAGATCTTTGGGGTGCTCAATGTTGCCATGGCGATCCAGATATCGTTGGGATGCACAGATCCGGTACTGAAACGTTGTCAGTGGCCGGCCAACGTAACTGGAGTCAAACGGACGGCTGGCTGCGCGAAATCCGAGATCAAACCCCTGCTCAACCAAGTCGACATCTTCATCGCCAAGGTGAATGTCTAAATCAATGTCGGGGAACTGGCGCATAAAATCGGCAAACATATCTGCCAGATCGGTGATCCCCAGTACCATCGGCGCATTGATCCTGAGCTTGCCCCGGGGTGTCTGTTGCAGCGATTGCACAAAGGCATCGGCTTCATTGATATCGGCCAGTATTTTCCGGGCCCGCTGTAAATACGCTTCCCCTGCATGGGTGAGCTGAACATTGCGCGTTGTTCTGTGCAGCAGGCGGACCCCAAGTTCATCCTCGAGCCGACCAATTTCTTTACTGATCATAGATTTGGACGTGTTGTTTTGCTCGGCAACCCGCGTAAAACTGCCTAAATCTGCCAGACGCACAAAGAGCGCCATTCCCCGGAGTTTATTCAAAGCTTTCGTATTCCCTGTTGATGTTAACTGTTTCCATTTTGAAAACATTCCGTTCACATTGTCACTATATATAAAGCGCCTTCATCACCATACACTTTTCTCCATCGTCCGGTTTGATGTTTAAGTGGCTGTGCGGACGAACTGAGTTCAGGGAGCCGGAATGGCTCACATCACCAAACAGAACAGGAGAAACACCATGTATACGCTTTATTTCGTGCCAGGCGCTTGCTCACTGGCCACTCAGGTTGTCCTTCGTGAACTGGGTCAGGACGTCAAGCTCATTCAGAAACAACAGGTCGCCGATTTCACGGCCATCAACCCGGCGGGCACAGTGCCGGTCGTGATCGATGGTGACAGAACCTTAAGTGAAGGGGCTGCCGTGATGATTTATCTGCTTACAAAACATCAAAACCTGATGTTACCGGTGTATGACCTAACGGCGAGACAACAGGCGATTCAGGACATCATGTTTGCCAATGCAACCATGCATCCGGCCTATGGCCGATTGTTTTTTGCCTTTAGTGCAATCGAAAATCAGACGCAGCGGCAAGCTTTTTTCGACAGTGCGGCGACTGCAATTAATCAGCTCTGGCTGGTGGTTGAGAAACGGCTGGAATCGTCGCCATTTCTCGGCGGTGAACAGGTTTCGGCCGCGGATATCATGCTGGCCGTTTATTCTCGCTGGGGCGCCAGTTTTCCGGTCAGCATTGTGATTCCGGAGAAAGTACAGCGCATGCTTGACCACGTGATTGCCATGCCGAACTTCCAGAAAGCACTCCAGGCTGAACAAGCCGTTCCAGAGTTTGCATGAGCCAGAGGAGCTTGCCCTTGAATTTGCACAACATCCGTCATCGGGATCTCGATCAGATCACGGAAATCATTCAGACCTATTTTGAAGGGATTCATCACGGCGATACCGAAAAACTCAGCAACATTTTTCATGCGGATGCAGTTCTGAAAGCACCGAACTTAAGACGAAGCGTCGAAGTATGGCTGGAGGTTGTCCGCTCACGCGAGAAACCCCATACGCTGGGTGCTGAATTTGCTTACCGCATTTTATCGGCCGATGTGATCGGTGATCAGGCCATGGTGAAAGTGTTGTGTCCGCTGCTGGGCCACACCTACATCGACTTTATTGGCTTGCTGAAAGAAAACGGCCAGTGGCGTATCGTCAACAAAATGTATGCTGATCTGGCATCAAACTGAGGAGAAGGCACATGCCTTATATCAACATTAAACTGACCGATGAAGGCGTTACAAAAGCCCAGAAACAGGCGCTGATTCGAGGCGCGACACAACTGGTGGTTGAGGTACTCAATAAGAATCCTGAAACCACGTTTGTGGTGATTGATGAAGTGAGTACGGATAATTGGGGTATTGGGTATGAGCAGGTGACTGAGTTGCGGAGAAGCGTGGGGCGGTAGTGTTGATTTTTTTGGGGCTGTCGGCGTGTTGGGCGCCGACAGCCTAAACATTCACCCATGAATTTTTCCCAGGGGGTTGTGTGAATCTTGGTTTTTAAATTCGTGGTCAGACAAAAGTGTGTCAGGGGTTTTGTTCATTTAGTATTTCAAGCAATGTCTCAAGTATAGGAGGATGCGATAGGTAAAAAGCAATCCCTGCCTCCTTGAACAGTGCCTAATTTAAAACCGCAGAAACAAAAAAGCGTTAGCAAACCCTACTCTGCTAACGCTTTGAATCAACAGAACATCATGTTACTTATGACGAACATGTTTAAGTTGAACGATTACGCTTAGTTTGACTCTTCATCAATGTCGCAATCAGTACAACTTTGGAGTGCGATTTCGTGTTCAAAGACTGCTGAATCGTTACCTTCTGCCAGTAGTTCTGCTATTTCATCCGCGACTTCTTGCTCATCTTCCGCTTCAACTTGATCCGCGAGTTCTTCTTCTGAGTAACCATAGAAATTCAGCAATAAGTAATCACGCGCTTCCTCTTTCGTACAAGTCACGTTCACCGAAAGATCTGGCTCAACGTTGCCTTGCGCGATAATCGCAGCCACTTGTGCTAGGACATCATCTTTCATCGCAACCGTTAACCAACCCAGATCAGTGCTTACTGTGGTTTTTTTACAGTTAAAACAAGGCAATTGATGAAAGTAATATTGAAAAGCAGTCATAGATAATTTCTTCATTGAGTGTTGTATAGCAAGATTATGCGCGTTTTCTAGCAAAATACTATCTCTATTGACATTGAAGAGTGGATTGCCCTGGATGATGTGGGGCAGGGTGCAGATCGGGGAACACTGATCATTCCGTTAATGCTAAAGACATGGCTTATAGGCTTACCACTGCCAGGCCAATCTGTAGCGGCCTAAAAGATAAGTGGACATAAATGTGCCAGTACTTTTGCTAATTCAGCAAACCACCATTAACTACAGGTATTGCAAAGAGAGTTGTGGACAGCTATCGCGAGCAGTAGACTTGCGCTAGCTAGAACGCCTGACTTTGGGTGCGCACTAAACATGAACCTTTGATTCTGCTACCGCAAAATCGATATTTAATTTGATGGAGATAGATAATGAACGGCAGTTGGGCTAACTTCTTTCCGTACTTTGCTGGAGCTTTTAAGCTTATTGTATTAGCTATTGGAGCCTACTTCGCTATTAAATGGCATTTTGATGAAGAGAGGAGGGTGAGGAAAGCTGAAGGCGTGGTATTTGATAAACAAAGCTCCATGAAAAAGTTGGCAATGATGCTCGCCCTCCCAGTCCTTCTCACTCTTCTCGTCCTTCTAGTGATTTATGCGACGAACTGGTATCTCGACTGACGGGCTTTATTGATACGATCAATGTTTAGCGATTTCAAATAGTGTACTCACACTGTTAAGAGGCTTGTCCGATAAAATAGATCATGCTTCTGCTTTACCCAAGGATACTTTTTCCAGACCCAGTTAATGTTAGTCATCAGATAAAATAGGTCAATCAAGACACAAAATGTTGGATCAGCTTTCAAGCTCTAAATTGGTTTGGGGCAAATTACGAGTTAGAGTTTAAGCAAACCCACACCCCAGGGAAAAATTCATGGGTGAATTTTTAGGTTGTCGGCGATGGGAGGCCTACACCCGGCCCGGTCAACATTAGAGAACCAAAAGGCATGTCTGGGTACGCTTTGTGCCAGCAAAGCGTATCTGGCGCGCCCCCAAATGCTGAGGGGCACTGCAGAAATGATACGAGACATGCAGAGCCCTCAAATGATTGCCTCACATCACCTGCGTCAGCCGCGAAATCATCCCCTGAATCGCCCGCATTTGTGGCGCATCTTTGGTGTAGTAGTTATACGGTGGTTGCCCCATGGTGCCGTAGCCCCAGAAATCCCAGCAGCCGCGGGGGTTGTAAGGGACAAACTCAGACTTTTTCACCTGCGGGAAAAGTACGATGATGTTGTTGGTGTCGGCGACTTCCAAATAGCCGGTTTCGGTGACATAAGTGGTGCCGATGACGGAAATCCCCTGGCGGCAGCCATGCACAGAGACATGAACTTTGCAGGATTCGCTGCGACAGCTTTTCGGAATATACACATAAGCTGTGTTGTCCATGCTGGTCAGGGAGGTATCGAAGAATTCGCTCTGATCAAACGCAATCAATTCGCCGGTAAGGCTGGTTGCCGGGGCTTTCAACGGGCCGTAGATGTGCTCCAGAATCCGCTGCGCCTGATGCAGGTTACAGTGATTGATGTAGGGCGACTGGGTGA
Organism: Photobacterium sp. R1; assembly: GCF_054600795.1. Taxonomy (NCBI): domain Bacteria; kingdom Pseudomonadati; phylum Pseudomonadota; class Gammaproteobacteria; order Vibrionales; family Vibrionaceae; genus Photobacterium; species Photobacterium sp. R1. The sequence goes on from NZ_BAAHZP010000003.1 coordinate 222,500, forward strand.
TATCACAGGCGGTATCAGCCGGATCGTTGGTGATAAAGGCATGTCCGGCATCCACACTCTTGTCATAGTGAATCTGTGAAAGCGGCACATCCAGCTTTTGATAAAACGCTTTCGCGGTGTCCACCACGCCCGTCACTACAGTTTCATCCAGTCTGCCGGAAAACAGGTAAACCTGGTCATCTCTGATATTGTTCGTGTCATCAATCCGGCCATTTTCTGCGGTGACTTTTGCCAGTTCCGACAGGTAGCTACTGTTGGGAAATAGCGTCGACGGACAAACACCCAGTGCGTTTTGGCACGGATTCATGCAGGTGGTGGTGGCGTTGACCAGCGGGTTGACGAAGGGGTTGTTGCCTGCGCAGTTCCAGGGGCCACCGGCGACAATCCCGACACCCATCAGTGATTCGGAATAGGCGATATGGAACTGGGCTGCCATAAAGCCGCCGGATGAGAGGCCGGAGATAGAGGTTTGATCGGTCCGGGCGTTCATGGGGGGCAGTTGCACGGTGGCTGCTTTGAGGTGGGCGCTGCAAAGCACGAGCATCAGCCCGAAGGTGAACAGAGAAAAGTGAATGGGGGATTGCTGTCCGAACATGGTGCCTCCTGCCGTTGTGTGACGTCCTGTCTGATGAGTCAATATGCGTTAGGAGTATAGGCTGGATTATGTGTGATGTTGCGTAAGTGTGAATTGCAGATATGTTGACAAAATGGGCAGCAAAAAAAAGTGGCTGATGATTCAGCCACTTTCAGTCCAGAAGATAATGGGAGATGCTCTGGGTTTACATCTGTGAAACCTGAATGGCTCTCTGAGTGTCGCCGAGACGGCGAAGCCATTTCATCACCGGGCGTTCGATCAGGTGGTAACTCATTGCGGAGACGGCCAGTAAAAGCACGGTGAAAGCCAGAATGCCCGTGATGAGGATCGGTCCATCGGTCTGGGCATACCACCAGGTTGTCCAGTCCGGATTGATGTGATGGATTATTTCTACACCAGCCAGCAGGATGACGGTGTGCCACAGGTAGATCGAATAGGAAATATCACCCAGATACTGTGTGATCCGGTTATCCAGCACAGACTGCATGACGGATGGCCGCTGAACCTGATGTGCACCCGCCAGAACCAGCAGGGCAAACAGAACATAGGTGATCATCGTCGTGCTGAAATGCAGAACGGTCATCAGCGCTGCAATCAGAACAACAAGAAGGACATCCTGATTCATCCAGTGTTTGGCACGCACAGAAACCTGAATCCGGCAGAGCCACATCCCGAAAGAAAAACCGCACAGGCCGCGCAGGAAGGCTTGGTAAGTCGCTGTAATATCAAGGTTCCCTTTCAGGTACACCAATGTGCCAACCGTCATGAAAACTGCAAAAGGCACCCAGGCACTGCGTCTGGCGGACGGTCGCATCGCCAGCACCAGCAAAGGAAAGACCAGGTAGCAGAGCCATTCAATGCTCAGTGACCAGCCGGCAATATTCCAGCTCAGGGGTTGGCTGCCGATGCCATTCAGCAGCAGCAGGTTCGGTAAAATAGCTTCGGTGCGGTTGAAAGGTCCGGCAAACGGCGGAGTGCCACTGGCACCCCAGGCTTCGAATAAGGCACCACCATAGAACCCAATCTGGTGTTGCGATTTGTAATATTCCCAGAGGAAGAGCACCGCAAAAGTGATGAAGAACAGCGGGTAAATCCGGCTGAATCGCAGCCACAAAAAGGCGCGCCATCTGGGCAGGTTGCTCCCGTTGGCAAATGCAGGCAGATAAACGTGCATCATCACAAAGCCGCTCAGCATGAAAAAGATATCGACCCAGAGATAGCCATTTTCCAGAAACTGCGTAACACCGGCGATCGCTTCTTTCCATTGCGGAAATAAGATTAAACGGGCATGGAAAAAAGCGACGATCAGGGCGGCGATGCCGCGGATCGGCGTCAGGATCGGGAGTTGTCCTGGTTTGGTCTGCATATGAGTGTCCTCGTGCTGCGGTCAGTACCCGGCTGTTGGCTGTTTTTGAAGACTGTTATTTTACGATGCAAAATTATAGGTGTCTTGTTGCATTTGTCTGTTCACAGGCCAGAACCGGGAAACTGTGTGTCTGACAGGATTGCGGTTGTAACAACATGAAACATCAGCGGTTTGACAGGAAAATTGAGATGTTTCAATGAACTGAAGCGGAGGCTTGGCCACCGCCGGTATGGACCGGCGAAGCGATCAGCTGCGTTGCAGGGTTTGCCGGATACAGTCGATGAACCAGGGATAACGGGATGCCAGTTCCCTGTGGCGTTTCCGGACAAGGTACAGAGGCTCCCTGACATTGACTGTACGGTGCAGAATGATTAATCCTTTCGAATAGGGGGACTCCAGAATGGTGCTTTCCGGGAGAACGGTAAAACCAAGTCCGAGCGAGACCGGCAGCAGAATCTGGCTGAGCTGATTGATGTAGCCATGCACCGGCAGTGTATCCGGCTGTAAGGAGAAGGGCAGATCCAACAGCACACTGTCGAGATAACGGCGCGCATTGGGGTGATCGATCAACCCGGTTTCTGTCAGCAGGGCTTCTGATAATGGGGATGTGTCCGGCGCGGCGGGAAAGACCAGACACAGAGTCTCTTCACCAATTTTTTCACTGTGAAAACGTGCCTGTGACTGTGCTTGGGTCAGCGGTTCGGCCACGATGCCGAGATCGACTTCATCCTGTTCCAGCAAGTGCAGGATACGCTGATCCGGCGCTGATTCGACGGCCACAGATAATGCCGGAAAGGCCTGCTGGCGTTGCAGAAACAGCGGATAAAGCTGATTTGCCAGTGTGCCGGACATCGCGAAACGGCAGGGACCGGCTTCCGGGTTATCCTGTAACAACGCCTGTTGCAGGCGTTGTTCCTCTGCGGTCAGTGTCTGGCAGTGTTGGTAGAGCACGGTTCCTGCGTGCGTCAGCTCAAACCTCTTCCCGATCCGTATGAGCAGTGCCTGCCCAAGTTGTTGTTCCAGCTTGCGGATGTGCTGGCTGACCCCGGGTTGCGTCATATGAAGCCGGGCCGCGGTCTCAGTGAACTGGCCGACATCGACCAGCGTCGCGAAGGTATGAAGCCATTGCCTGTTGAGTTTCATGGATAACAAATCGTGATGAAAATAAGAATAAATGATAATTTTTAATTCACTTTTTGGCGAATTAAAGTGGGACGCTCAACAACAGGAGGATTCCACTGATGAACACTGAAGCACAAACGCCTTATCCAAGAACGTTCTCTCATATCGGCATTTCGGTGCCGGATCTGGAAGCGGCGGTGAAGTTTTATACCGAAGTGCTGGGCTGGTATCTGATTATGCCGCCGACGGAAATCGTGGAGGATGACAGCGCTATCGGCGAAATGTGTACTGATGTCTTTGGCGAAGGCTGGGGACGTTTTCGGATTGCGCATCTGTCGACAGGCGATCGCATTGGGGTGGAACTGTTTCAATTCGACAATCAGCAACAGCCGGAAAACAACTTTGAATACTGGAAGACCGGTGTGTTCCACTTCTGCGTGCAGGATCCGAATGTCGAGGAACTGGCGGAGCGTATTGTTGCCGCAGGCGGGAAAAAGCGCATGAAAGCACCGCGCTATTATTATCCGGGTGAGAAACCCTACCGCATGATTTATATGGAAGATCCGTTCGGGAACATTCTGGAAATTTACAGCCACAGTTATGAACTGCATTATGCCAGCGGCGCCTACAGCCACTGATCCGGGATGGTTCTTTGATTAACCGGTTAACAAAAAAGCCAGCATGAAGCTGGCTTTTTTTATGGTTCGATTCGGGTTCAATGCCTCAGGAAGCTACGGCTTCTTCGACAATATTTTCCGAAGTCGCCAGATGCAGGAAGTGCATGTGACGTTCGTACTGGGTGACCGCATCGGCAATGATCTGGTCTTTGGTGTAACCCATCACGTCATATTGCTGGCCGCCCTGCAGCAGGAAGACTTCAGCCCGGTAATAATCGTCGTAGGACTCATTCGCGTAGCTTGGCAGTGCGAAGTGACGCAGACGAATGCCATAGGCGAAATCTTCGACTTCTTCTTTCTCGACCACCAGACGAACACGGGACTCATCCAGCACTTGCAGCTTCGCAGCCAGACCCTGTGCTTTCATTTCATCGACCAGCGTTTTCAGTGCCGGTGTTGCCGTAGCCCTGATGAAGTTCTCGGCCTCATCCTGCTTCGGATGGCTGACCAGTGCAGAAATCCGGGTCTTCCAGCTGACACTGTTTTGCGTGTACTGCAAGGTCGTGTTGTGGTTCTGAATACTGTTTTGCAGCATGTAGTCGTTCCGCAGCGCCTTGAACAGGCAGTAACAGAACAGCAACATCAGAATCATGATCGGGAAGGCACTGGCGATCGTCATGGTCTGCAGCGCCGACAAGCCGCCTGCAGCCAGCAGGGCCGCCGCAACCACACCTTCAATCACGGCCCAGAAAATACGCTGCCAGACCGGTGGTTCCGCGGCACCGCCTGAGGTCAGGGTATCGATGACCAGAGAGCCGGAGTCAGACGAGCTGACGAAGAAGGTAATGACCAGCGCCACACCAATGACTGACAGCACAGAAGACATCGGCATGTGTTCAAAGAACTTAAACAGCGCGACCGGGACGTTCTCACTGACCGCTTTGCTCAGGTAGTCGGCGCCGTGATTCATGATGGCATCAATCGCCGTGTTACCGAATGCCGTAAACCACAGGAAACCGAACAGTGACGGGATCAGCAGTACACCCACCAGGAATTCGCGGATGGTTCGGCCGCGTGAAATCCGGGCAATGAACATGCCCACGAACGGCGACCACGAGACCCACCAGCCCCAGTACAGCAGCGTCCAGCCGCCAATCCAGTCTTCTTTCGGCTGATAGGCATACAGGTTGAAGGTTTTGCTCACGATCTCACTCAGGTATGAGCCGGTATTCTGAACAAAAGATTTCATGATCAACGCCGTCGGGCCAGCCAGAATCACGACAGCCAGCAGCAGGACCGCCAGGAACATGTTGATGTTTGACAGGCGTTTGATCCCGCCGTCCAGGCCAAGTACAACAGATGCCGTGGCAATCAGGGTAATGGCAGCGATCAGCATGACCTGCACGGTCGTGGTCTGTGGCAGATCAAACAGATAGTGAAAACCTGCATTGACCTGTACCACACCAAAGCCCAGCGAGGTGGCGACACCGAACAGCGTCCCGATCACGGCAAAGATATCGATCATATGACCAATCGGGCCGTAAATCCGTTCACCAATCAGCGGGTACAGTGCTGAACGTGGCAGCAAAGGCAGCTTGTGGCGGTAGGCAAAATACGCCATTGCCAGCGCGACCAGTGCGTAAATTCCCCAGGCGTGCAGACCCCAGTGGAAGAAGGTGATCTTCATGGCTTCACGGGCCGCTTCCACGGTTTGCGGGTCGCCGACCGGAGGAGAGGTGAAGTGCATGACAGGTTCTGCCACGCCAAAGAACATCAGACCGATCCCCATCCCGGCAGAGAACAGCATGGCCAGCCAAGAGGTATAGCTGTAGTCCGGTTCGGAATGATCCGGCCCGAGTTTAATATCTCCCAAACGGCTGAACATCACAAAAATGAGGAATATCAGGAAGATGGCGACGGCCAGAATGTAAATCCAGCTTGCCTGGGCAATGATCCAGCCCTGAACGTTTTTGAAATAGGCTTCCATGGCCTGAGGCCACATCACACCAATGAAAGACAGTGCAGCGATAAAGATCGCCGAGGTAAAAAATACCGGTTTATTTAAATCTGACTTAATTCCCATAAATCCTTCAAATACTACGGTTAAGCGTCCGCCTTTGAGCCAACTCTGTGGCTGCGGCCAAACTATCAGTGCATGCAGCGTGAAAATACGGACAGCAAAGTTATCTGCATGAAGAGCAATATTCTGCTGATTGGCCTGCGCTCAGACAGAAAGATGAAACTATCTTCTGAGTCAAAAGTGTAGAGATGTTAACAATAAACCACTTAGTATTCAAAGTGTGATCTAGGGTGTGTTTTCTTGAAATGTCTGATTTATTGAAGCAACTTATTGTTTTTCATGAGTTGATTCAGGTTTTTCGGTCGTGAATAAACTTCGTGCACAATTGTTTTGATCTGTAATCTTCAGGCAAAAAAAAGAGCGCCGCGGCGCTCTTTCTGTGCTGATGACGGAATCAGCCGCCCCAGCTCCGGCTGGATGAACTCGATGAACTCTTTGAGCTGCTCCAGCTGGATTTAGCTGCCGCACTGGAGCCAAAGCCACCGCGTGAGATCGTGCGGCTGACCGTTGGCTTCGGTTTCATCTGCTCTTTGCTGAGGATCACTTTGGAGTTCTTATAGCGGTAAGAACCGTAGTCATAACCATCAGCTGTGGTCCAGCGGCTGTAGTAACGGCTGCCCGGATAAGTCGAACTGAACATCGGCTGGCTGTAGTAGCCGCGGTTATTGTCCAGCAAGCGGGCGAACATAAAGCCGGCCATCGCAGGCATAAACCAGTTATTCTCAGGCGCACCGACACAGCTGTTCTGGCCGAATTCAGCGATACAGTCACGTTGGGTCATGAATTTTGGCGCTGTACGTGCCGCATCTTTCAATGCGGTCTCGTAGGCTGCCTCACATTGCGCTTCGAAGCCCGGGTTATCGCTTTTACAGTCGTATACCGTGTGGTAGAGCTTGGCTTCTTCTTTCGGGTCACTACAGCCAGCCAGCAGGCCTGCAGAAATCGCGGCAGTGACAGGTGCAATGGCAAAGGGACGCCATTGCTTACGCATACCGGGGAGATTGACTTCTTTGGTCCGTTTCATTGCGCCGCCCTCAGTATGTCATGCAGGCAGCGTTGAGCAGACCCACAGCAACAGAAGTCGCAGCCATCAGCAGACCCGCAGGGATCTCACCCGCTTCAATGCGTTCAGCGATGCGTGGCATGAAGCCTAAACGAACAATCAGATAAGCCAGCATTTGAGCCAGCAGGGCAACCACACCCCAGATAGAGAAATCAACAAAGTTCACTGAGTTACTGGCAGCACCGGCAATGGCCAGTGAATAACCCAGGACAGAACCCGACAGGGTAATGGCTGCTGCGGTATTTTTCTCTTCTTTGACCAGTTTCCATTCGTCATACGGCGTGATGCGGACGAAGATAATTTTGAACAGCATCAGGAACAGAATAGAAATCGCAAAATAGATGACAAAAGAGCCTAACCCTGCGAGAGATTGTGTTAATAGATCCATGGAAATCCCTAAAATATATCGTTTTTATGTATTGTTGCCTGATTCAGCCGATTAACTTGAAGTCGGTTGGACTGAGATCAAACCCTGTGCTCAGCACCAGGCTTCGTTCGGCCCGGTTGTTGAAAATTTTTTCTTCTGCAGCCACAAGCAGGACTTCAGCCAGTGACGGTTCGGCTTCCCTTTCATACACCATCAAAAACTGATCCGTATTGCTGGTGGTGCCATTCTGCAGCCAGGTGGTTTCGGTAACTGCAACCGGACGGCTGTTGTCCCAGATTTTCTCAAAAGTCTGGTCTTCCAGCTGCCACTGGCTTTTCACGATGCCGTGATCGAGCAGATGCTGCCATTCGCTGTCGGTGTCGACAGGCTTGCTTTCGTAGAAGTAAAACAGTTTGACTTCACTGACATCGGCGTCGCCTGTGCCATGGGTCAGCACCTGAACAAAGCCTTCGTCATCGGTATAGTAGCGGAGCAGGCGGGTCTGCTCATCCAGCCAGACTTCACCCACAGCCTGAATCAGCTGTGTGCGGGCAGCACCTTCGATCGTCAGCGACGGTTCTGTCAGGCGCAGTTTCAGATCATCGAGCTCGAATGCGCCGCCGAGGCGCAGGCCCAGAATTTCCGGGGCGGTCGGGCCACTGGCTTCAGGCTCTTTACGTTTTTTAAACCAGTCGAACATACGTTCTCCTTATCCGATTATGCAGGCCAGTTAAAGTGGTCTACCCGCTCATCGGCGATGTAGAAAATATTGGTGCCGGGTGTGACGTCCAGATTCAGCGGTGGATTCAGCTCAATGCCCTGACCGCGGTCGATAGCAATCAGCGTGGCATCATGCTGTTCTTTAAACTGGCTGAACAGTTTGCTGATGGGCGTGGGCGCCATGCTTTCCGGGAAGCGCACCGCGTACTGTGTCATGCCATGGTGGGTGCTGAGCAGTTCGTGGTGTAAGCCGCTGGAGCCGGGGTCGACGGCCGCTTTTGCGAGCATCTCGACAGCCACGGAAGGAATACACTCGGCATTCGGACAATGACTTTTCAGCAGGTCACTGAGTGCTTCATCATTGAAATAAGCCAGCAGGTGCGCGTTTGGGTTACGGCTGGCGCAATACAGCGCGGCTGCCAGGGTGACATCATCTTCAGCGTTATCAATGATGATACAGCTGGCTTTGCTGATCCCGGCTTTGTCCATGCTCTGGGTGTCAGTAAAGCTGGTGACGCGGACAAAGTCGATTTCGCCCGGTAGCGGGTTTTCCATTTCAGGACGGACGCAAAGCACGATATGGCGGCGAGTGCGCTCTTCGTGCTGCAACATCTGGATCAGGTGCAGGGTGCGCTGGTTGTTCCAGCCGAGTACCAGAATATGGTTCTCCACGTTGATTCTCCGATTGCCGAGCAGACCGCTCTTCCAGTAACTCATAAACATCGTGGCCAGACGGCCAATGCCAATGGCGAATAACCCCAGGCCGCCCGGAATCACAAACAGGGCGACGACCCACTGACCCGCAGCAGATTCCGGTGAATAGTCACCATAACCGACGGTGGACGCGGTGACGACCAGGTAGTAAACGAAGCGGCTGAGTGAATGTGTAAGTGCTTGCTCTCCAGCCAGTTCAAGGAGTAACCAGCTTGCTCCGATGTAGACGAGCAGCGTGATGAGCAGGTTGCGACCAGTGAGTTGATTGAATTGTTGATGGGCCCAACGGCGGACCCACAACCAGATTGACATGCCTTTCTCCTCAATCCTTTGGGGAACGTTGTTCCCTTACTGGCGACCGAGAATGCGAGCCAGCTCATCTTCAGCAGAACCTTGTCCGCCGCTCTTGAGACCTGCGTCGGCAAGTTTTTTCTCCAGTGCACTGCCGGATTGTTCTGCTGCCATTTCAGATGCAGCTTCCAGCTGTGCGGCTTTTTCAGTCTGGCGCTGTTTAATACGCTCCAGAGAGGAAACCGCGGTGTGCATTTTCGTGTTGGCGCCGACCTGACTGGCAGAAACGGAGGACTGTGCTTTTTGAACCGCTTCGGTTGCCTTCACGACATCAACTTGCTGTTCCAGCTGACGCAGTTTGTCTTTGGCCTGTGCAATGTTTGCACGCAGGGACTGTTCAGAACGGGAGAACTGTTCCAGATAGGTTTGCTCGGTCTGCTGCTCGTTACGCAGATTTGCAACCTTCTGTGCACATTCCAGTGCCAGATCCTGCTGACCTTTTTCCATGGCGTTGCGGGCATAACCTTCGTATTCAGCGATACCCAGGTTGAAACTTTCCACTTTCTGCTGGGAAAGCTTGCGCTTGGCAACAATACCCACCAGTGCTTCGTCGGAACGGCGCAGTTCAGTTTTGGCGTCACGAATTTCCTGATCCAGGATACGCAGCGCCTGGCTGTCTACAACAGCTTCAGCCGCTTCGTTCGCACCACCTTTGATTGCAGTGAACAGTTTTTTCCAGACACTCATGCGGTTTGCTCCTTGAGGTAATCCTGATAGAGATCGATAAAGGCTTCTACGTTGCGGAACAGCGTTGCCACTTCAATAACCACGCTTTCTGCTTTGGACTGGGAAGACAGTGAACCAAAGGCAATGTAGTAATCGTTACCGTTGATGCTGTTGATGCCGATGGTCGACAGCGGGAACATCTTATGGGTCCGCAGGATTTCGTTGTTGAGTGCGTCTGTATCTTTGACTTGAGCGGCATCGAACAGAACAACCTCGACCAGGATCTGTTCACCGGAGACTGCCAGAAAGGCTTCGATGTTATCTTCATTGCGGATCAGCAGTGCTTGACCCTGTAATTCGACTTGCCAGCCATCATGTTCAGACAGCAGGGGAGCCAGATCGGAAAGTTGCCACATAGTCAGCATCCTTAGGTTAAGAAAAAAGAAACCTTGTGACCGAGTCACACAAAGGCTTTCGACTGATTTCACCCGATGAAGTTCCTGACTCGTACAAAAGTGAGCCGGATTTTTCGGATGATAATAAGCTCACCGTTAATATAAGGTGTTTGGGCGACAGATTATGCCTTTGAACACATAAACTAAAGCCGTTTTTTTACAGGTAAAGTGTTGTTTTGTGATGTGTAGCTGAACTTTCAGGGCGTGAAAGAGCCTTTTGCCTGCTCCTCCCGGCCATGAAGTCGTATCAATCGCATGAAGCTATACTTAGCAGCAGTTTCCGTGGTCTGTCTGCTGAGTGATCGCTATGACCAAAAAAAATCTGCTGTTGCGGTTCATCTTGCCGCTCATCATTGCCATGATCCTGGGGGCCGTGGTGCTCAACTACTATACCTATCATACCCGGCCCGCAGAACTTCATCTGACCAGTATTGAACTGGCTCCGTTTTCCGATGATAAGTCCGTCTTCCTGAAGCCGGAACTGATTGCCATGAGCCAGAAAGAGTACGATGCGCTGATTGCAGAGCGTTCCGATGGCGGAGATGAAACGCTGGGTGGTGAGTGCCAGCGCTGGACGTCTATGCTGCCAGCCTGGCTGCTGTGCGGCGATCCCGGTTATCTGCAGCATACGGATCTGACTGAAGGCTTTCAGCCGCCGTCAAAACTGGAAGTGTCGGGGCTGCTGAAGGCGAATCCACTGAACAATGCGCTCTATATTTACCGGATTTCCCGTGACCCGCAGGCAGAAGGGAGCCTGATCTCCCGGCTGGACGTTTATACCCATGATGACGGGATTGCTCATTACTACCGCTATGACGAGAAGGGCGCTTTAATCAATATGCCGTTAAGTGATTTGCCTCAGCCCGTCGTGTACGTGGAAGAGGTCATCAATACCGGTTTGCAACCGACGCTGCGGTTCACTTTTTCTAACCGGGGCGCGCTTAAGGCGACGCTGAATGCGTTGCGGAGTGAACGGGTCTTTGTTGTAACTTCACCGCCACAGAACGATTACCAGGGTGAGCATCTGCCGTCCAGACTGGCAATCCCTGCCAATGGATTTAGCCTCGGACCGGACGAAGATAATCAGGTGTCACTGACCGAACCGGTTACATTGGGCAGCCAGCATGATAAAGCCATTGAAGTCCCGCTCAATATTCTGGATTTGGGCACGGGAGACGCTGCTGGTTATTTACTGGTGCGGTTTTATCTGGATTATTCCGACGGCAGCAAAAATCATTCAATGCTGCTGGGCAGCTTCCTCTTTTCAGATCATGTTCATCTGATCTTGGGGGAATGAGCAGAAAAGAACCGTTGCGGCATTTTCAAAGTGCGCTCAAACAACCGGACACAAGTTCAGGCCGGGCGCAGTTCAGCTTCGTTGTGTGGCAAAGCGAATCAACTGTCTTTGTGCTGAAATTCGCTGCGTAGCCAGGACCGCAGAGTCAGAACGCTTTCCTGCGTCAGTTTCTCTTTGGGGCAGACGAAATGATATGCCTGACTGGGGTTGAGTACGGCGGGCCCGATCTCCTGCAACAGACCTTGCCGGATATCATCTCTGACAAAGAGTTTGTGCGTCACCAGTACACCGAGGCCGCGTAACGCGGCCTGGATGGCATGCGCAGATGTGGTGAAGCACAGGTTGCGTTGCCGGGAAGGAACGGCCTGTTGGCTGGCGTCGCACCAGATTTGCCAGTCGTGCTGGCGTCTGGGATTGGTGACAAAAATCGGCGGAAAGTGTGACAGGATGTCCTCTGGCGCCTGAAACTGCTGTCCGTTGAGCAGCGCAGGCGCACAGACCAGAATCAACTCGTCATCCCCTAATTTTTCGCAGTGATAGCCTTTCCAGTCATCGGAGCGACCGTGAATGAGGGCGGCATCAACCCCTTCTCTTTCCAGATCAAACACATGGGTTAAAGTCGAAATCCGGATATCAATATGCGGGGCCAGCGCCTGAAATTCGGGCACGCGCGGGATCCACCAGTGCAGTGCCAGCGAGTTCACCATATTCAGGGTCAGCCGATGCTGGTGCTGCTGTTGTAAAGCCTCGCCGGCTGCCACAATCTGTTCCAGTGCCGGGGCGACCTGACGGTAATACTTACGGCCGTTCCGGTTCAGTTCCACCCGGCGTCCGACCCGCTGAAATAAGGGCAGTCCGAGCTGACTTTCCAGTGATTTAATCGCCTGGCTGATCGCGGAATGGCTGACGCTCAGCACTTCGGCGGCCTCGGTCATGCTGCCGGTTTCGGCAACGGCGACAAATGCATAAATGGATTTCAGGGGAATGTGCTTTTTCATCTGTAAGTTTTTCTAACCATTTTGGTTAATATTATTCGCTTTTTTCTCAATTGTAACCCCGTTAGACTCCTCACCAGCTAAGGAGTCCTCATGAACACAGATTTACGTCCCCTCTTTTTGATGCTGGCTTCCACCTTTAGCCTGTCGGTGAACGGGCTGATTACCAAATTGCTGAGCGAGCATTTCAGTATTGAAATGCTCAGCCTGCTGCGCTTTGCACTGCCCGCTGTGTTGTTTTTCTGGCTGATGTCACTGACGCAGTGGGCCGTACCCGACAGCAAAAAACTCTGGCAGTCTCTCGCCATTCGCGGCTTTTGTGTTGCGGCGGCACAGCTTTGTTTCCTGTTTGCGATCAGCCACCTGAGTCTGGTGGAAACTGTGGTGCTGTTCAGTACCGGCCCGCTTTTCATTCCAGTGTTAGAAAAACTGTTATTTCAGGCTCGGGTTCCACCCATGACGGTCATGAATCTGACCATCACTTTTCTGGGGGTTGTGCTCATGGCGGGTCAGGCGGGCGGGTTTACCCTGCGGCCTGAACTTCTGGTCGGAGTCGCCGCCGGGGTGTTCAATGCCGGTTCGCAAGTCAGTCTGTACCGGGTCAGCAAAGGCACGATGTCGGCAGTCGGGCTGAATGCCTGGTGCTTTACGCTGGCAAGTCTGATGCTGTTGCCGCTGGTGCTGTTTACCCATGACCATCAGCAGCTGGCAACAAGCTGGCAGCTGATCACCGATATGCAGTCGATGATATTGCCTGCGCTGCTATTGCTGACCGTGTGCATCGTGAATACCCAGGTGTTTCGCGTGAAAGCTTATCGTCTGGTGGCCTCAGGTTCGGTGCTGGCCCCCCTGATTTTCACCAATCTGATCTTCGCACTGATTTGGCAGGTGCTTTTCTTCGAGCAGAGTCTGGCATGGAATAAGGTGCTGGGGATCAGCCTGATTGTATTGGCGACATTGATGAACACCTTTGGTCCCGTATGGCTGAAGCAACGGGAGATGCGGCTGAATCAACACGGCTGACACGGATAAACCCGCCATGATGGTTTCACCAAGGCTGTGCAGGGATGCACCGGATCAGGTCTTATTGCAGAGCGGTGACGGCGATTGGAATGACAGGTTTTGATTTATCTTGTTGATTTTTAATGAATTAAGCATTAACCCTGAATCTGGCACACATCATGCAGGTTTAACACCGTACACGACATTCAACACTTAATACTTTGGTTTTAGGCATTGCTGCCACGTCCTTTCCCGGGGACGTGGCTTTTTTTATGCCTGCAGGTTGCGGTGGCAGTACCGCGAAGGAGACGCGTATGAGCAGCATGGCCGAGCCGTGTTCAGGTTGCCGGCAGCAGCCGGATGGGAAACCGGCGGTACAATCTGCCTGCCCTTATTGTGGCGTGGGTTGCGGGGTCAGCATTCAGTACCGGCACCCGTCGGGCAATCTGAAAATGATAGCGGAGGTGTCGGGCGATCCGTCCCATCCGGCCAACTGGGGCGCTTTGTGTGTCAAGGGAGCGGCGCTGAAAGAAAGTCTGAGTCTTCCGAACCGCTTGCTGTATCCCCGTGTTCACGGGGAGGAAGTGAGCTGGACACAGGCCACTGCGGTGATTGCTGAAAAGCTGATGCAGACCGTTGCTGAGCATGGTCCGGACAGCGTGGCCATGTACGTTTCCGGCCAGTTGCTGACCGAAGATTATTATGTCGCCAACAAGCTGATGAAGGGGTTTATCGGCACTGCGAATCTCGATACCAATTCCCGGTTATGTATGTCTTCTGCCGTTGCTGCGCATAATCGTGCATTCGGGGAAGATCTGGTGCCTGTGCATTACGAGGACATTGATAAAGCGGGACTGATAGTGATTGTGGGGGCGAATACGGCCTGGACACACCCGGTGCTGTTTCGCCGGATTCAGCAGGCCAGAGAAGCCAATCCGGATTTACGACTGGTGGTGATTGATCCCAGACGCACCACAACGGCGGCGCAGGCCGATTTACACCTGCAGATTGCGAATGATGGCGACGTGCTGCTGTTTCACGGCCTGTTGCGTTACCTGAAGGATCATCAGGCGCTGGATCAGACATTTATCGAGGCGCACTGTCAGGGATATGAAGCTTTGGCAGAGGAACTTCGCCATGAACAATACCGGCTGATGGCCTGTGCCGACGCACTGGGCCTGAGCCGGACGTTGCTCCATGATTTTTTCACTCTTTTTAAAGACGCCCCCGAGACTCTGACACTGTTTTGTCAGGGCATCAATCAGTCGGCCAGCGGAACAGACAAAGCCAACGCGATCATCAACTGTCATCTGGCAACCGGCCGGATCGGCAAGCCCGGTGCCGGGCCGTTTTCGCTGACCGGACAGCCGAATGCCATGGGGGGCCGGGAGGTGGGCGGACTGGCGAATCAGCTGGCTGTCCACCGGGGCTTTGATGCGGATTCGGTGCAGGCGGTCGGTGAGTTCTGGCAGGCGCCGAAGATGGCGACCCGGCCGGGCCGGAAAGCCGTCGATCTCTTTGAGGCCATGTATGAAGGCAAGGTGAAGTTTGTCTGGGTGATTGCGACCAATCCTGTGGTGTCTCTGCCGGACAGCCGCAAAGTTGCAGAAGCCTTATCCCGGTGCGACTGTGTGGTGGTCTCGGATATTTCGCCGGATGCGGATACTGCGGCCTTTGCCGATGTGCTGTTACCGGCTGCCGGCTGGGGCGAAAAAGACGGCATGGTGACGAACTCTGAACGCATGATGTCTCGGCAGCGGGCTTTTCTGCCCCCGCCGGGCGAGGCCAAAGCCGACTGGCGGGCGATTTGTGAGGTGGCGCAGGCTATGGGGTTTCACGGTTTTGATTTTGCCAGCGTGGCGGATGTGTACCGGGAATACGCGGCACTGAGTGGGATTAACCGCCATGCGCCATATCTGTTTGATATTTCAGAACTGGCATCGATGTCGGACGAAGAATATGCCAACTGGCAGCCGCAGCGCTGGCCGCTGGGAAGACCCTCGCATCTGTTCAGTGACGGCCGGTTTCCTACCGTCAGCGGACGGGCCCATTTTGTGCTCCCTGCGTTGACTCAGGATGCAGGGGGTGAGCTGGCAGAGCGCTGGTGGCTGAATACCGGGCGTCAGCGCGACCAGTGGCACACCATGACCCGGACCGGTCATATTGCCCGGCTGGCTGAAAGTGAGAGCGAACCGACGGTTTACATGCACCCGTTGTCGGCCCGGAAACATCAGTTCAACGCTGGGCAACTGGTCAGCCTGAATCATGCGGGACAGACCCTTCTGGCGAAGCTGGCACTGGATGACGGTCTGTCGGCGAAGCAGCTCTTTATGTCGATGCACTGGGCCGGACGGTTTGGTTTTGACAGCCGGGTGAATCAGATGGTGGCTCCTGTGGTTGACCCGGTCTCGGGGCAGCCTGCGTTTAAATCAGCCGCCGTTTCCGTATCGGCGGCTGAAGTGGCCAGTTACGGGGTGTGGATGGGTCAGCAGCCGCCTCCGTTTGAGACCGACTATTTCAGTTTTCAGACCGGCGAACGGGTTCACTTCTGGCGGTTTGCCTGCAAGGTACCGCTCGCGAAAGTCCATCTCTGTGATCAATCAGAACAAATGCTGGTATTGGATGAAATCGGCTCAGGGCCCAATCGCTGGGCGGGGCTGCAGATGAAAGGCGACAGACTGAAAGCTTTCTGTCTGGTCAGTGAGCAGCCACTGTCGTTCGATCCCCAGCCTTATACTGCTTTGTTTGATGGGACCTTTTCAGTCCGGATGTTTTTGCGTGCATTTGTGGCCCTGACGTCACAGGGGCAGACACCATCCAGACTGGTGTGCAGTTGTTTCAGAGTCTCGGACCGGCAAATCCTCAAAGCCATTGAGCAGGACGGCATCACCAGTCTGCATGGTTTACAGACACAACTGAAATGCGGCACCAACTGCGGGTCTTGTCTGGGAGAAGTGCAATCGCTGTTGAAACAGCAAACGACAGACCAGCCCGAACTGAGGGCAGGCGCATTGCCGGTCAGGGCATCATCCGTCACAGAAGGAGAGCAGGCATGAGCACGGACAGCACAACAACGGTGAACAAAACACACGACACCATTACAAACGGCACTGAAATAAAGGGGACGGTCAGTGCTATTCAGCCGGTCCGTACCTGTTTCTCTGCTCATGATCAGCCAGCCGTCAGTCTGGTCGGCGCCGGTCCCGGCGATCCGGAGCTGCTGACTCTGAAAGCGCTGAAAGCGATTCAGCAGGCAGAAGTGCTGGTGTATGACCGTCTGGTCAGCGATGCGATTCTGGCGATGGCGAATCCGGAGGCTGAGCTGATCTACGTGGGCAAGCGTTGCGGGCAGCCCAGCATGAAACAGGAAGCGATCAATCAGCTCTTGATCGACAAAGCAGAGACAGGACGCTATGTCGTCCGGTTAAAAGGCGGTGATCCGCTGATTTTCGGCCGGGGGGGTGAAGAGGGTCTGGCGCTGGCCGCAAAAGCAATTTCCTTTGAATTCGTGCCCGGAATAACAGCCGCGATTGGATGTGCGGCGTCGACGTCGATTCCGCTCACCCACCGGGAAATGTCCCGTTCGGTCACGCTGGTGACCGGTCATGTGGTGTCCGGGGCGCTGCCCGCCTGGGCGCAGTTGATCGGGGCCGGGCAGACGATTGTCTTTTACATGGGGCTGGAACAGGCCCGGGAAATTCAGAGCGGTCTCACGCTCGGCGGTTTGCACAAAGACACACCGCTGGCTGTGGTCATTAAAGGCTGTACCCCCGATGAGCAGGTGCATGTGTCGTCATTGGGCAATCTCACCAAACTGGGGCAGACGCTGAAGGGACAGTCTCCGGCTTTGCTGATCATGGGCGATGTCGTTGCATTGCGCGCGACGCTGAATCAGGCACTTATGTGCGACGAAGCCAGAAGGGCTAACCCTAAAGGGGTATTTTACGGCTGATTCTGACGAACTGGCTGGTTGCTTGCTTCTTCATAACAGAACGGTGTGTTGAATCGTCGTGTACAGGGAAGTCGGTGATCATGGTGAAGCCAGACATGAAAAAGATCGTGGTGTGCAGTGACTGCACCCGGGAGCAGGCCAGTCTGACGGGACAGCTGGCCGCTGCTTATGATGACGTGACTGGCTGTGGTTTCCGTCAGTTTGCGGCGCTGGTCAGTCAGGCGCAAAGCGGAGTTCTGGTGATCAGCTGGGCCAGAGCAGATGCCGAATTACGGCAGATGGTGGAGCAGGCCGGTTGTCTGGGCTGGCCGCTGGTGGTCATGGTTCGCCAGCTGGAACCTCAGGATATTCACCGGCTGCCCGGACCCAATGGTTATGTGCTTTTACCCGGTGACTCGGCAACGGCGCTGAGTGTGTGGGTAGAAAGGGCATGGCAGGTCCGGCAGGCACAGTGTCAGCTTAAAAAGGAGCTGGTCACTCTGAACCGACGGCTGGAGGAGCGGCGCTTGATTGAGCAGGCCAAAGGGCTGCTGATGAAGCTGCACGGGCTGGATGAATCCGAGGCTTACAAACTGCTTCGCAATGCGGCGATGCAACAGAGTCAGAGTCTGGGACAGATTGCGAAGAACTTACTGATCAGTCTGAACCGATAGCCGGTTGAGGCTGCTGATGGTACGTATTGTCGCCATCTCTAAGCAGGTCAGCCTGCAGGCCAGACAACAGGCGACACAATAAGCAAATTGAGACACAGAATTGATGAATCAGGCAACGCTGCTTCCCCGCCGGGGAGCGGCGTTTTTTTGTTTTGAGCGAATTGGATTTCACAAGTATGGAAGAGGGTGAACGATGAAAAGCGTGAAGCACTGGATGATTGCTGGCACTGTCAGTGCCAGTCTGCTGTCGGTGCCGGTACTGGCCAAGGTCGGACCGCCGGAAAAAGATGAGCTGAAATTCGGCTTTATTAAGCTGACGGACATGGCACCGCTGGCGGTAGCCTATGAAAACTTCTTTTTTGAAGACGAAGGACTGTACGTCACGCTGGAAGCACAGGCGAACTGGAAAGTGCTGCTGGACCGGGTGATCGACGGTGAACTCGACGGCGCCCATATGCTGGCCGGGCAGCCGATTGGTGCCACCATTGGCATTGGCACCCAGGCTAATGTAGTGACTGCGTTCAGTATGGATCTCAACGGTAATGCGATCACGGTGGCCAATCACGTGTGGGAAGCCATGAAACCGCAGGTGGCGAAAACCGCCGACGGAAAGCCCAGGCACCCGGTGAAAGCGGATCTGCTCAAGCCTGTGATTGCGTCTTATCAGGCGGCGGGCAAGCCGTTCAAGATGGGCATGGTTTTCCCGGTGTCGACCCACAATTATGAGCTGCGTTACTGGCTGGCCGCAGGGGGTATCCACCCCGGCTATTACGACCCGATTCATGGTGACAACAGCGGTCAGCAACAGGCGGATGTGCTGCTGAGTGTGACACCACCACCGCAAATGCCCGCCACCCTCGAAGCGGCAACCATTCAGGGCTACAGCGTGGGTGAGCCGTGGAATCAGCAGGCCGTTTTCAAAGGGATTGGTGTGCCTGTGATTACGGATTACGACATCTGGCGGAATAACCCGGAGAAAGTTTTCGGGGTCAGTCAGGCCTGGGCCGATGCCTATCCCAACACCCATATCCGGGTTGTGAAAGCGCTGATCCGTGCAGCTCACTGGCTGGATGAGAAGAACAATGCCAACCGTGAAGCGGCTGTCAGGATGCTGGCTCGCAGCCAGTATGTCGGTGCCGATGCGAAGTTGATTGCCAACAGTATGACCGGCACCTTTGAGTACGAAAAAGGAGACAAACGCCCGGCGCCGGACTTCAATGTGTTTTTCCGTTACAACGCAACGTATCCCTACTACAGCGATGCCGTCTGGACACTGACGCAGATGCGTCGCTGGGGTCAGATCCCTGAAGCCAAACCTGACGACTGGTACCAGTCCATCGCGAAGCAGGTCTACCGACCGGAGATTTACCGGCAGGCTGCCGAAGCCCTGATTGTCGAAGGCAAGATGAAAGCGGCTGATTTTCCTGATTTCGACAAGGAAGACGGTTTCCGGCCGCCGCAGAACGGATTTATCGATCAGATCACCTTTGACGGCCATCAGCCCAATGCGTACCTCAATCAGTTCGCGATTGGTCTGAAAGGCAACGACAAACTTTAAGGAGGATGGCTTATGGCTTCCATCATCACGTTGCCTGCATTGCCGAAACCGGCGCGGGTGATCCAGCACAGCCGGGCGCTGGCACTGCCGCTGTTGGGCATTGTCGTCTTCCTGCTGCTCTGGCATCTGGCGGCCAGTCAAGTGCAGACCTCTCTGGGCACACTGCCGGGACCGGTACAGACCTGGCAGCAGTTCACCAATCTGGTCGCGGAACACCAGCATGAACGGGATCGTGAGGCTGCATTTTATGCGCGTCAGGATAAGCGCAATGCCGCAAAGCTGGCTCAGAACCCGCAGGCTGAAGTCCGTGTCCGGGAATACACCGGGAAACCGACCTTCTTCGACCAGATCGGCACCAGTTTACTGACGGTGATGGCCGGATTTCTGCTGGCGACTGCGATTGCCATTCCGGCGGGCATTGTGCTCGGACTGAACCAAGGGCTGTATGCCGCATTGAACCCGGTGATCCAGCTGCTGAAACCGGTCTCACCGCTGGCCTGGCTGCCGATTGTCACCATGGTGGTCAGTGCGCTGTATGTCAGTGACGATCCGCGGGTTGCCAAATCTTTTCTCAACTCCCTCTTTACGGTGGCGATGTGCAGCCTGTGGCCGACGCTGATTAACACGGCAGTCGGTGTGACAAGCGTGGATCAGGATCTGCTCAATGTCAGCCGGGTGCTCAAACTTTCTCGCTGGCAGCATGTGCGCACCATCGTGTTGCCCTCCTCCGTGCCGATGGTGTTTACCGGTCTGCGTTTGTCGCTGGGGGTGGCCTGGATGGTGCTGATTGCTGCTGAAATGCTGGCGCAGAATCCGGGGCTGGGCAAGTTTGTCTGGGATGAATTCCAGAACGGCAGTGCCGCATCCTTAGGCCGGATCATGGTGGCCGTGGTCACCATTGGTTTCATCGGTCTGCTGCTCGATCGGAGCATGCTCAGTTTGCAGCGTCATTTTTCATGGAATCAACAGCTGAGCCAGCACTGAGCCGGCTGAGCACAAGGAGAAAAGCATGTCTCGTGAATATTTACTACTCAGTTATCTGGGGATGCGCTTCCCGACGCCCAACGGTGAGTTTGTGGCACTGAAAGACGTGAATTTCAGCATTGAGAAAGGCGAATTCATCTCTCTGATTGGTCACTCAGGCTGCGGTAAGTCCACGGTACTGAATCTGGTCGCCGGGCTGCTGGATGCGACGGATGGCGGCGTCATTCTGGAAGGGCGGGAAATTTCCGGTCCCGGTCCCGAGCGGGCGGTCGTGTTTCAGAATCACGCGTTGCTGCCCTGGCTGACGGTGTATCAGAACGTTGAACTGGCGGTGAAACAGGTCAGCAAAGGTAAAACGTCAGCAGCGGTTCGGGATGAGGTGATGCACTACCTGCAACTGGTGCACATGGACCATGCCCATGACAAACGGCCGGATGAAATTTCCGGCGGCATGAAGCAACGGGTCGGTATTGCCCGGGCGCTGGCGATGCAGCCGAAAGTGCTGCTGATGGATGAACCCTTTGGGGCACTGGATGCCCTGACCCGGGCACATTTACAGGATGCGCTGATGGCGATTCAGGCTGAGCTGAAGAACACCGTCATCATGATCACTCACGACGTGGACGAAGCCGTGCTGCTGTCGGATCGCATTGTGATGATGAGTAACGGCCCCGAGGCCACCATTGGCGAAGTGCTGGAGATCAGCCTGCCACGTCCCCGGGATCGGGTCGCGCTGGCGGATGCTCCGGATTATCAGCGTCTTCGGCAGAGTGTGCTGCGTTTTCTGTACGAGAAGCAGCGCAAAGTGGCGCCGATTCCGGAACCGGATTCGGTTTCAAAGCCGGTGTCAGAGAAAAACCGCAACGAAAAAGTGGCCTGATTCGGGACCCAAACACAGTTCAGGAGAGCATGATGTTGATGCAACGCGAAAAATTACTGGTGGTGGGCAACGGCATGGTCGGCCACCACTTCATCGAACAACTGGTGGCCCAAAATGCGCATCAGTCTTACCAGATTATTGTGCTGGGCGAAGAACGCTTTGTCGCTTACGACCGGGTTCATCTGTCGTCCCTGTTTTCCGGCAGTGAGCATCAGGATCTGCTGCTGAGCAACGAGCAGTGGTATCAGGACAATGGCATTGAGTTGTTGCTGGGAGAGCAGGTGGTCGGCATTGACCGCGAAAAACAGCGTGTCACGTTAGCCAGTGACAGTCAGCTTGCCTATGACAAACTGGTGCTGGCGACCGGCTCTTATCCTTTTGTGCCACCGGTGCAGGGCAGCGACAGAGACAACTGTTTTGTTTACCGGACGCTCAATGACCTGTCTGCCATCAAAACAGCCTGTGCCGGTGCGAAAACCGGCGCGGTCGTCGGCGGCGGGTTGCTGGGGCTGGAGGCGGCTAATGCGCTGCGTCTGCTGGGGCTTGAAACCCATGTGGTGGAATTTGCGCCACGACTGATGCCGGTTCAGATTGATGATGCCGGGAGTGCACTGCTGAAAAGTAAAGTCAGTGAACTGGGTGTTCAGGTGCACACCAGTCGGGCAACGACGGGGATTACGGACGGTGAAACCGCTTTTCACCGGATGAACTTTCAGGAGCATGCGCCACTGGAAGTGGATGTGATTGTGTTTTCCGCCGGGATCCGCCCGCAGGATACACTGGCCCGTCAGTGCGGACTGGCGATTGGCGAGCGTGGCGGCATCATCATTAACGATGCCTGTCAGACCAGCGATCCCAATATTTACGCTATCGGTGAATGTGCGTTGTGGCAGCAACGGATTTTCGGGCTGGTGGCACCGGGTTACAGCATGGCGCGGATTGCAGCGGATCAGATCTTAGGGGGCGACAGCACCTTCAGTGGCGCGGACATGAGCACCAAACTCAAACTCATGGGCGTGGACGTGTCTGCCATCGGGAACTCGCTCGGTCAGGGCGAAGGCTGTCAGGAAATGGTGTTCCAGGACATGCGTGCCGGGGTGTACAAAAAACTGGTGGTCAATGACACCGGAGACAAGCTGCTGGGCGCGATTCTGATCGGGGACAATCAGGATTATGATGCCCTGCTGCAATGTTACCTCAACGGCATGCCGCTGCCTGCACATCCGGCTGAGTTGCTGTTTGACTGTTCTGCGTTGCAGGGCAGCAAAGATGCCGGGGCGATTGTCTGTGCCTGTCATCACGTGACCCGGGGAGAGATTACGGCTGCGGTGCAGGCAGGGACTCACGACCTGTCTGAACTAAAAAGCTGCACCAAGGCCGGGACAGGCTGCGGTGGTTGCAGCACCATGGTGAAGTCGATTCTGGATGAGGAACTCGCGGCACTGGGCATGGAAGTCAGCAACCATCTCTGTGAGCATTTCGCTTATACCCGTCAGGAGCTGTTCCATCTGGTGCAGGTGGGACAAATCAAACAGTTTGACGACTTGATCGCCCGGCACGGTCAGGGCATGGGCTGCGATGTATGCAAGCCTGCGGCCGCCTCGATTTTTGCATCGTTGTGGAATGAACATGTGCTCGAACCTCAGCATCAGCCATTGCAGGATACCAATGACGCTTTTCTGGCCAACATTCAGAAAGACGGCAGTTATTCTGTGGTGCCCCGGATTCCGGGCGGGGAAATTACGCCGGAGAAGCTGATTGTTTTAGGGGAAGTCGCCAGAAAATACGATCTCTATACCAAGATCACCGGTGGTCAGCGGGTTGATTTGTTCGGGGCACAGCTCGAACAGTTGCCGGATATCTGGCAGGCCCTGATTGATGCCGGATTTGAGACCGGCCATGCCTACGGGAAATCGCTGAGAACGGTGAAATCCTGCGTCGGATCGACCTGGTGTCGGTATGGCGTCGACGATTCAATCGGCCTGGCGATTATGCTGGAGAATCGCTACAAAGGGCTGCGTTCGCCGCACAAACTCAAGTTTGCGGTGTCCGGGTGTACCCGGGAATGCGCTGAAGCACAGAGTAAAGATATCGGTGTGATTGCGACCGAAAACGGCTGGAACCTTTATGTGTGCGGCAATGGCGGGATGCGGCCGCGCCATGCCGATTTGCTGATGTCGGATCTCTCAACTGATGCACTGGTGACCCTGATCGACCGGGTGCTGATGTTCTATGTCCGTACCGCCGACCGGCTGCAACGGACATCCGTCTGGTTACAGAACCTTGAGGGCGGGCTGGACTATCTGCGCAGTGTGGTGGTGGACGATAGTCTGGGCATCAACGCTGAGCTGGAAAAGCAAATGCAGCATGTGGTGGAGACTTTTCAGTGCGAATGGAAAACCACGTTGTCGACGCCGGAGAAACTGGCGCGGTTCAGACGCTTCGTGAATGAAAGCGGTGACGTGGTCTCGCCGGGCTACCGACGTGAACGCGGACAGCGGATTCCGGTTCAGATGATTGAGCCGTCCCCTGAAAATACCCGCCAGACTGAGCAGGAGGGCGTATGAGCTGGTTGAAAGTTTGTCATCTGGATGATCTGATTGTGAATTCAGGCATGGGTGCGATGGTCCATGATACGCAGCTGGCGCTGTTTTATCTGCCGTCTCAGCAGCCCGGCATTTTTGTACTGGATAACTGGGACCCGATTGGCCGGGCCTTTGTGATTTCGAGGGGAATTGTCGG
Source organism: Photobacterium sp. R1 (assembly GCF_054600795.1). Classification (NCBI taxonomy): domain Bacteria; kingdom Pseudomonadati; phylum Pseudomonadota; class Gammaproteobacteria; order Vibrionales; family Vibrionaceae; genus Photobacterium; species Photobacterium sp. R1. The sequence continues at coordinate 246,679 of NZ_BAAHZP010000003.1, forward strand.
GGATATCCAGGGCGAATTGAGTGTGGCATCGCCGCTTTATAAACAGCACTTCAGTCTGCACACGGGTCAGTGTCTTGAACAGCCGGAAGTCCGCGTCCGGGTCTGGCCGGTCAGGGTCGAAGACGACGAGGTGTGGGTGAACACTGCAGCATCATTAATGTAATCACTGACAGCGACCTGCCTCAGTCAGAGGTCAGCTTCTATGCTGATCCAATGCCAGCCGAAACCGCTACCGGTTGGCATTTTTATATTTGATCGTCAAATAATTGACGATTTTATCTGATCATAAGTTCCGCAAAATACCAGAAACCCTCTGCAATTTTGTTGAGATCTTGTATGAATTTTGAACACTCTCAAAATTTCGAAAGTCCTGTTTTCCATTACATCCCGGCTCATCTATCCATACAGTGAGTGATTTAAAAATTAACGCATCTTTTTGTGAGCAGGGAAGCCATATGGGTATCCATTTTCTTTCGACGATTGGCACGGTATGCACGGCTTTACCTGAACTGCCATGTCTTGCTTCAGGCAATGTGTCTCTGAATACACCGGTGGGGAATTGCATCGATCATTACGGACATATCTGGCTGGCCGATACCGCGCATAATCGCCTGCTGATTTTCGATAAAGAGATGGCGCATCTGCTTGCTGTGTTCGGGTCGACCGGCGACGGTGAACAGCAGTTCAATATGCCTTTCCGGTTGCTGGCTCATCCGGAACAAAACTGGATGTATGTCAGTGACATCGGCAATACACGTATCCATATTCTTGAATATGATCAGGCGTTATCCATTACGTCTGTGAAACGATTCGGCAATGAAACAGATGTGGCTTTGAAAGGTCCGAATGGCCTGGCTTTCTGGCAAGGTGAGTTGTGTGTGGCCGATGAATTCTATGAAGGTCCGGGCGGCGCCAGCCGACTGGTGATTTTTTCAGAAGATGGTGAATACCGCCGTTCATTACATGCGGTGGAAACTGAGAATGGTCCCATCCATTTTCTCTGGCCGCAGGGACTGAGCCGGGATGAGCAGGGTTCTCTGTATGTGGCGAATACGGGATTCGCGACGGTGGTGCGTTGCGACTGGCATGGTCAGGGCATTCCGTTTCCGGCGAATGGGAAATGTTATCTGGATGGTCTTGAGCTGGCGCGTGATGTGTCGGTGACCCAGAATCGTATTCTGATCCCGGGGGCCAAAAACAGTGCCATTTCGGTCTATGACATGGCGGGCAACTATCAGGGGGATTTGGACGGTTTCTTCTCGCCGATTCAGGTCACGGCTGTGCCGGACACCCACCGAATGCTGATCACTGAGCCGATTCTGGCGACGTTGCAAATGCATGAGATTGACTTGTCCCGTGTGCGCGACGGCAACGTGGCATCCACCCGGGTGCTGAGCTCCGTGGGGGATGAACGGGATAATCCGGGTCAGTTTCATTTCATCACTGCGGTTGCCGGCGCACTGGATGCTGCGGTCAAAGCTGTGGTCCCTTCCCCTTTTGTGGCGCTGTTTGAGCGCTGGTTTGCGCATCAGTTGTCCCTGCAGGAAACCTGGATCAAGGCGGTTCAGCCAACCGCGATGCCTGCCTGGTGGAATCTGGCCGTCACCACTCAGTTGGAATGGGTGCAGCGTTGGCAGCAAACCTGGCTCCGGGTGATGCTCAATGACAAATTTGATGATCCCAAGGATGTCCTCTGGATGGTTGATGCCGGGAACTTCCAGTTACAGGCTAGTGAAAATGGCAAACAGGATGCGTCTTTGCCCGTCAGCCTGCCATTAATGCCCGGCTCGTTAGGCATTGCCGCTTACAAGCCCATGCAGCCATTACCCGGACAACTGGATCCGCGTGTACCGATGATTGTCGTGAGTAATTATCTCAGTGGCATCATCACTGTTTTTCAGTATGACAACCGGTTGGGTGAACTGGTGCCTTATACCAACTTCGGGGGCATGGGCCGTGAGCCGTGGCAGTTCAATAAACCACAGGGTCTGGCCATCGACCCGGTCAGCAACGATATCTTTATTGCCGACTCCGGGAATAACCGGATTGCTCGCTGGCGTCTGAGTGCATCAGGTGTGGCGGGGCTGGTTGAAGTGTTTGGTGAACTGGGACAGGGCAATGGGCAGTTCCACACGCCGACCGATATTACAGCCTGCGAACAGGGCCGGCTTTATGTTACGGACCAGAATAATAACCGGATTCAGATTTTTGATAATGGAATGAAGTGGGTTCACAGCTTTGGTCAGCCGGGTTACAGCATCGACAGCGATCATTTTCTGCTGCCTACCAGCATTGACTATGACAATCAGCATCTGTTTGTTTCAGATCTGGTGAACCGGGCGATCAAAGTTTTTGACCTGAATGGCAATATTGTCGACAGTTTCAGCAGTTTTGGCGCAGATGCCAGCAAAGGGCAACTTTGGATGCCATATTTGCTGCATGCCAATAATAACCATATTTACCTGCCGGATTGTGCGTTAAACCGAATCAATGTGTACCGTTTTGAGCACCATGAGCAAGAAGGAACCAGATGATGGAAAACGTCTTTCAGTTAGCCCAGAACAAGCGAATCAAACATGCCAGTGGCCGCGAAACTCCGGAACAGCAGGAAAAGCATGTTGCTCAGTCTCACGAATTACTGGCTTCGCTTGAAGATGCTGTGAACCATTTTGTTGCGAATCAGGGGGAGGATTTGAAGCAAAGTCAGGCGAAATTACGCGATCTGCATCAGCAGCACCATTTATGCCTCAAGGCTCGCAGGTTGAATACACCTCACGAAAGCTAAGGTTCACGATAGCTATGGATCACGAAACCTAAGGAGAAACAGAATGAGAACCTGGTTGTCTGGTTTCAGCATTGCAGCACGAATTTGGGTGCTGCTGGTGCTGTTTGCGCTTGGTTTGCTGGTCAATACGCTGGTGAATGCCAGCAAGACGCGTGAGTTCATGCGAGGAAATTATGAGCATGGCGTCGCGAATCTGGTGGATAGTGCGATGGGGGTGATCAGTCATTACCACAGCCTGAGTGTTTCGGGCGAAATGACTGAAGCGGAGGCGAAGCAAGCCGCACTTCAGGCCGTTGCAGCCATGCGTTTTGATCACGGAAACTATGTGTTTGTGGGGGATAACCAAGGGGTGCAGCTCGTCAGTGGCGTGCAGGCGCTCATTGGTAAAAATACGCTGAACCTGAAAGATGGTGCCGGGGTGTATTTTGTGCAGCAACTCTATGAGAAAGCGAAGCAGGGCGGTGGTTTCGTTGATTATGAGTGGCCTTCCGCCAGGGATAAAACGGTTCTGGAGCCTAAAACGAGCTACGCGGTGCAATTTGTGCCCTGGCAATGGCTGGTGGGCAGCGGGATGAATATGGTCGCGTTGCAGGAAGATATCCGCCAGGCTGAAATGATGTCAATGATGAATGCCGGCGGGATGTTACTGGTACTGTCTGCGCTGATTGCATTGATTATCCGTTCTATCACTTCGCCGCTGAAGCAGACCGTTGCCGCGATGCAGGCGCTCTCCCGGGGGGAAGGCGATCTGACCCAGCGTCTGAATGAGCAAGGTGCTGATGAGCTGTCCGTTTTATCCCGGTACTTTAATCAGTTTGTGGCTTCGGTACAGGGGATCATGCTGCAGATCAATACGGCCGGTTCTCAGGTTGCAGCGGCTGCGAATCAGGTGTCCTCATCGATTCACACCGTGGACAGCAATCTGAACCAGCAGCAAAATGATGTGGAGCAGCTGGCAGCGGCCATGACGGAGATGCTGGCGACTGTTGAAGAAGTCAGTCGACGTACGGTTGAAGCCAATGATGCCAGTTTGTCTGCTGCGAAAGGGACCAAAAGCGGAAAACTGATTGTCGATAAGAATGTCGAGGAAGCCAACGCGCTGGCTGAGAATATTGATCAGGCCAGTCAGGTGGTTGAACAGCTGGCAGCAGACAGCCGGAATGTGGATACCGTGCTGGAAGTGATCCGGGGCATTGCCGAACAGACTAACCTGCTGGCACTGAACGCAGCGATTGAAGCTGCCCGGGCCGGTGAAGCAGGGCGAGGCTTTGCTGTGGTGGCCGATGAAGTGCGGACATTGTCGCAAAGGACACAGGAATCGACGCTGGAAATTCAGAAGATTGTCGAGCAGTTACAGCTTGGTGCTGGAAATGCCGTGAAAGTGATGGAAACCGGGACGGAAAAAGCAAAAAATGCTTCCAAAATCTCTGAAGATGCCGGTGAGGCGTTGAATGTGATTAATGGTGAAGTGCAGACCATTCAGGCCATGAATCAGCATATCGCAACGGCAACCGAGCAGCAGACGCTGACACTGAACGACATCAACAGCAATGTTGTCAGTCTGAAAGATATGTCGCTGTCGGTTGCATCAGAGTCGAATCAGATGGCACAGGCCAGCGATGAACTGATCCATGTTTCATCGGATCTGATGAAGATGATTCACCGGTTTAAACTGGCTTAACACTAGCTGTTTCAGCGAATACGCTGCGCCCGGCTTATCGATGTGATGCCGGGCCTTTTGATTTGGATGAAAACACTTCAACTAATTTTTTATGGAGGAAAAGGTTTAACGGATTGGAGCGATTGGCCAGTGTGGTGTAACTCGATAATTTGACCTGCAACCGGGATGCGTCCGGTGTCGGAATGCGCTTCAGGTCACCAGGCATATTCTTCAGCGTCGTCAGCATGGCCACTTTTTCTTTGCTCATAAATTGATATGCAAGTTGCGGGCTATCAAGTTGGTATTCAAAATTAAAGGTAGTGCCTAAATTGACGAATTTTTCGTAATAGGGAGAATGGTGATCATTCCAGCCGCTGCTGCGTAACATAATAAATGGCCAGGTTTTCACTTCATTAAAATCTGATGCGGCATGACTTTTCGCAATGGCAACCACAAACTCATCATCTGTGATATTTCTGAGATGAATTTCGCCCGGAATATCTGAATTCCAAAAGTGAACGCCCATTATTATTTCACCATTGATGATGGATGAGAGGGTTGTCGAATTCCAGGTAGAAAGAATAATTTTACTTTGCGGTAAAGCCTGCTTGAGGGTTTGAAAGAGTTGTTTGCCAAATTTATCGAGCGTGATTAATGGCAAAGCGATTGTCAGCGTGCCTTGGAATTGTCTGGGGTCAAACGTCTTTTTGTTCAGTGCAGTCTGAATACTTTTGAGTGCAGATTGAATGTCAGGTAACAGCAATCGTGTGTAAGCGGTGGGTTCAAGACCATTTGGTGTTCGCTCGAACAACACTTCGTTCAATTGTTCACTCAGACGTGACAGCTGCTTACTGACAGCGCTTTCAGTCACGCCCAGTCTCACCGCGGCGAGTTTGAGGTTCTTCGATTCGCAGACGATCACTAAAGTGCGCAGTAAATTTAAATCGACACCACTTTCCATTCTTTCAACAGCACCTTTCCGACGGTTCAATGCGAAGCCGATAGACTAAACACACTGTCAAAGAGCGTCAACTTGTCTGCGGTATCTCTGACGTTGATTCACTGTTTTTGAATTTTATATTCGGTCAAAAAATGCTGCGGCTGAAAACATAGAAATAATGAATGTTTGGGCTGTTGCAAGAAGAGGTTTAATTGATGAAGTTCAGGAAGTCTGTCGTATTTCTATCCATTGCGCTGGTGTCACAATCTGTATTCGCGTCCATGGAAATTACTCCCGAAAGTAAACCTGCCAGTGCTTTTACCATTGAAAAAAATGATGCATTGCGTCAATACCTGAATTTTGAAGACCGTGAGGACTTCAATTCTGCCAGCAGAGGCTTCATTGCAACCTGGCCCTATCAAACGATTCAGGACAAAGATGGTCAAGTTGTCTGGGATTTTGATGCTTTTCAGTTTGTGAATTCGAAGCAACAGATGGATACCATTAATCCCTCGTTGCTCCGCATGGCCCAACTGAACAATAAAGTTGGGTTGTTTCAGGTCACGGAAGGTATTTATCTGATCCGGGGATTTGACTTATCAGTCATGTCTTTCATCCGGGGTGAAAAAGGCTGGATTGTGGTCGACCCATTAATTTCTGAGGAAACTGCACGGGCTGGCCTGGCGCTGTTGAATCAATACGTCGAGAACCTGCCCGTGACTGCAGTCGTGTTCACACACTCTCACATTGACCACTTCGGTGGTATCTGGGGCGTGACGACGAAAGACGCGTATCAGAATGGGCAGGTTGAAGTGGTTGCCCCGGAAGGTTTCTTTGAACATGCCATTTCAGAGAATGTTCTGGCCGGAAATCTGATGTCGCGACGTGCAAGTTTCATGTATGGAAACCTGGCTGAACGCGGACCAAGAGGCTTGGTGGATGCCGGATTGGGTAAGACAACGTCGACAGGTATACCGGGAATTGTAGAACCCACTTTACTGATTCATAAGACCGGTGAAAAACACCGGATTGACGGTATTGAGTTTGATTTCCAGATGGCGAACGGGTCTGAAGCCCCGGCAGAATTTATGGCTTATATGCCGAAGTATAAAACCTTGCTGGCATCTGAGGTGATGACGCATACCATCCACAATATTTCTACATTACGGGGGGCGCAAACCCGTGACGCCAGTAAATGGGCTGCATATGTGGATGAGACCATTCACCTGTATGGCGATAAAGCCGATACCATGATTGCTTCACACCACTGGCCGACCTGGGGGCAGGCGAAAATTAAAGATCAGCTTGAGAAAACCCGGGATATGTACAAATACGTCCATGATCAGACGCTGCGGCTTGCAAATATGGGTTATACCCCAAATGAAATTTCATCAAAAATTCAATTGCCGGAATCTCTGGATAAAGCGTGGTTTAACCGTGGCTATTACGGATCGGTATCGCACAACGCACGAGCGACGTACGACTTTTACTTTGGAGCATGGTGGGATGGTAACCCGGCGAACCTGAATCCGCTGCCGCCAGAGGATGCGGGGGCGAAGTATGTTGAGGCAATGGGAGGTGCCGGACAGGTAATTGAAATCGCGAAGAAAGCTGTCGAAAACGGTGAATATCGATGGGCAGTTACGCTGTTGAATCATGTGGTGTTTGCCGATCCAACCCATAAAGAAGCGCGTTACCTGGAAGCAGATGCGATGGAACAATTGGGTTATCAGGCTGAGTCAGGACCTTGGCGCAATTATTATCTGATTGGTGCGAAGGAATTGCGTGAAGGTTTCAAGTCTGCACCAACGCCGGATACGACAGCAATTGCGAAAAACATGCCTGTAAGTTCTGTGCTGGAAGCAATGACCGTGCGGGTGAATCCGGAAAAGGCGGCAGGTAAAACCTTCACGATAAACCTGAAAGTGACAGGCGACACGGATTCAAGGTCAGGGGAGTATTCAATGCTGTTATCAAACGCCGTGTTGAAAACGTATCAGGATCGCCAGCTGGAAAACCCGGATATTACATTGGTTATCGAAAAATCTGACATGGTGGATTTACTGACACGCAAAGCATCACTGGAATCACAAATAAAAGCTGGAAAGCTGAAAGTGAATGATGGTCAGAAATTTGCGGATTTCATGGCAATCTTCGATACCTTCAGAAGTGACTTTGGTATTGTCACACCTTAACGGGACGCCAAAAGTGCTCCAATAAAGTAAAGCCCCTGACGTTGGCCAGGGGCTTTGTGCTTCAAGGGGGATAAACAGAACACTGCTTAAAGGGGAAGCACCAATGCGGTCAGATAAAGTCCGACGCCATAGGAGGTATGAGCCAGCAGGCTTCGGAATCTGGCGGTATTCGGTTGGGGTGTTTTTGACGCGGCCACGCCGGCTCCCATGCCTGGCTGTAAGATGAAAAACGGCGCTGCCACGGTCACGATACCAACAATCAGTGCAGGTAACAGGGTTGGCGAAGCTGTCCATTCCAGTCCCCATCCCCACAGCAATACAAACGCAAAGGCAATCCCAATCAGATAGTGGGCTGTCCAGCCAATGACGGCTTCACCGGTAACAGGCGCAGCTTTTCCGATATTTGGATGGGTGAATTGTCCTTTAGGTAAATGTCCGATCCAGCGACCGACCATGGCGTAATTCAGAGATGGAATGTTAAAGCAGACTTTCAGGAATAAGGCCCACAAGTCCATGACCAGGGTGGCGCCGATTCCCAGTAAAACAGCGTGAATGATGAAGCCTGGTTCCATACAGTTTCTCCTTTATTACTCTCAGGCTGGTATGTATTTGGTATAACTATAAAAATGTCAGCAAATGAGGCACGTACCATACCAATTCACTGATAAAGATATATAATTCAATAAATCGATTGAATGATGAGGCAGAACTATTTTTATGTCAATGATAAACAATCAATATCATATTTACGCAGAGTTGGCAGATCTTGCACGGCCCCTGGGTAATGCACACCGGCTGATATTGCTGGAGCATATCGCTCAGGGGGAGAAACCGGTAGAAAAGCTGGCGGAGCTTGCTGAGCTGACGGTAGCCAATGCTTCTCAGCATCTGCAGCAACTCAAGCGGAACGGATATGTGCAAACACGACGGGAAGGAAAACACGTTTTCTATCGTCTGGGGGATGCCCCCATCGTGGAGTTATTGATTGCATTGCGACAATTCGCAGAGTTCAATCACTCTGAAATCAAAAAGCTAGTGGTGAGCACCTTAAATGATCAGAAAGATGCGGAAGCAATATCGCGTGAAGAGCTCTTAAGCCGGATGCATGAAAACAGTGTGACTTTGCTGGATGTCCGTCCTGAAGAGGAATTTGCTCAGGGTCATCTGCCGGGCGCTGTTAATATTCCGCTGCCGGAGCTGGAAAAGCGCTTGTCTGAGTTGCCGGAAGAGCAGGATATCGTTGCTTATTGCCGTGGGCCTTACTGTTCCCTGTCTGTCAAGGCTGTCGCCGCGCTCAGAGAAAAAGGTTTGTCAGCCAGGCGCTTCAATGAAGGGGTTCCGGAATGGAAAGCCGCGGGTTATCCGGTTGACAGAGCGTGAATTGATTTTTCACTCAGCCATCAGCTCTGAGTCGTTGCAGGGGGAAGTTCTCAAGATATTTCGTCCAGTTTGTCTCTCCCCATTTTTTGAATCATTTTCATGTTGACAGATATGAGATTACTCACCTATGCTATGCAACATTCAATGATTCAATTGAATAATAATTTTAAAATATAACAATGTCAGTTGGCTTTTTATCTTAAGGATCCTGTCATGACCGAAATGGGGGAACAGAAAGTGCAGACAACATCTGCTGAAGTAAAACCACAGTTCAAGCTTGCCTTTACCTTGCTCGCTGTGGTGCAGGCAACACTGATTTTTACCATTGTCATGATAGGAATTCCTTTACCGGATATTGGTGTGGAGTTTGGGCTGAACGCAGCTGATTTGCTGTTGGTCAGCACCGCATATGGTTTATCGTTCAGCGGACTGCTGTTATTCGGCGGACGATTAACAGACAGGTTTGGCGGCAGAAAACTTCTGACCATCGGACTTTGTATCTTCGGCCTGGCGTCTGCTGGTGCAGCTTTCTCTTCGAATTTTTCCATGATGGTTGTCATGCGGTTTCTGCAGGGTGCCGGTGCAGCGATGACAGCACCGGCAGCTGTGGCTGTTTTACGGACTTTGTTTCCTCTGCCAGGTGATTTCATGCGTGCCATGGCAACCTGGGGGGGCGTATCCGTTCTTGGGGGAGGTGTAGGCTTTCTTGCATCTGGCGTGGTGACGACCTGGGTTTCATGGCGATGGATGTTTGTCGCACCTGTGCTGGTTGCTCTGATTGGCTTGGCAGCCGTTGCGTGGCTCTTGCCGAAGGATAACGCGCAATCTCTTCCTCAGGAATCCGGGCTTGATCTCATCGGTGCTCTGCTTGCAACCCTGGGTATTGCACTTGGAAGTTATGGGTTGATCGCCAGCGGAGAGTTTGGATGGTCTTCAGCGATGGTCCTCGGGCCGCTTATCTCTGGTGTCTGCCTGCTCAGTTTGTTTTTTTGGGTGGAACGACGTGTCAAAGCGCCTCTTCTGCCGCCGGGTTTTGTTCGTGAACCTTACCGCATTGTCGGGTTGATCGGTATTCTTCTGGCTTCGGCCAGTATGGGACTGGTTACTTTCTTGTTGTCTCTGTTTCTTCAGATACAGCAAAACTGGACTCCGCTCGAAACTGCTGGTGCTTTTGTCCCCTATACCCTCACGCTGCTGCTGATGAATCGAGCAGCCAGTAATATTGTGAGCCGCTTGGGGCCACTGAAAGTAACTATCTGCGGGCTTTTGATTGGTGCCGCGGGCTTGACGCTGCTTTCAGGAATTCATCTGCAGGTGATGTATACCTCAGGACTGTTGCCTGGCATTGTGACACTGACAATTGGCACTTCAATGATGTTCGCTGGTTCTGCTGTTCTGTCGACAATGCATGTTCCCCAGCAACAAGCCGGTCTGGCCGGAGGAGTGATGAATACCTCTATGGAGTTAGGCCCGACATTTGGTCTGGCATCTCTGATGGCTGTCGCAGGATTTGCCCCTGATGTCGTGAGCGGATATGGGCTGGCTTTTGGCACTGCGGCAGGCGTTTATCTGTTTGCTGCCGGGTTGGCATGGTTTCTGACACGGCGCAAGTTCCAGCGAATGGAGACTGCAGTCGCTGGCGAGGCCTGATAAATGTGACGGGAAGCAATATTTTGCTATAGATAGACAGCATTATTTCTATGAGGAATTGATATGGCTCCAGTGAATTCAAATAAAGCATAAATTAATCAATTGATTTCTTTATTGAGTGGTTCTTTTTCTTCTAGTTTGTAACGTGCGCTCTAGTTGCATAGCAATCGAGTGCATTTAATTTGCGTTTCTACATACCAATAATTTTTCGAAACGCAGACTTTATACAAACGAACGAAGGACACATGACCCACTATGAACCTTGATCACGTTGGCACACAGATAGTCAAAAAACATGGAAAGTTGGGATTCCAGAACACTGAGCAAAAGTCACTGATTGACTGGCAATCAGATGAACACCTCGACGCACTATACCTCGGAAACCTGCCTTTACACGCCCCATTTTCTGAAAAGATCCCCCTTGCCGAAGGGGAGGAACAACCGCTGACAGATATTCAGTATGCGTATCTGATCGGCAGAAATACCGGATTGGAACTCGGGGGATTATCCAGTAGCTATTATCTTGAACTGGATATTGAAGCGCTGGATTTAAGCCGTTTTAAACACGCAGTCAATCAAGTGATTTCACGGCACAGCATGCTCAGAGCGGTGACTGTCGCTGGCGGTAACCAGAAAGTTTTTCCGGCTGGCACTTTATACAGCATTAAAACAAAAGATATTTCTGCCTGGGAGCCAACTGAACAAGCTGGCTTTCTCGCGACTCTGCGTCATGAAATGGAAAAACAGTTACTTCCACTGGACGAAATCCCAGCCTTTGAAGTTCGGGTGACCCGAATGTCAGAGAGCAACTGGCGCCTGCATTTTCATTTTGACCTGATGTTTCTTGATTTGATCAGCGTACGCTTGGTCTTGAAAGACATGTGGCGTGAATATCTGCAGCAGGCCCAGACCCCACTGTCCAGATTACCTGATTTTCTGGAATATATTGCGGCAGAGCGTGTACTCCAGGGAGAGCCGCAAGGCCGGGAGGACCAGCAATACTGGCTGGAGCAAATTGAAAATCTTCCCCCGGCTCCAGAACTACCACAGAAAATATCTCCGCAACAAATTGAATCACCCTCAATTAAACGTCTGTCCAGACTGATTCCAAATCATATTTTAAGCGCACTCCGAACCGTTGCAGATCAGCATGGCCTGACAGCAGAGTCGGTTTTGCTTGGGTGTTATACAGAAGTGATCCGCCAGTGGTCTAAACGTCAGGAATTTACACTGACGCTGACGCAATTGATGCGCAGGCCTTTTGAGGAAGGCATTGAGCTGACCGTGGGGAATTTTCTTCAGCCGCAATTGCTGCCAGTTGCAGGTCATCAGGAAAGCACGGTTGAGCAGCGTTTATTGCAGTTGCAAACCACCCTGTACCAGGGACGTTTGCACGGCACTTTTAACGGAATTCAGGTCTTACGTGAACTGACCAGCCGTAAACAGGAAAACCGTGCTGTGTCGATGCCTGTGGTTTTCAGTAATACCCTGACTTCAGAGCTGGAAGAATGGGTGTCTGACTGGTGTGGTCCCAATAGCAAGCAGGCCTATGCCAGCAATCAAACGCCGCAGATCTGGCTGGAAAACCAAATCGATCTTCAACCGGAAGGCTTGGGGATTCACTTTAATTATGTCGACGGTCTGTTCCCCAATCATCTGATTGAAGACATGTTAACTGCTTACGTCAACTTACTGGAAAAAATGGTCAGTGAACCGTCACTCTGGCAGCAAACCGGCTCCGTTGTCGATTTACCTGAATCAGACGCGGCAGAACGTCAGGCGGCCAATCAGACTGTAGTTGATTTTACCCCCCGCTTGCTGCACGACATGATTTTGGAAGCTGCGGCGAGTCGCCCGGATGCAATTGCAATAGAACAGGGGAACACCCGTCTGACTTTCGGCCAGCTGGTTTCACAGTCGACCCGCTTAGCGCAGCAATTAAGAGCATCGGCCCGGATCGAAGCGGGCGATTTGATTGCCGCTTCCTTGCCACAGGGTCCAGATTTGATTGTCGGACTTCTGGGAATCTTACAGGCCGGGGCTGCTTATGTGTCGATTGATCCGGCTCTGCCCCGGGAACGTCGTCTGCACCTGCTGCAACGTTGTCAGGCAAAGGCTGTCGTGACGGATACGACGACCTTCGCTGATCCTGAGGAATATCAGCCATTTCTGAGGGTCAATCTGGATCATTTACCGGCTCAGGCTGAATCTGCAGAACCGCTCAGCTCGGTGCAAAAACTGGATGATTTGGCTTACGTGATTTTCACCTCCGGTTCAACAGGTGAACCGAAGGGAGTCATGATATCGCACCGAAATGCGGCCAATACGGTTGAGGACATCAACAGACGTTTTCATGTCACTGCGGATGACGCGGTGCTGTCTATTGCACCGGCAGGATTTGATCTGTCGGTCTACGACTATTTTGGTGTGCTGGGTGCAGGCGGCCGTCTGGTATTTCAGGAGGCCGATGCCAGTAATGATCCGAAAGTCTGGTGCGAGACGCTCATCCGACATGGGGTGACCATTTGGAATAGTGTGCCTGCACCAGTCAAGGTGATGGTCGACCGCGCCAGTGAGCATCTGGCAAACAGTTCGCTCAGACTGATCCTGATGAGTGGTGACTGGATTCCGGTTGATTTGCCGGATGGGATCCGCGGTGCGTTGCCAGAAGCGAAGGTGATTAGCCTTGGCGGCGCAACAGAAGGTTCCATCTGGTCGATATGCTATCCCATTGAGCAGGTAGAAAAACATTGGGTCAGTATTCCTTATGGCAAACCACTGGCTAACCAGCGTTTTCATGTCCTGAATTCGTGGCTTGAGTCTTGTCCGAAGTGGGTGATTGGTGAGTTATACATTGCGGGTGACGGAGTGGCGCAAGGTTACCTGGCCGATCCGGAAAAAACGGCACAACGCTTTTTTGTGCATCCTCAAACGGGTGAGCGGCTTTACAAAACAGGTGATTTAGGCCGGTATATTTCTGATGGCCTGATTGAGATTCTCGGCCGGGATGATAACCAGGTCAAAATCAATGGCTACCGGGTTGAGCTGGGAGAGGTTGAGTATGCCTTACTCAAGCTGGATGAAATCAGTCATGTGGTGATTGATGCGCCCGCTCACCCGCATTCCGGCCAGCGCCAGTTGGTTGCGTACCTGGTGCTGCATGAGCAGGCAACACATATCGATCAGGACATCATTCAGCAGCGTTGCCGGGATCAGGTACGTCAATCGTTGCCGCCTTACATGTCGCCGACTTACTTCATTGTGCTTCCACATATGCCTCTGACTGGCAATGGCAAAATTGACCGCAAAGCATTGCCGGCCCCCTGGCCTGAGGAAACTGCGCTAGCTGCCGGAGAAGATGCTGCGCCGGTGTCAGAGACTGAACAACGCCTGCTCAGCTTATGGCGTGAACTGCTTCAGCATGACGATGTGGATGTTAACGCCGGTTTCTTTGACGTTGGAGGCGATTCTCTGATTGCCGTTGCATTGCTGAGTACTCTTCGTGAAGCGTTTCATGTGACCGCGGTTCAGGAGCAGGATCTGATTGAAGGACTCTTCATGAACACCAGCATCCGTCAGTTCGCGCAAATCATCGAGTCGATGAAACAACCGGACGGAGTCAGCCTGTGATGAGCTCAGAAGAACAGAACGCACTGGCGCAGGGCCGGTTTGATTACATCGTGGTCGGAGGCGGGGCGGCTGGCTGTGTGCTGGCAGCCCGGCTCTCAGAAGACAATTCCAAGCAGGTGTTATTACTCGAAGCCGGGCCGGCATCCGATACACATTTGCCGGACAGTCCGCTGAATGATGCATCCCGCCTGGTTCTGGAAAATTATAACTGGCATTACCAGGCCCGGCTGAAAGGGGAATATACGCCAGCCAGCGAGGTCATCCGTCAGGTCGCTGAAAATCCGGTGCAGGAGACACGCCCTCAGTATTTCGACTACCGGGTGGGCAAGGTGATGGGCGGATCATCGGCTGTGAACGGTGCCGTAGCACTGCGGACTTTTCCCCGAGATTTCGCCGCATGGGCTGAGATGGGGTGCACGCAGTGGACCTGGGACAAAGTACTGCCCTGGTATTGCCGATCAGAAACCGACATTGATTTTCCGGACTGTCCGCAGCACGGCGATGCCGGGCCGATGGTGTTGCGTCGCCCGGCGGCGGAAAGCCTGCATCCGCTGGATGCAGCGTTTTCTCAGGCTTGTCAGGATCTCGGTATTCCTTATGCAGCAGATCTGAATGAAGGTGAAGCACCGGCGGTCGGTCTGGTCCCTGCCAATGTAACGCAGCTGTCTCGTCGGGTAGATGTGTGCCAGTCATATCTGATGCCTGTGATGGACCGCCCCAATCTGACCGTGCTGACCGAAGTGCTGGTGTCCGGTATCCGGTTTGACGAACAGACCGTGGTCGGTGTTGACGTTATCCGGCAGGGGCGTTCGCTTTCCTTTGACTCAGGTGAAGTCGTTGTTGCCGCGGGGGCTATTGGCTCCCCGGCACTGCTTCAGCGTTCCGGGATCGGTGATCCTGAGCACTTGCAGGCGCTGGGTATTCCGGTTCGTGTGGCGAGTCCTGCGGTGGGCAGAAACTTGCAGGATCATGCTTCGCTCGTGTTGTGGGCGTTGCCTAAAACCGGTATCTGCCGTCCCGGGCTGCCCTGGCGACAGATCGCTGCCCGGATTGCCAGCGGCGTAGTAGATGCAGAAAGTGATGTCCAGATCGGATTGCTTAACAATGTGGAAAGCAGCACCGTGCCGAAGTTCAGAAACCGCGTCGATTATCCGATGCTGGTTGGTGCTTCCGCGATGCTGATGCAACCGGCTGCCCGGGGACAAGTCTTTATTACCAGTCGCGAAGCAGAGGTGCTGCCGTCTATCCACCTGCCGTTGCGGGAAAATGATGATGACATAGCCAGGATGGTGGGTGCTGTCCGGCAGTTATGGCAAGCACTACATGCCCCTCAGGTCGCCTCGTTTCTTGACGGGGTCCAGTTCTGGTCTGAAGCCATGATCGGAAATGACCGGGTGATGCACAGCGCGGTGAAAAATATGCTGAATCCGGGCTGGCACGCCTCAGGTACGGTCAGGATGGGACCCGAGGGCGATCCGAACTGCGCTGCGGCCGAAGATGGCCGGGTGTATGGCGTTTCGGGTCTGACCGTAGCCGATGCCTCGCTGTTTCCGTTGATCCCTTCAATGCCAACCAACCTGACCACGATTATGCTCGCAGAGCGCATCGCTCATGCCCTGAAAACAGGAGGCCTCGATGACATCGCATAAAACACGGGTGATTTATGCCTTCCCGCATGCCGGTGCGAGTGCTTCTGTTTATCGTCCGTTCTGCAAACAACATGAAGCGGAAGGCACGACCTTGCTGCAGCCGGTTGAAATGCCGGGACGAGGCGTGCTGGCCCGGGAGCCGGAGGTCAGCAATCTGGAAGTGCTGGCCGGGCAACTGGCCGACACAATATTCAGGGATTTCAGACTGAAACAGCAGCAGGGCATTCATGGCTGGGCAACATTTGGCCACAGTTTTGGCGGTGTGCTGAGTGTGGTGGTGACTAGGGTTCTGTCTGAAAAGTACGGCATGCATCCGGCATTCAGCGTTGTGTCCGGATCGGTCCCACCCAGCGAACAGCCCTATGACGATCTGCATTTATGGTCTGATGAATCTCTGTTGCAAAAAATGCGTGCGGATCAGGGGACGCCGGACACCGTGCTGAACGAGCCGGTTCTGGCAAAACGCTTTGTCGGTCAGATACGGACAGACTTTCAGATCCGCAGTCAGTTTCTGCAACTGAAAGAGATGCGGGTCGCGCAGCCGCTGGTACTGGTTTCCGCCTCGGACGATCCGCATGTACCTGAAGAGACGATTCAGGCGTGGCAGCGCCATACCACAGGCGGTACGTCCCTGATCAGGCTGAATGGCGATCATTTCGCGGTTTACCAGCATTGGCCGGTGATCCGGCAGGCCATGGAAGCTGATGAGTCTGACCGGCTCGAACAAGAAAACAGAATGGACAGTTGGAGTGTGTTTCAGTGAGTACGATTACAGAGGAACTAGCGCGTTTTCGGCTGTCTTGCCGGGAGTGTTTTGAGCATCATGCAAAACCCAAATTAGCAGCCTGGGAAGCTCAGGGACTGGTGGACCGGGATTTCTGGCTCACGATGGGGGCACATGGTTTGCTGGGTATGGGGGTGAGTCCGGAGCTCGGCGGTCAGGATAAACCTGATTACCGGTATGCGCTGGCGCTGACGGAGGAGATGATCGCGGTTGGCATGACGGCACCGATTGTCATTTCGCACAATGATGTGATTGCCAGTTACATCAACCTGTTGGGAACAGAGGAACAAAAGCAGCGCTGGCTGCCGGATCTGTGCAGTGGCAGACGCATAGCAGCTATTGCAATTACAGAACCCGGTGGCGGTTCTGATTCAACGGGACTCACCACGCAGGCCATTTCAGAGGGCGACCACTATATCCTCAATGGCGGCAAAGCGTTTATCACCAATGGCGTGAATGCGGATCTTTTTGTCGTTGCGGTGAAAACGGATGCCGGTGCGCGTGGGCAGGGGATCAGTCTGATTATCGTCGAAAGAGACATGCCCGGATTTACCCGGGGGCCGGCCCTGAAAAAGCTGGGCTGGCATGCCAGTGATACGGCTGATTTATATTTTGATCACTGTGTTGTACCGAAAAGCAACTTGCTCGGCCGCGAGAACCTGGGGAGTTATTACTTTATGACTGCCATGACGCGTGAGCGGCTCAGTATCAGTACTGTCGCGATTACCAGTGCGGAAGCCATGATGGCTGAAACGCTGGCCTATGTGAAACACCGCAAGGCGTTTGGTCAGCCGATCGGCTCCTTCCAGTACAACCGCTTTTTACTGGCGCAGCTGGATACGCAAATCAAAGTAACCCGCAGTTATCTGAATGAGGCGATTGAACAGTTTAATGCCGGTGCGCTGAAACTGGAGGATGCTGCACGCCTGAAGTGGTGGGCAACGGAAGTCCAGAATAAAGTCGCAGATGAATGTCTGCAGCTGCACGGCGGCAGCGCATATCTGAGCGATTCATCCATTGGTAAGTTATGGGTCAACAGCAGGGTTCAGAAAATTTACGGTGGCACCAGTGAAATCATGCTGGAAGTTATCAGTAAATCCATGGGGCTTTAGAGAGGAAAAGATGGATATTGTTACAAATGAACAGGAAGTATTGAGTGCATGGCGTATCGAGAATGCGGATCTGACGCAATGGCAAACCGTGCTGGAATGGGCTGGTAATGAAGGCTGGGACATGGGCATCGGCGATGCGGATGTGTTCTTTGAGGTTGATCCGCAAGGGTTTTTCATTGCCTATCTCGATGATGAGCCTGTGGCGGCAATTTCAGTTGTGAACTTTTCCTCAAGTTTTTGTTTTGTCGGACATTATCTGGTTCCGCCGAAGTTCCGCGGACAGGGCCATGGCCTGAGACTCTGCCTGAGTGCGCTTCGTCATGGTGGTGACCGGGTGACAGGTCTGGACGGAATCCTGAATCAGGTCGAAAACTACGCCAAACTGGGCTTTGTCGGTTACCGGAATACTGAGCGCATGGTTGGTATGGTGCATCAGGATTACCCGTGTCCGGAAGGAATTGAACCGGTGCATGCCTCAGATGCAGACGACATCGTGGCATTCGATACCAGCTGCACCGGAGTGAACCGGGGCGCATTGCTGAAGCGCTGGTTTACCGGAGAAACACGACATGGATTCCTGATCCGTCACAGTGGCGAGATCCAAGGGGTTATCGGTGTGCGTCAGTCACAGGATGGCTATCGCATTGGTCCGTTGCTGGCGAACTCTCCGGATCTGGTTGAGCCACTGTTGCAAGCGGCATTATCCGTGGTTTCTCCGGGTGGTCAGGTTGCAATGGATGTCCCTGAAAAGGCTGATCGGACACTCCTTCGTCTGGCTGAACAATATGGTTTTGAATCGGTGTTTCAGACACAGCGGATGTACATTGGTGAGCCGCCTCAGGAACAGGAACATCAGGTGTGGTGTATTGCATCATTGGAGCTGGGATAAACATGAATAAGGACATTGAAATGGACACAGCGACAGAAGTAACTGAGAAAGAACAGGTGAATCAGCCTCAGCCGCCAACACTGTTGGAGTGGATGGGCGGGCGTGAAGCCATTCGTAACTTACTTAAGGTCTTTTACGCCAAAGTTGAGCAAGACCCTTTGCTTCAGCCTTTGTTTGAGCATATGCCGCCTGATCATCACGTGCACGTTGCCATGTGGTTTGAAGAGGTGTTCGGTGGTGAGCCGCTCTATACCAATGAGAGAGGGGGCTTTAAACATATGCTCAAGAAGCATCGGGGCCGTTCGATCCAGTCTGAACAGCGGGACCGCTGGATTGCGCTGATGATGCAAAGTGCCGATGAGGTGGAACTGCCTGGCGATCCAGAATTCCGGTCGGCCTTTATGGCTTACATTGAATGGGGCTCCCGAAGAGCGATGGCCAACTCGCAACCGGGGGCAAAACCATCGAAGCGCGATACAGTGCCGCGTTGGGGCTGGGGCGAAGCGCCTCCGGGCACCCTGTAAGATCTGGAGTTTCTCTGATGCTGATGGCTGCCAGTGACTTGCATGTGTCTCATCCTGAAAATAAACGGATCATTGAATCTGTCCGTGCTGACAACACGTCAGACTGGCTGATTCTGGCCGGGGATGTCGCAGATGATCTGTCCGAGTTTGAGTGGGCGATCCGCACGCTGGCAGCACAGTTTTACCGGGTGGTTTGGGTACCCGGGAACCATGAACTCTGGTGTACTGCCCGGGAGCCGATGGCGCTTCCGGGTGAATTACGATACCGCCAGCTGGTGGAAATCTGTCACCGTTACGGTGTACTGACTCCGGAAGATGAGTATCCGGTCTATACCACCGCCGGCGGCCAGTCGTTTTTGATTGCACCTCTTTTTGTATTGTATGACTACTCATTTCGTCATCCGGCAGATTTTACACCGCAACAAAGCCTCGAAAGAGCGCGGCGTGCCGGTGTGGTCTGTGCGGATGAATACTTTCTGAAATCTTACCCTTTCCCGGATATATCGGGCTGGTGTGATGCACGTGTGCAGTTCACCGAAGCGCGTTTGAGTGCGTTAAGCAGAGACTATCCCCTGATCCTGGTGAATCACTTTCCCATGGTGCAACGTCTGACCCAGGCATTACAGCCGCAGGAGTTTGCGATTTGGTGTGGTACCCGGCGGGTAGAGCACTGGCTGACACGATTTCCGGTTTGTCTGGTGGTGTACGGGCATTTGCATTTACAGGGCTCGACCCTGATTGATGGTATTCCCCACGTGGAAGTGTCTCTGGGATATCCGAGAGACAGGCAGGGGCGGCAGCCGTTTCATGTCATGACGGCACTCGATACTTTGTTGACCTGAACAAACCAGCTACAGGGTGCGCTGCGTCGAACAGCAATTTCCGGGATTGGGAATATAAAATGGCTAAAAGGACTGAATGATGGAAAAGCAGCAACAAACATCGAAGCCAAGAGTATTGATTGGCGCGTCTGGCTCAGTGGATATCATGCTGTTGCCAAGATACCTGCAAATGATTAAAAGCACGATCGACTGCGAACTGACTGTGCTCATGACCCCCACAGCGGAGACATTCATTCCGGCTTCCAGTATGGCGCTGTATTGTGACCGGGTGGTAGCCGGAGAGCGGCCGGGAGACTGGCCGACAGATAAACCGTCCCGCATCGTTGCAGATCATGATGTGCTGATGGTGATGCCGGCAACTGCAAATACGCTGGCAACGGCTGCCAGAGGTGGGGCAACCAACCGTTTGACGACTGTGATTCTTGCAGCAGATTTTCCGGTTTACTTTTTACCGGTGATGGGCTCAGTCATGTGGAACAAGCCAGCGGTACAACGGAATGTCAGCCAGTTGCGTGAAGATGGCTACGACGTTGTGGAGCCGGTGTGGCACGAAAACTTTGATGCGTCGCTTCAGCGTATGGTGGGACACCCATCTCTGCCAGCTCCGGAGGCAGTCGCTGAACTCATTCAGCAGGCACTGGCAAATTCATAAAACAGTGACGGGGGGAGCTGCGGTGCAATCCGCTCCCCCGTTATTTTGTCTTGATGATCTGGTCACTGAATTGCCGGATTTCCTGGTCAGCTGGGAACGATTGCTGAAATTTATCGGCTTGCTGGCGGATCCAGTCAGTGAAGATCTGGACTTTCTCGCGCTTAAAATAACCTTCCGGAGCACACAGGTAGTAACTGAAATTGGGTTTCACCGCGATGTTACCAATGCGAACCAGAGTGCCTTCTTCAATATAGCGTTGTGCCAGACTGTGGCGTGCCAGCGCGACACCCTGGACGGAAAGCGCGCCTTCCAGAACGTAATTGACGCCATCATATGCCAGCGAACTTGAACCGCCTTTGGCACCTACGGTTGCCAGCCAGCGTTCCCAGTTGATATCCGGCCAGATATCGCCAATCAAATCAGCCCGTTGTAAATCATGGATGGAATAAATCTGGTGCTGTGCCTGATAGAGCGGGTGGCACACCGGATACAGCAGATCATCCATCAGCCATTGACAATGCAGGTTCGGGTAACAGCCTTCCCCATAGCGAATACACAGATCCAGTGAAGACTGCTCGAAATCGGCCAGCTCGGTTTTGGACTCAATCAGAACTGAAATATCCGGGTGCTCCGCTTTGAATGATGTCATCCGCGGAACCAGCCAATGCTGCGAAAATGAGGGCAATGTGGAGAGTGATATGCGTTGCGGGTCCGGGTCGTTGTTGATCAGCCAGACGCCACTCTGGATCTGATGGAATCCTTTTTGTGTGTGTTCGAACAGGATTTGCCCTTCAGGGGTCAGAACGACTTTACGGTGCTGGCGATAGAACAGGGGGGTACCGAGCCAGTCTTCCAGAAGTCTGATTTGTTGGCTGATTGCTGCTGCAGTGACGTGCAGGGTTTCTGCCGCCAGTTTGAAACTGCCATAGTGTGCTGCCTGATAGAAATAATACAAACCTTGCAAAGGCGGCATGCGTTTATGCGGGTCTGTTGGCTTTAGCATAAGTTTTCCTTAACTGAGTGTCAGAATCTATCGTTTGAGCCAGATACAGTCCTGAATAAAAATTAATCATAACTTTGATAAACACAGGCAGTAAAGCGATGATGACAATGTATGATCCTGTATTCCCGACTGTTCAGCAAGTTGTTACATCAGTTAAGAAAATATTTTCTAAACTTCGGATCTGGCAGTTGAAACGTCAATGCATCCGTTCCTTACAAGAGGTGCCGGAACACCTCAGAGCCGATCTTGGTCTGGATCAGAGCAACGAGCATTCGAGCACTTCTGCAAATGATGCACATTTCAATGATGCATTGAGATGGAAATAGCAGGAGAAGATTTTCAGATCGGTGTCGAGGGTATAAAAAAACCCGGCCAAAGGCCGGGTTTATGATCTGGTGTCCGAAAAGTCCGGAATTACGCCAGCAGTTCTTTCGCCGTGCTCACCACGTTTTCAGTGGTGAAGCCGAACAGTTTGAACAGTTCGCCAGCCGGTGCAGATTCACCGAAGCTGGTCATGCCGATGATGCGGCCGTCGAAACCGACGTACTTGTACCAGAAGTCGGCAATACCGGCTTCAATGGCGATACGGGCAGTCACGTCAGATGGCAGCACAGATTCACGGTAAGCCGCATCTTGCTTGTCGAATGCGTCGGTAGACGGCATTGAAACAACACGAACCTGCTTGCCTTCTGTGCTCAGTTCAGCGGCAGCGTTCACGGCCAGCTCAACTTCAGAACCGGTGGCAATCAGGATCAGCTCAGGTTTGCCTGCACAGTCTTTCAGGGTGTAACCACCTTTTGCGATATCAGCAACCTGCTGTTCGCTGCGCTCTTGCTGAGCCAGGTTCTGACGCGAGAAGATCAGCGCGGTTGGTGCATCTTTGCGCTCAATCGCCAGTTTCCACGCCATTGCTGATTCAACCTGGTCACACGGACGCCAGGTGCTCATGTTTGGCGTCAGGCGCAGAGAAGCAATCTGCTCAACCGGCTGGTGCGTCGGGCCGTCTTCACCCAGACCAATGGAGTCGTGGGTGTATACCTGAATGTTCTGAACTTTCATCAGGGCAGCCATACGCATCGCGTTACGGGCATATTCCATGAACATCAGGAAGGTTGCGCCGTAAGGGACGAAACCACCGTGCAGTGCGATACCGTTGATGATCGCCGTCATCCCGAACTCACGCACACCGTAGTGGATGTAGTTACCAGATGCGTCATCAGCCGTCAGCGACTTCGAGCCAGACCACATGGTCAGGTTCGAAGGTGCCAGGTCCGCAGAACCACCCATGAACTCAGGCAGGATCTGACCGAAGGCTTCCAGCGCATTCTGAGAAGCTTTACGGGAGGCGATGTTCGCCGGGTTGGCTTGCAGATCAGCAATGATCTTGCTTGCTTCTGCTTCCCATTGTGCTGGCAGTTCGCCGTTTACACGACGTTTGAATTCTGCAGCCAGTTCTGGGTAAGCGGCTTCATAAGCAGCCAGTTTTTCATTCCATGCTGCTTCTTTCGCTTCGCCTGCTTCTTTGGCATCCCACTCTGCGTAAACGTCAGCAGGGATTTCGAACGGACCATGCTGCCAGCCCAGGAATTCACGGGCTGCTGCGATTTCGTCGTGACCCAGCGGGGCACCGTGACAGTCGTGAGAACCGGCTTTGTTCGGAGAACCGAAACCGATGATAGTTTTGGTACAGATCAGCGTTGGGCGAGGGTCTGCTTTCGCTGCTTCAATCGCTGCGTTGATTGCTGCAGCATCGTGGCCGTCAACCGCAGGGATCACGTGCCAGCCGTACGCTTCAAAGCGTTTTGGTGTGTCGTCAGAGAACCAGCCTTCCACGTGACCGTCGATAGAAATGCCGTTGTCATCCCAGAACGCGATCAGTTTGCCCAGACCCAGGGTACCGGCCAGAGAACATGCTTCGTGAGAGATACCTTCCATCAGACAGCCGTCGCCCAGGAACGCATAGGTGTAGTGGTCAACGATGTCGTGGCCGTCGCGGTTAAACTGAGCTGCCAGAGATTTTTCAGCAATCGCCATACCCACGGCATTGGTGATGCCCTGACCCAGCGGGCCCGTGGTGGTTTCGATACCCGGCGCGTAGCCATACTCCGGGTGGCCCGGTGTTTTTGAATGCAGCTGACGGAAGTTTTTCAGGTCGTCAATGGACAGCGCATAACCGCTCAGGTGCAGCAGGGAGTAAATCAGCATGGAGCCGTGGCCGTTGGACAGTACGAAACGGTCGCGGTCAGCCCAGTTCGGGTTTTGCGGGTTGTGGTTCAGGTGGTCACGCCACAGAACTTCGGCGATATCCGCCATACCCATCGGTGCGCCCGGGTGACCGGAGTTCGCCTGTTGTACACCGTCCATGCTCAGGGCACGGATAGCATTCGCAAGTACTTTACGATCCATAATATTCTTCTTACTCAATTCAAGTTAGTCATAAAACGACTGAGAGCAGCGTTGTGCTGCTCTCAAAATTCTGCGCTGGATTACAGGCGCGCTTCGATCATGGTTTCCAGTTTGCCCTGGTCGATCGCGAAGTTACGGATACCTTCCGCCAGCTTCTCAATCGCCATTGGGTCCTGGTTGTGATCCCACAGGAACTCAGCGTGAGTCATTGGTGCCGGACGCTCTTCAGAAGCAACCTCAGCAGAAAGTTTCTGGACAACCTCACCTTGTGCTTCGGACAGCTCCTGCAGCAATTGCGGGCTGATGGTCAGACGGTCACAACCAGCCAGTTCCAGAATCTCACCTGTGTTACGGAAGCTTGCGCCCATCACAACGGTGTTGTAGCCCAGTGCTTTGTAGTAGTTGTAGATCTTGGTAACAGACAGAACGCCCGGATCTTCAGAAGCTTCAAAGTCGCGGCCTTCTTTCGCTTTGTACCAGTCCATGATGCGGCCAACGAAAGGAGAAATCAGGAATACACCCGCTTCAGCACAAGCACGCGCCTGAGCGAAAGAGAACAGCAGAGTCAGGTTACAGTTGATGCCTTCTTTTTCCAGAACTTCAGCAGCACGGATACCTTCCCAGGTAGAAGCCAGTTTGATCAGGATGCGCTCGTTGCTGATACCGGCATCGTTGTACATTTTGATCAGCTTACGTGCTTTTGCCACGCTAGCTTCAGTGTCGTAAGACAGACGAGCGTCAACTTCAGTTGAGATACGGCCAGGAACGACGTTCAGGATTTCTTTACCGATGTTTACAGCCAGCTTGTCACCAGCATCTTCGATTTGCTGAGCTTTGTCGTTGCTTTGCGCTTTTGCGTACGCAATGGCATCGTCGATGAGAGGCGCGTACTGTTCAATTTCTGCGGCTTTCAGGATCAGGGAAGGGTTGGTGGTCGCGTCTTGCGGTTGATATTTCTTAATCGCATCGATGTCGCCAGTGTCGGCAACAACAGTAGTGAGTGCGCGCAGTTGTTCCAGTTTCGTGCTCATATCTCTCGACCTTTGCTGTGTTTGTGCAAGCTTTAAGTTTAGCCAGTTGACCGCTCTTGTCAGGATCCGTCTGCACCTGATCCAACAGGTATGAACATATGGATCGCTGTAGAACAATTGATGTCCCGATAATTGAATTTTTCAGTGAAAATGTCAATCTCAAAGCCCGGGTAACTCGCTTAATCAGGCAAATTTTACACAATGAAACCGAAGTGTATTCGTAGCTCGATCAATTTTATCAATCATTCTTGCTCTTAAATTGTGATCATTTGTTTTGGGGTGTGATCATATGTTCGGTGGTGATTCCGTTTCCATCCGGGGGAGCTCAGTAAAAACTGGCTCATCAACAGATGATTGATGAGCCGGGGAGATTACACGAAGGTTGTCGTTTCCAACAGACTCCGGATTTCAGTGCAGAGGGCCTGCAAGGCATTGGATAGCGCCGAAAGCTCCGCCTCTGACGGGGTTTGTCCG
This sequence comes from Photobacterium sp. R1, assembly GCF_054600795.1. Taxonomy (NCBI): domain Bacteria; kingdom Pseudomonadati; phylum Pseudomonadota; class Gammaproteobacteria; order Vibrionales; family Vibrionaceae; genus Photobacterium; species Photobacterium sp. R1. The sequence continues at coordinate 272,285 of NZ_BAAHZP010000003.1, forward strand.
TCTTTGAGTGTTGTTTCAACGATCATCGCTGCCTCGCTGAGTGAGTGAGCGCAGAGGCTGGCGGATGCACCTTTTAAGGTGTGGCTGAGTAAGATGGCCTCTTTTTGATCTCCTTCAGCAATTGCCTGGCGGATTTTCAGGTCATAATCCTGGTGATCATCAGCGAAGATGATGAGGAATTGTGCAATCATGCTCAAGTCATGATCCAGCATCTCCGACAATTCATCCATTGCGATCAGGGTAAAATGTTCCAGGTTGTTTTCCTTGTGCTCCTGTGTTTCAGGGATGGTCAGAATATCGGTATTGAAAACCGGATCACTGAATACGGACTGATGGCTGAAATCTGGCTGCGTGAGTGCACGTTGTCTTAAGGATGCCATGTAATCAATACGATGCCGGAAGCGTTGCAGGGCATCCAGCAGTTTCCGTTCATCCAGCGGTTTGGTAATGACACAGTCAACACCGGCATTGAGCATATTCTGCTGGGTTTCTTCAAATGCATCGGCGGTGCAGGCAAAAATCGGCACGATACAACAGGGTTCAGGCAATGCCCGAATCCGGCGGGTGGATTCCAGACCATCCATGACCGGCATATGATTATCCATCAGGACCAGATCAAATGTCTGGCTCTGAATCATCGTCAGCGCTTCAAGGCCATTTTCAGCGGTGAATGTGTGGAAGCCCCACTGTTTCAGGAAACTTTCCATGATCAGCACGTTCAGGTGATTGTCTTCAACCACCAGAACGTTCAGCCCGGCAAATGCCTTTTTATCAATCTCAATATGTTCAATCAGCTCTTCCTGAGGAATACCATTCTCCAGGCAAAGGCTGACCGTGACATGAGTACCAACGCCCGGGGTGCTGGTCAGTACAACATCACCATCCATCAGTTGTGCCAACTGACGAACGATACTCAGGCCCAGACCTGTGCCGCCGTAACGGCGACTGGTTGAGACTTCAGCCTGTGCAAAAGGGTCAAAGATGTGTGTAATACGCTCCGGGGCAATGCCGATGCCGGTATCTTCAGTCACAATGTTGAGCTGTTGTTTTTGTTCATTTGGTAAATGAGTCAGGCTCATGCGAACCCGGACTTCACCTTTATCGGTGAACTTGATGGCATTACTGATGAGGTTGAAGAGAATCTGCCGGATACGGGATTTATCTGCATAAAACCAGGTTTCCTGCGCAAATCCACAATCAATGTGAAATGAGAGTCCTTTTTCTTTCGCCAGTGAGAAATATGTACTCTCGATTGCACCGACCAGATCGGTAAACTGGAAATGGGTTTTATCCAGCTTGAGTTGTCCCTGCTCGATTTTTGAAAAGTCCAGAATATCATTGAGCAGAGTCATCATATGCTTACCGGATTCAAGCAGCGTGTGGAGATGATGCTCCTGCTCCGGGGTCAGCTCTGTTTTCAGCAGCAGTTGCGACAAACCCAACATTCCGTTCATGGGCGTACGGATTTCATGGGACAGATTTGCGAGAAAAGCTGATTTCGCTTTGTCGGCCGCTTTGGCTTTTTCCAGTGCCTGATTCAGCCGTTTGGTATCGGCGTAAATTTTGTCTGTGCCCTGGTTGAGCGCATCATGAAGAACCTGAAATTCGTAAGGGCCTTCAAAGTGGGGGTTGCGCTGATAATTCCCCAAACGAAACTGTGACGCAAAGCGGGTCAGCTTTGCAATCGGGTCGGTAATGCGTTTTGTCAGACCGATAGAAAGTAACAAAATAAACACGCTGACCATGGCTAATGCGAGCAGCAGAAAATGATGAAGTTCATCAATAATGCTGATGGCATTATCCTGTGATGTCAGAGTGACCAGAGCCCAGATGGGCAAGCCATTTGCGTCCTTGGTCTGGGAAGGAACAACCGCGGCAATCATCGCTTCGCCGTCCGGATTGTTGTAATAGTTGATCCCGAGCTTGAATGGCAGGAATGATGTGCTTTTGCCCGGATCGGTCAGTAAATTCTCCAGATAAAATTGTTGGTATTGTTTCAGAGACTGGGGGGAGTCATCACTGGTGATAAGTAAATTTCCTTCAATGTCGGTCAGGTAAATATTATCCGTGCTGCTGACTTCACTCCCTAATTTTTTCAGCTGCAGCTTAATGTCATCCATCTTATATTCGATCAGCAGGAAACCATCGGGTTGCTGACGGATTTTTTTGGCCAGAAAAGCAGTGGCTTCACTGTTTTTGACTTGAGGATGTGAAATATATTTTTCGCTCTGGTTTTGGATGAGTGCTGTGTCAATTGCGGCTAAATCAGGAACATCAATGGTATCGATGGATGCCATTTCTTTGGAGCTTGCGGCCAGATAGTATTGCCCGTTCTGCTGCCGTATCTGATGCATGGCTGCGAATGAAGTATCGGTCTGGCTGAAATTGTAAAAGAACTGGCTGATTTGCGACGAGGGTCGGGAAAACATCGGAGACTGGCTGAGCAGGTAGAGGTTTTTCAGCCTGAGGGTGTAAGTCTGGTCAAGACTTTGCGCTGCAATCGTATTTCGCGCATTAATTCCGTTGGCGATTCTGTCCAGTGCAACTTCATTGAGTTTTTCACTGCTGATCCAACCATAGATATAGGACGGAATGATTCCGACAGCCAACATGCTGACCAGAAGAATCGGTTTTATTCGGTTGGGGACAATCCTTATCACCATTTGACCTCGATTGATTCGCGACTTAATCGAAGCATACTCTCAAAGTATGACTATGCCAAAGAGTGAGTGTGCGGAGAAGAGAGCTGAGCAGCGATATTACCGATTTGAGGGACAGGCGGTTCTTATTTGTATCGGTTTCCTGAGATTCCTGCCACAGCAAAAAAATGAGTGCAGCGAGATGTGATTCGAAACTCTGTATTCCGGGATAATGGTATCGGCAGGATGTTTACTGCTCAGGTCATTGAATGGGACAGCAAAGGCGCCAGACAATAATTATGGATTGACTCGGGTAAGCAGCGTTTTACCATGGATTAGTTCAGTAATTGCTCCAGAGTTAACGGGGAGCGTAACAGCCCGAGTTGCTGTGCCGGGGTCATGCCCTGACGATCCTGACGACACAGGTTATGCCACGCGCGGTAAATATCCAGCAAAGGCAGCAATCCCCCGGGCCGCGCTTTGCGGCGCGGTTCGTCCACCAATTGCGCGAACTGCTGATAAAAGCGTTGCTGATACTCGTCGACAGCCCTGTGCGAAGCCAGTTGCAGCCACCGGGCTTCATTATCTTTTTCTCCGCCTAAATGGCAGATCCCTTTACTGACCTGATCAATGCGAGTGAATGCCCACCGGTCACGCCACCATCCGAGCAGCACGATATCGATTCTGCCTGCTGGCTGTCCTTGCGGCCAATCGTGATCTTCTTCGACATAGACAGGCTCAATGGTGCCGGAACGAATCCGCTCCAGAAAAACAGACAGGCAAGCGGAACGTAATAAAGGTTCCTGCGGCATAAACAGCATGAGCTGGGTGTCTTCGCTGACTAGTTCGTTTAACTGCAGAAAATGTGCGTAGGTTGCGTATTGCGGCCGCACCAGTTTGCCTTTGGCCGGAAAGTGGCTCAGCTTCAGAGCACTGGTTGGGTCTTCCAGATGTGGCCTCGACAGCACCTCACGGTATTTCGCATCAACCTGGGCCAGTAAGCCTTGAGTCGTGACAGGTTCAGAGACCGTCGCCGTCTGGGTGGGTTTTGCCATAAAGCGGGCATTGGGGCTGTACGGATCATGTATTGCCGCAGCGTCACCCGTATCTTCCGGATGGTAATTGATGTGCTGGCTGAGGACGTACCCGGAATGGGCTTCACAGCTGGCAATCCAGTTTACTCCGTTCTCAGCATGAGGCTGTAACGGACTGAGTGTACAGGCCAGTGCCAGTTGCGATCGGTTTTGTAACAGACGGGCATCGAATACAGACAACTGTCGTCGGCAACGGCTGGCAATATGGTTGAGCTGATCATAGAAGGTTTTCGGATTCATGCTCAGGCGCCGGCAGATATCCCGGATCGGGTGACCGGTAAACAGCAGTGCAAGCAGTTTTTGCTGAACCTGATGCTTGGGATTAAAACCGGACCAGCGATCGACAAAGGTTGTCTGACAGGATTTGCAGCGATACCGCTGACGATCACCACTGTAGCCAAAGGCGTGATAGAGGTGGCGGTGAGTCAGCACCGGCAGCCCCAAATTTTCACAGTTCAGGTTGTTACAGGCGGGTAATCCGCAGCTTTGCTGAAGTTTGAGGTACCGCCATTCGGCGACCACACTCTGATTACTGATCAACGGCGGAAATGCACCGCATTCCTTGCAGATGAATGAAGGACGGTTCGGGTTGGTCAGCTGAATGATGTAATCGTCGGGATTATGGGAGCCAAAATTGCGGCAATGGACCGTTTTGCAATGATTAAACTGCCATTGGCCACTGGCTGGCGGCAATGATGCAGATTGTCTTTGGCTGGTCATCATCGAGCCCCACTCCGATAACATCATAGAAAAAGGTGCCGAGTCATTACCGCTTACGATGACTCAGCACCCATTAGTTGGCCCAAACGGTCAGGCATTGCAATGTCGCCCGGGGTTACCCGCTTCAAATTGTGTAAGACGCCACATATTACAAAATATTGAGCTGCGACAGGCGGGATGCCTAGCTTGAGCTGACTAATCCTTGGGTTTCAGGCGGCTTTATGGGCCGCCTTTGCCATTCTGAACCCGCCCGACGGGCAGGTCAGAACGGTGCCGCATCAGATTTTGATCGCGGTTTCCAGAGCAACCTGCATCATAGCGTGGAAAGATTTCTGACGGTCGTCAGAGCTCAGGTGCTCACCACGGGTAATGTGATCTGAAACAGTCAGAATCGTCAGTGCTTTTGCGCCCAGCTCAGCAGCAACGCCGTAGATACCGGCCGCTTCCATGTCGACACCCAGAATGTTCAGTTTGTTCATTTTGTCGAACAGGTCAGCTTCAGGGCTGTAGAACAGATCAGCAGAGAAGACGTTACCAACACGAACCGGTACATTTTGCTCACGTGCTTCAGTCACTGCAGTTTCCAGCAGATGGTAATCTGCGATGGCTGCGAAGTCATGGTTATTGAAACGGATGCGGTTTACTTTCGAGTCAGTTGATGCGCCCATTGCGATCACGATATCCATCAGTTTGATATCATCGCTCACAGTACCGCAGCTACCGATACGAATAACGTTTTTCACGCCGAAATCTTTGATCAGTTCGTGTACATAGATTGAGCAGGATGGGATACCCATACCATGGCCCATGACAGAAAGCTTCTTCCCTTTGTAAGTGCCGGTGTAGCCGAACATGTTTCGGACATTACACACTTCTTTAGCATTTTCCAGGTATGTTTCGGCGATCAGTTTCGCGCGCAGCGGGTCACCTGGCATCAGTACAGTTTCTGCAAAATCACCAAGTTCAGCATTGATATGCGGGGTTGCCATAGCGGACTCCTGACAAGTTATTCGTAAAAAAGTTATGAAAAGAAACGTTCAACTACTGCCTGGTACGCAATACCACCGAGGTAAACACCAACGATACCCATAATACCAGGCAGAACAGGTGGCGCTGGTAATGGCAGCTTCACCGCACTGAAGAACAGTCCTACAATTAATCCTGCAACAGTTGCGAGCAGAATCTCGTTCATGTGTTTACCCTCTGTATGTCGTACTCAGCGGTACATCTTGTCTGAAAAACTTCAACACAGCGGCGGCAATAAATGAAAGCATGCCAAAAGGCTGTCGTTGAATCTGGGGCCAGTCTAGGAAAGTTATGCCCCTTAACTTTTGAAATCGATCACATTTTATTGATTATCTGCGGTGTAATCCAGCATTACTTACTAATTCTGTTGAAAGTATGAGGCGAATCGTTTGCTTTTTATTCGATTTTCTGGACTCAAAAAGTGAGGAATGAAAATACTCAATAAGCATTATTTCTTTTTTTAACAGTAATTTAATGCAAAAACTTTGAATTTTAATACTTTGACGCCGGGAAGTGCCTGAAAGTTTTACAACCACACAAGTGTAATCGATTTCATTTTTACGGGAGGAAAAACTGTGTTTGTGACAGAGTCATGAAAATTGCCAGTATCTGATTGTTTTTCCGGCAGCTTTAGTTGGCGAAAGTGGATAAATGGACTAAAGGTTTATGGGGCACAGACTGTTTTGGACTTTTTCTTCGAAGGGATCATGACCATGAAAAAAGTATGGATGTCATTGGCAATCGGAATGCTCAGCCTGCCAGCCAGTGCAGATATTCTGGGATTGTCAGTTGGCGCGCACGCTGGTGCTGCGCGGCTGGAGTACGATGGCAATTCTGATTACGGCTATGAATACGGTGTGGATGCATCATATCGCCTGACCAGTATTTTCAGCGTCAATGCCGGGCTGGCTATTGGCAGCGGGGAAGTGGATTCAGATTTAACCACAGCAAAAAACGACATTGATTATACGTCTGTGCCGATTACGCTGCAGGCCGATATCCCGCTGCTGGTCGGCAGTATCTACGCAAGAGCCGGCGGAAACTATTACGAAGTTGATCGCAAGCTGGCCGGGGTGAAACACAGCGATGACGGATGGGGATTCGCGGGCGGCGCCGGATTCGTACTAGGGATCATTCCACTGCTGGATTTGTCGTTGGGTTATGAATACCGTGATATGGGCGATGTGGACAATAATGCCATTTTGCTGAGCGTAGGTTTTAGTTTGTAACTGTGTTTCACAAAAAATCTCATCTTCGTGAAACCCGCAGCGAGATCAACGATCAGCGAACCAGAAACACTTAAACTTTAGGTATAGGGTGGCTGCGGAGGTGAATATGACAAACTATGAACGTTATCAGAAAACCTGCCAGGCTGTGTTTCTTGCATTGCAGGACTCGCAGCCTGCGCAGCAGTTATGGCAGCAGCAGCATATCCGATCGGAGTACCAGCCATTTGTGCTGCGTGGCCTGTCTCGCTTGCTACCTCTCCGCCAGAATATGTATCGTCATGCCATTCAGCCCTGGCTGGAAAGTGCACACAGTGCACTCCAGCATACCGGGATGCCGGTGAATCAGCTGCTGACCAGTGATGCCTATCCATTTCCTTGCCGGGTCAACATTCAGGGCAATTACTTACCTTGCTGGGTTTGGGGAGAGTCCCGGGACTTGATGGTGCTCAGCGTGATAGAACCCAGAACCGGACAATTCGGTCCCCCGCGTCAAGTGCCTGCCGAACTTTTGGTTGATCGCCAGCGCTGGTTTGATGCGCAGGTCATTGATAGCGAAGAGGACTGTATCACTGAAGGACTGTCGCAACTGAATCAGGCCGGGACGGGAAGCGGACATACCGATGAACCATCCGTGATGGATGCAATCCGGTATCCCAGCCAGCGGACACTCAATCCGGTGATCAGTGTAGCTTTGATTACTGTGGTCGTGGTTGTGTTTACCTGGGTGGTGTCTTCACATCTGGGTTTTTAGTCTTTGTGTCCGGGATATTTCTGAGCGGGTGAAAGGCTTCACATTCATACGGAATCCGATACTATGTCGCCCTTAAGCGACTCACACCTCACTTTAGGGATACATCATGCATAATTTGTGTTTGCTGTCGGATTCAGAAAAAAACCGAGTGGAACTGGATAAACAGGCAGCTTATGCCGTTTGGCAGCTGAAAAACGGCAAAGCTGGTCCGGAGGTGTTTTTCAATCAGGCTGAAAAAATTGCTGATGACGACGAACGTGCTTTTTTTGAGCAGTCCGTCGAGACATATAAAAGCATGATGGGGGTGGCCTAATTTCACCCCGCGCGTTGTCTGCGTAATTTTTTCAGCAGGCTGCCCTGTTGAACGGACAGTACTTCACTGGCAGCCAGAGCACCCATCACAATCAGCGCCATCGCCAGCATGGTTTGTTCCGTCAGCGGTTCAGAGAATAAAGGAATGGCCATGAAAGCGGCCAGGACTGGCGTAAATGAGCCCAGAGCTGCACTGACTTCTGCCCCCAGCCTCGAAATTGCCATGGTATAACAAAGGCTGGAAATAATACCGACCCCGACCCCCTGCACCAGAAAATGATAAAACACCTCATGATGGTCAGCAGCCAGCAGGTTGAAGGACATTTGACCACTCAGAGCGCCTGCTGCTATTAAAAGGCAGCCTGAAATGGCAATGACAGCAGCGCCCTCCATCGCAGTGAGTCCGGATAACCGCATCGCGATGGTAAACCACGCCCAACTGAAACTGGCAAACAGCAAAATGCTGTATCCAAGCAGCATGCCGGGCTGGCCTGCAGCGAATGACTTGGCTACAAACCCCGCGACACCAGTGGCGATAAGCATCAGTCCGGCTTTCCGGGCTGGTGAAATGGTCTCCCGGTAACAGAAAACTGCAATCCCTGAAACAAACAGCGGCAGGATTCCGGGGATCAGTGAAGCGCCATCAGCAACCGGAACATACTGTAAGCCTTGTCCGGCAATTAAAAAATAAGGCAGGCCAGCTCCCCAGCAGATCAGGAGCAAATAGCGTTTCGGTGTCTGAAGGATGCGTCTGAACTTGTACCGGCATAACCAGCTGAACAGTACAGCTGCCGGAACGAAGCGAATCAGAGCGATGTCAGCTGTGGTGAGATTTGAATGCGTGGAGGCACGAAGCGAAAGGAAAAAACCGGACCAGATCAGCAAGGTGATCATCATCGCTGACAGCCCTGTAAGCAGTGTAGAGGCGGATTTTTGCATTGGTGTTATCCTGACTGTTGAGATATCTCCAGTATCAACAAATCTCAGTGAGAAATGTTGGCAAAATCAGCCCTCATTGTTTTTATTTTTGGTAAATATTACTAATATTTCATCCAATTTTAGTTTGTTTTCTCTTTCCCCAAACAAACGTCGTTGACGATTCAGTGACAGAACGCAGGCCGCAAGGATGATGGATAAAAAAGACAAGCAGATTTTGCAGGAAATTCAACGCGATGCACGGCAAAGTACGGCAGAGATCGCCGATAAAGTCGGTCTGTCTGTGTCGCCTTGTGCCAGACGAATTAAAAAACTGGAATCAGACTGCATCATTTCTGGATATCAGGCCACTCTGGACAGGCAAAAGCTGGGACTGATGATGACGTTTTTCGTGAATGTCAGCCTGAATAACCATAATGATCAGCCGATTGATGCATTTGAGAAAGTGATGTGTGAAATGACCGAAGTGATCAGTGCGCATGTCATCTCAGGCGCTTACGACTACCTGCTCGAGGTGGTCGCCAGAGATTTGCCGCATTACGAGGTTTTTGTCCGTCAGCTTCAGATGTTAACGATGGTGAAGGATATCCATACCAATCTGGCAATCAGGTCGGTGAAAACCGGCCGGCAACTTCCCGTTTAGCGGGCCTGGTTCAGCATTGGGCCGGGAGTTTTCAATTCTTAAGGCATTCTTAAGGAACTGTCGTCAGGATAGGGCCATTTTGAGTTGGATGTTCTGACGAAATATCTCAGGGGGCGTGTTAAACATCACAAAATGACAAAACGAGGTCAGTCTGAATTGGAGTAAGCTCATAACTGAGCAACTTGCTGCTGACATCAAAGCAATTTTTCACTATTTTGTCCGACTTTAAAATTAGACAAGGAACACTATGAAGCCTGGTAACACTGGGGTGGTTCGCATCGTCAAGGCAACGGGATATTCGATGCAAGGCCTGAAAGCGGCGTGGCAAAACGAAGCCGCAATCCGTCAGGAAATTTGTCTGCTTGTGCTGCTCACTGCAATCTCATTTTTTCTGCCTGTCAGTTTCGTTGAACACATCCTTCTTATTGCCAGTTTATTCCTGGTTGTCATTGTGGAGCTGCTGAACTCTGCGCTTGAAGCTGTGGTTGATCGGATCGGCAGCGAAATTCATGAGCTGAGTGGGCGTGCAAAAGATATTGGTTCTGCGGCAGTGTTTGTTTCGCTGCTTCTTGCCGGCGGGATCTGGCTGGCGATTTTATTGAAGCTGTACTGGTAGTCCGTTTTCCGGATGCCGTTTATTCGGATGTAGTTCTAATGCAAAAGCTGAAACAAAAAACAGGTTTGATGTTCCCTGTCATCCTGTTTTCTCTCATTTCTCTGTTTTTCCTGAGTCTCTCCCGTGTGCTTCTGACTGCCTGGCAGGCTGAACACGTGACGGGCTGGCAAGATTGGATGATGATTCTGACCCAAGGCGTCAGAGTCGATATCTCGACACTTTGCTGGCTTCTTTTATTACCTTCCCTGCTGGCAACGTTACTGCCTGTTCAGGGTGTTCTGGGAAAAATCTGGGTGTTCCTGCTCAGAGTCTGGCTGGTGGCTGGTCTTTGGGTGCTGGTTTATATGGAACTGGCGACGCCTACTTTTATTACCGAATATAATCTGCGTCCGAACCGTCTGTTTCTGGAATATCTGATTTATCCAAAAGAAGTATTCAGCATGCTGTGGGTTGGCTATAAGGCAGAGCTGGCAATTGGTCTGCTGGGCACTTTGCTGACCCTGTTCCTGGGCTGGAAGCTGAGCGGTTACGCTGTGCGTGATCTGAAGGCACCGAAATGGTACTGGCGCCCGGTGTTGGCAATTGCTGTGCTTGCTTTTGGTGTGATGGGAGCCCGTTCAACGTTTCAGCATCGCCCGCTGAACCCGGCAATGGTCGCATTTTCAACGGACCCGCTGTTGAATGACCTGACCCTGAACTCTGCTTACTCCGTGATTTTTGCGGCGAAGAACATGGGTTCAGAGAAAAATGCAGAAGAATTCTATGGCAAGATGCCGCTGGAAGAGGTTGTTGAAACGGTTCGTCAGGCATCTGGCCGACCAGACAGCTTTGTTTCAGATGACATTCCGACGCTGAATACCAACCTGCCGACTTTTGCAGGTAAAAAGAATCTGGTGATTCTGTTGCAGGAAAGCCTGGGTGCGCGTTTTGTCGGCGCACTGGGTGGTCTGCCATTGACGCCGAATCTTGACCAGCTGATGCAGGAAGGCTGGAACTTCACGCAGGTTTATGCCACCGGCACCCGCTCTGTGCGCGGGATCGAAGCGATGACAACTGGTTTTACGCCAACGCCGTCGCGGGCCGTCGTGAAATTAAGTAAAAGCCAGACCGGTTTTTACACCATTGCGGAACTGCTGGAGCGTCAGGGCTACCATACCCAGTTTATTTATGGTGGTGAAAGTCACTTCGATAACATGAAGTCTTTCTTCCTGGGGAATGGCTTTGAGGAAATCGTTGACCTGCCGGACTTTGAAAACCCGAAATTCGTAGGGTCATGGGGCGCGTCGGATCAGGATCTGTATCAGATGGCGGATCAGCAATTTACCCGTCTGCACAATACCGGTCAGCCGTTCTTCAGTCTGGTTTTCACCAGCAGTAACCACTCACCATATGAGTTCCCTGACGGTGAAATTGAACTGTATGAACAGCCTGAGCACAGCCGTAACAATGCGGTGAAATATTCAGATAAAGCCTTGGGTGAGTTTTTCGCGAAAGCCAAGCAGTCTGAATACTGGAAAGACACCATCTTTATTGTGATTGCAGACCATGACGCCCGTGCAGAAGGGAAAGTGCCGGTGCCGGTTGACCGTTTCCACATTCCGGCTCTGATCCTGGGGGGGGATGTGCAGCCGCGTCAGGATGACCGTCTGGCAAGTAACATTGATATGGCTCCGACGCTGCTGTCGCTGATTGGTGCGGATAATACCTCCCCGATGATCGGTCATGACATGACAAAAGCCGTCGCGCCGGAATACCAGCGTGCCATGATGCAGTTCGATAAGAACTTTGGTTATCTGACCAAGGATAAGCTGGTCGTTCTTCAGCCGGGTAAAGCGCCGATTGGTTATCACTATGATTTTGCGGCTCAGTCCATGACACCGGCTTCGGTTTCTGAAACCGAATCCAAGCGAGCACTGGCCCACGCACTGCTGGGCGGTAAGCTCTATCGGCAGGGGAGTTACAGACTTCCTCCGGTGACGGAGCAGCAGCTCGTCAGTGCTGAGCAATAAGCGCTGAGTTCTGAATCAACCGATGAAAGCCGCCTGTGATGGGCGGCTTTTTCGTATGCTGTCAGGGAAATCCGAGATGGCATGAATTGCTGTCAGAATTGATAGGAGGCTGAAATCTTGATGTTGCGTCCCGGTTCAAGATCAGCGGTGTCCAGTCCACGGGCGAGACCTGAGCGGGAGGCGTGTGAGACATAGGCTTCATCAAACAGGTTGTCGATACCAAACGTCATAACCAGGCCGTCGATCTGCTGCGGAGCCCATTGCGCGTAAATGTTGTGAACATCATAGCTGTCTTTGACTGGCGTGCCCGACAGGACGTTGTCTTCTTTCAGGACAAACTGACCCCGGTATCCCAGATAGAGATCGTAATCGTACAGGCTGTAATCCAGTGCCAGGCCGATGCTGTCACCCACGTCGCTGCTGCGGCCATTTGAAGCAATGATTGGGGTGTGATTGGTTTTGTTTTTGTTATCTGCTCTGGCGTATGAAAGTTTCGCCATCAGCGCCTCATAGCCATAGTATAGGCTGGTCTCGAACCCTTTAATTTCAGCATCACCGTTGTTAAAGAAAATGTACTTCCCGTCACGGTATTCGTTGGCCAGATAATCATCCAGCCGGGTTTTGAATACCGTCAGGGTTGTACCATAGCTGCTGCTTCCCTGGTGATGGCTCCAGCGCAGTCCTCCCTGAGTATTCTGGCCGCTTTCTGGTTTGATGTCTTCGGCCAGGAAAGTGACGTCCTGGAAGTTGACGAAGGTCTCCAGCAGCGGCGGAGCTTTAAACAGAGAGCGGGTGCTGGCAAACAGCGTCAGGTTCTCAGTGACGTCATAATCTGCGGCCAGTGCCCAGTTGATGTCATCAAACGTCTTCTCACTGGTCAGGGCATCCCGATCGACGGCATCGTAGCGCAGGCCGGGGGTGACGGTGAACGCATCGGTTATCCGGATGGTATCTTCGAGATAGAGCGCCCATGCCGTCAGGGTTTCCTTCATTTTCGGCTGCGTGCCGTAACGGCTCTTGCTGTCCTGAATATTGCCTTCGCCACCATAACGGAAGGTGTGGCGCATATCAGCCAGATCCACACTGGAAACGGCCAGGATTGTCGTTCCGGTATTGATATTTTCAGCGGTATTCAGACTCTGCCGGTTTGACGGCCAGGGCATGAGTCCGGATTCGTCACGCTTGAGCTCAATCCGGTTCTGGTAAAGCGTGACGGACAGATCCAGTGCATCGCCCTGATCGAGATGGTAGCGGACACTGAAGGTATCGCGATCATAGTGGGTCGGAGCGAGCTGGTCCTGTGTCAGGCCGTTATTGGCTGCGGTCGACATATCCGGCCGGGGATTATAGTCACCCTTATCGCGATAGCGGTCATAGGTGAACTGAAGCCGTTGATTGGCGGCAGGCTCCCAGCCCAGCTTCAGCATCATATCGTCTACAGTGCCGTCATAACCGAGGGTTTCTGTTCCGTTTCCGTCTTTGAAGTTGTCCCGGTCGATCTGGTAGGCATAGAAGAGTGCATCCAGCGACTCAGTAAGCTGTCCATACAGGGACAACGAGCCCTGGGTGAAGGCGTTGCTGCCATATCCGGCAAAAATCCGCGCACCGTATAGTTCTCCGGGACGCAGCAGATCTTTGGCGGACTTGGTCTCAAACATCACAGAACCGCCCAGCCCGCTGTTCAGGACTGAGTTTGCCCCAACCTGGACATCCACTGCTTTAATGATGTCCGGGTTCAGGGTCAGATTCCCGACATGGTGGAACATATTGGCGTACTGCGAAGCTCCATCCAGGCGGATATCCAGATCTGTCTCACCGAGTCCGCGGATGTTAATGCGCTGGTTCACGGAATGCGTGCCGCCTACGTCAACACCGGGAATATCCCGCAGCAAGTCAGAGAGGTGATCGGCCTGGCGAACGGAAATATCCTCGTCAGTCATGAATTCAGAAGAGCTGGAGACTTTGGCACCCCAGACGACCACTTCGTCAAGGTGCTGCTCTGCTTCTGCCGCATGGCTGCTGAAAGGGAAAGAGAGTGAAGCTGCGATGGCAATCGTCAGGGCTGAAATTCTGAAAGGTGAAAAATCAAAATGTTGGTCATTGAACATGTGAGCTTGGTCCTACCTGAAACATATCCATAAGAATTATCAATAATGATATTGATTCGCATTCATGATATTTTCATGGGCGGATTTTGAGAAGGCAGGATCGTTATGCCAAATCGTCTAACAGTTATTGGCAAATGACACAGCAGAAAGGGGCAGATGAGCGTGACCAGTCCAGAGAAGAACTCACCGAACTATGCCAGAAAGCGTGTTGTGATGACCCGGTTGAGTCAGGACAGCCAGAGTGCCGATCGCATTCTGTCGGACAATCGTCAGCCCAACGAAACGCTGCTGCAGGGGAAGTTTCAATATAGTCAGTTTCGCAGCGGATTGATTGTCCAGGCCGGCACTTTTCGTGAACTGGCTGATGCAGATGTGCTGTCGAATGCCGGTCCCTGCGTGTGTATTACGCTGTTACTGTCGGGGCGGATTCGTTTTGGTTATGACGGCATGGACAATGTGCTGGATGCCAGTGATGGTGCGAAAGCGCTCGCGGTGAATCTGGCCCGTCAGTGCGCATTCAGAAGACACATTGTTGCCAGTGCGCAGGAGCAGGAGATCAGAAAGATCAATCTGCTGGTGAATCCGGAATGGTTTGATAAAAACAGTATCCCTCTGCCTGAATCTGTTCGTCAGTTTTTGCAGACCCATCTGGCCAGCTGGCGGTGGCAGCCGGATCAAGACATGCTGAAGCTCTGTGAAGAGATACTGACTTTAGATCAGGCCGAAGATCCCTGGATGCATCAGTTGATGCTGGAATCCCGAGGGCAGCTGATTCTGATGCAGCTGTGCCGGCAACTGGTGAATTGCTCACCGGTACAGTTTCAGCATGTTGCTGATGCGATGCATCATATCCCGGATCAGTTGTCGGTTGTGGTGGCGTATTTAGAAGCGCACTTGCATCATGACGTACGCTTACAGGAGGTCGCGTCAGCGACGGCGATGAGTGTCAGCGTGCTGCAACGCCGTTTCCGGACGGGATTAGGGTGTACGGTATTTGATTATGTGCGTAACCGGCGTCTGGAAAAAGCGAGAGATATGATGCAGCTGGAAAATGTCTCGGTCAGTGAAGCGGCCTATTTATGCGGATATAATCATCCGTCGAACTTTATTACAGCATTTAAGCGAAAATTTGGTATCACGCCGGGGGAATGCTGAACTGGCTGGGTTACCGGTTTCTGAGAATCCGTTTTGAGAATCAGTCATAAGGAGAGAAGCCATGACAGCTGTCTGGATCATTGCCATTATTTTTGGGGCGCTTGTCTTACAGCAATATCTGCGCCTTCAGGCGAAACAGCAGGATAGTGAGCGACTGGCGAGCAAAGAAGCAGAATTGCTGCGCGCAGAGCTGAGTGAGCTGAAAGCACGGGTCGCGGTGCTGGAGAAAATCGTCACGGATAAAGGCTATCAGATTCAGGATGAGATTGATCATTTGCCCTGAATCAGTCAACCAGAGCGGCTTCTTCTGTTATTGCTTGGCTGAGCGTCTGTTCCAGCTTGTCCAGTAACGGACCAGAACGCATCAGAATCAGCTCAGCTTCATCGGTCTGGACAAACTGTCCCTGCGAGGCAAGGTTTCCCAGTTTGACGATTTCAAGGAGTGCATCAGCCAGATGTTGCTGAAGGATGTTCTGTTTTGCCAGCTTGGTCAATCGGGCCGTCAGCGCGAAACGGGATGAGGGTAAATCCGGTTGATACCGGC
Organism: Photobacterium sp. R1; assembly: GCF_054600795.1. NCBI lineage: Bacteria > Pseudomonadati > Pseudomonadota > Gammaproteobacteria > Vibrionales > Vibrionaceae > Photobacterium > Photobacterium sp. R1. The sequence goes on from NZ_BAAHZP010000003.1 coordinate 288,067, forward strand.
GAACAATTTTTTCAATTTCTACCCGCTGGGCAATAAAAGCAAGTGAAGCGTCAACGCCCTGAAATCCATTGCTCGGGACGGCGCCATCAATTTCTGCGGAAGCCTGTTCAACTTTTTTCAGGACATTTTTCATTTCAACTTTAATGCCGCCCGGTAATTCCAGTGACTTGAGATAAGGAAAAACCCAAGGCAATGCTGCTAACACCATCAGGACAATTGTAATTGCGTCAATCTCTACTGTTTCGACAAAAATATGGGTACAGGCGAGAGAAAGAAAGATCAGAGAAAAACTGGTGGCAATAAACATCGTTCTTTCCTTGAATGACGGGTTATTTTTCGACGAGTGATGTGCTAACAATTTAATGGCAACTTGGTGAGTATGTTTCAAACTGTAGCAGGCGAGATGTCAGACGATGGATTTTTGGCTGAAAACCATTGTGATTGTTCTCTCACTTTCAGGAAAGAATTGAAGCATTGCCATGTCCGGGCCACCGGATTCAGATGGCCCGGATGTGTTCAGATCGCTAATACATTGTGTTCAAATTCCTGAATGCAATGATCGGCAGCGGATCGTAATTCTGATTTCAGGATACTGGCGTTATTTTCAAGTAATGCTTCGTAAGAAGGGGCCGATTCCTCTTCTTCAGGGACTCGGGCACAGAAGCCTTCCGCCAGAATCGATTCATTTCTGGCGTCAACCAGCCTGAGCTTGGCAGAATAAATCACACGATAGTTATCCCAGTCGGTCGGATAATAGACAAAGCTCCAATTGATGGTTTCTATGTCGAGAATCAGGTCAGCATTATGATAAGCCTGAGCAATATCGGCGGCATCGTCAGAATCGATCAACTGCTGGCTTTCCGCCACAGAAAGCTGATATTTCTGCGCTAAGACTTTTCTCAGTGTCTGGCTGATATAGCTGGCCGGATCTTCCACATGATTTTGTTCAACAATCTCATTCCCTTCTGAAATCATTGCGGCGGCACCGAAGATACCCAAGTAGGCTTTGCCAGCGGTCATCGCTGAAAAGTCTGGTTTCTCTCGTTGCGTAACGGTAATGGATTTGGGTTGTGCAGATGTTAATTTTGCTTCATCAATCGGGATGTTATTTGTACTGACGCAGCCAGAAAGAATCAAGGTTGCTGCGAATGCAATACTTTTTCTGAACATGATTTTACCTTCTGTCATGATTAATTTTTTCATTGCAATACGGGCTTCAAGAATGAGCGAACCAAAAAACGAAATATGAGCAATCTTGAAAATCTCCCTGAATGGGCAAGTCACCAGTGATTTTTAGGGGGCAGAGCGCTGCATTCCCGAATGGAATGAACGTCCGGAGTCGATGATGAAATCATGCTGCTGTCTTTCAGGTAATTATCCGGATTGCTCCCAGGACCGGTATGCTCAATTGGTTAGGGAAATAAGATCTTCATTTCCCGAATCTTTTTATACATGTTTCATGTATCTGCCGGGTGTGATACCCATTGCACTTTTGAAATGACGGTGGAAATGACTTTGATCGTGAAAACCAGCTTCAATGGCTGCATCTTGAATGGAGCGTCCCTGTTTTAATAGTCGTCTTGCCAGCCTCAGCCTTGCCTGTATTTGATAAGCATGGGGCGGCAGACCAAATTTACGTTTAAAAGCACGCACCAGACTATACGGAGTCATACAGGCCAGCGCAGCCAGTTCCGTGAGTGTTATTTGCCAGTTTGGATATTCATCCAGAAATTCTTTCACCATCGTCAGCGATTTGTCTGACCCTTTGGCCGGTTTGATGTCGATTCGCGAACATCCCTGCCGGATAACCAACTGAGTCAGTGCCGTGTAGATGAGGGTTTCTCTGTACAGCGGATCGGTGGAATGATCCAGGGTATCAAACAGCTGCCGAAAATGAGCGGCGAGCTGGTCGTCTCTGACGACCGACTGACGGAAATAAGGGGCGCCGTATTCGGGTTTGCCTAAATCCTGACTGATTTGCTCAAAGAGCTGGGGCAGCGGATACAAGGCCCGGTAACTCCAGCCATGATCTGTGGCTGCATAGCCGGTGTGAATTTCATCTGCATTGACCAGAATGATGGTATTTTGCGGCGCCAGATGCTCTGCACCATTGTGATAAAAACCCTGCGTGCCTTCACTGATCACACCGACGCAATATCCCTCATGGGCATGGCGGGAAAATGTCTGCTCAATGTAACTGGCATTGAGGTAGTCCAGCCCTTCAATTTCACTAACCTGACCATAAGTGACTGCTTGCTTTCTTCTTGACATCGGTACTACCAGACTCCTCTACCCGCATGTTGCCAATGTATCGTATTTTGCCTGATTTGTTTTGTACAAAGTTGTCTGGTGAAAGAACTTCGTTCAAGTGTGCACTGAACGGGAGTGAAAGAGATGATCGCCCTCGACAATGAGGGCAATCCAGGCTGAAACAGAGAGAGGACGGATATAGAAATGAAATTAAGGCTTCATCGCAATCATTAATCGATTACCCGGGTTGTAGCCGGACAAAATATAAACGATGAACTCTTGGCCTTGATAGGTGAAAGGGAAAGGGTTAATTGCTTCATGTTCGGGAACAATTTTATGAACCACATCCCCATGAATATCGTATTTCCAGATACAGGCCATTTGCATTGCATAATTGTCAAAATAAATGGATTGATTATCTTCACTCCAGACCATGTTATAAATCGCCCATTCAAGAATGGGTTTATCTTTCATGATATTTGGCATGAGTTTGATACGATTCGTTTCACTATCAAAAACTGCGATATTATTTTTCTCTGTAAACGGGTGGCTCTCAGCGAATGATTTTGCTTTTTGGAATAGTGCTTCTACTTTTGAGTCATAAGAATATTTAGTTATTTCTTTTGATGGCAAGAGGTCATTTGTGAGTAAGGCTAGCTTTTTCTGGTCTTCTGAAAGTGCACTCGTCGAGGATTCTTGATTTGTCCTGAATGACAATTCGTAATAGTCTTCTAAAGCAATATATTTGCCTACTTGAGGTTCTTCGTAAGCACCAATCACATGACTATGTTCCATTATCATGTCATCGGAAAAGTTAGTGTAGAAATATAATAGACCATTTTTGACGTAGATATCACCACTAACATCTGAAGCGATACACTTATCTTCATGAGTTAAAGGCTTGTTTTCCCGAAGTTCATAGCCCCCCTTGGAATCATTGTAATATTTATAATAGATATAGATTTCATGATTGACAGAAGTTGCAATCGGAACGGTTGGATTTTTTGCATGATTCACTTCTTTTCTCAACCAGGGTTGATACACTTCAGCCGCAATATTTTTTGCCGCGTCTGCAGATGTTTGATCAAGAGCACTTTCATCAGGCAGTGCCATACCCTGGCTCAGGTGAGCGATATTTTCCTGGGACACTTTGAGGAGCAGACGGTTGATCCGGTCTTGAAATACGGTTTCACATCCAGCTCGGTCGTCACAACTGTGGTCCCTGAACTTGAGCCAGGAGCGTTGCTCAGTTTTCAGGGTATCGTTCCCCGGTGTTTTGAGTGCGCTTGTGTAGAGCTGATGAATGACTTCATCCATGGTACTTAACGATGGATTTGCACAAATCATTTTTTCAGTCGGTGTTGAGGCCAGCTCACAATTGAAGCTGGCCGCCTGAACAGATGTCGCCAAAAAGGAAAGTAAGAGCAATGATTTCTTCATGAAAAAGAGTCCGGTTCATAACTTCAATTTTCCTCAAGCTACACAAAGCAAGAAAAAGACTCAATGCATTGAAATCAAACGTAAAAGTATTCGGAGCAATGTCACGTTTGCTTCGCCCAACCATGGGCAGAGAGGAACGGCGTTGGCAAGGTCAAGCTGGGATTTCAGCGTTGCTCTCTTTCTGCATTACTCACTTTCGACCATCTCAATGATCTTTCTGGCTTTTTCAAAGTGGTCCAGCTGGTGGGTCTGAATCCACCAGGTAGCGGCTTCCATCAGTAATTCCGGATCATCGTTTTTGTTGGCAAAGAAGGCGTAGAAAGATACGCCGACATTGTCGCCTTTCTGAGCCATTTTCTTTTGGCAGACCTGAATGATTTTTTGTCGTAATGATTCGCGCATGCTGATTTCCTGAATTTTATACGTATTGATTGAGCTCCAGTCACCAGCCCATATGTTGGGGTGATTGTCTGAACTGTCTTCGTGCTGAACGGAGTTACCAAGCATAGAATATCGATAACTCCGGTTTTAGGCTTTATTTTACGACATTGGTATGTTGCTTCAGAATATTGACAGAAAACGGGTAATCCATTTGAAGGATGACATGATTCAGCGAGCTTGCATGACCACCGTTACAGGGAGAAGAGCTGCCATTTAAATAAATACTTCCAGCACTTTTGCCGAACCTGAGATCGAAAGAATAGCAATAGCCCGTATCCCAGAGCTTATCGTTCGGGCTTTTGATAAAAAGTTTATCCAGTGCATAGTGATTGACCCAGACCTCATCATCTTCAGGCTGGCTTTCATCCGGCGTGACTTGGCTGACATAAAGGATATTGAAACTGGCAATATCATTGATCCCTTCACTTCTGAGTTGGGGTCCGTCTCGTTCATCTCCAATCATGTTCCGGGAATTTTCGATGAACTGAATACAGGGAATTTCAAAGTATTGTTCGTCTTGTGTCCGCCATGCAGCTGGAATAGCTGCCATGTCTTCATAGCCTTTGACAGGACAGGTTTCCGGTTTTGAAAATTGCGCTTCAAGGCTTTTTTCGCATTGAGCCAGATTGGTTTGGAGTGCTTTTTCTACTTTCGGCTCATGGCGGCCTGGGTTGCTCACCATCCATTGCGTGTAGACCTCATTTCCCAGAGATACACAGCCCAGATCGTCACCCAGTTTTTTACGGTAAAACATGAGATCACTGATCAGCCACAGGCCTTGATTAAAAACTGCATCTGATGTTTTACTCATCTTGTAATAGTCGCAGGTTTCTGAGTAATAGGTACTGAGCGTTTGTTCAGCGCCGGCAACATCCTTGTTTTTGTATGCAGACAGTGCCTGATTTCGAATCTGTTTGAATTCGTCTGCAGTGCACTCGGCGAAAACGTGTCCGGAACTCAGAAGCAGGCCAACTGCCAGGAGGCGTTTCATCAAGTGATGGAAAGTCATGAATCATCGTGAATCAGGTGAGAAATGAATGCTCCGTACCATATAACTTCATGCGGAATAAGGCGATCAGGTGTCACGTTTTTTAGATAAGGATCAATGAACTCAGCCAAGGCTGTTTGTGAGCTTTCTTCATTCCCGTCCCCTTTGTAATTACTTCTGTACGCAAAACACTCCGAATTTATTATTGTCGGGATCTCTGAAATACGCGGCAAACACGCCTGGTTTCCGTTCACCTGGTTCACCTTCATCTGTGCCACCCAGTTCGAGTGCAGTCAGGTAAACCTTTTTGACCATGTCTGTCGAATTGGCTTTCAGCCCAACCATGGTGCCATTGCCGTTTGTGGCCATTTCACCATCGTGAGGAAGGCAAACAGCAATACCGACGCTGTCGTTTTTCGTCTGCCATAAAACGGAGCGTTTCGTTTTCATCGTCTTTGTGGCATCAAATAACGCCAGCAGTGCATCGTAAAAGGCTTCAGACCTCGCGATATCATTGGTCCCTAAAAGGATATTGCTCACCATCTTGTCCGCTTCCCAGTTGTGAATTGCTCACAGTAAGTCTGGATTGGTTGACGTCAGTGTCCAATGAATCAGTTTTAAACTGTGCACTTTTTCAATTCATTGAAGCAGGCGCTTTGAGAACAGCACGGTCCTCACGTGTGTTTGACGCGTTGAACTGGTGATCTGGCAGCAAATTGTTTTTGCCTGCGGTGCCTGGCCAGCAGGAAAAATGGCAGCGTGAGGATGAGGTTCGCCAGCAAAGCTGCGATGACACCAAAAGCAATCCCGCTGAGCGTAAAGGGGATGCCGGGTTTGAAGTTGGTCAGTGTTTTTTCGAGATCATGGAGCCGGGCTGGATGGAACATGTAAATCGTTTTTGAAATCAGGTTGCCTTGCCGGAAAATTGTCATGCCGGCTTGCAGCTCCTGATATCGGGCGAGGGTTGCCAGTTTTTGATTGGCATCGGCCCGGACACTGGGTTCTTCATTGGTCAGATGCCTTTCTATCATGGCCTCTACGCTGGCATAGCCGAATCGGTGAGCTGTGGTCTGAAAGCCATTCACCTGCCATTGGGTTGATTCATAGAGTCCGGAAAGATACTGCTGATAATGATCGGTAAGCAGGGGCAGCTGAAGTGCGAGAAGTAATGCAGCGCCAAAAATCAGTTTGTCGAGTAGCTTTCCAATCACGTTTTTGTCTCCTGTTCCGACAACCAGTCGCCCGACTGTGATCCCGGAAATGGTCAATATCTAATGCGCCACTTTACACAGCAAGGTACTGGGCTGCTATGGGGGTATTCGATATTTACGTACCGGATCAACCCATTGACAGTTATTTGCTGATTGATGGTTTCAGGTTCAATAAACATTGATCTTTATTCCACTATTAACGTTGACTGGTCATAAAGTGAAAACGACAGGGTGAAACGACATTTTGAAATGAAAATTATCATGTTAATCAATGTCTTACGGTGATATTTTTGGCTGAAAGATATCTCAAGGGATTCATCATGGCATTTGATCATAAGCAACCGATAAGATATGTGAACGCAAGGTTTCAACCGCTGGAAGATTACAGCGACATCAACAAACAGTCTGCTCAGGTACTTGAAAAGACCGAGGAGCCAACGGCTGACTTTGAATGCAATATTCTCATTTCCTGAACCGCGATGAGAAGTATCGAGCATGGTAAAACCTCAAGCGACATTTTTTCTGTTGGCGTTGATGTTGACACTGGCAGGGTGTTCATCATTTGGCAGTACAAAAACGATTGCAAAAATTGGCAATGCAGGTTCTCTGGATGGGCGCTATATCCTCAAAAGAATTTATATTCAAGATACCCGAGGCGCCTGGGTGAACTTTGGCTATGGTGCCGTGAGTGGTTACCCCGGTGCCAGCTCAGATATTGGGGCAATCAGTTATCCTCAAAATATTGAGGGCTTTTGGTCAAAAGGTTGGGATAAAAATGAAAAATACTTCAAAATTTCAGCCCCGATCGATCTGGAATTAGCCAGACAAAAAATCGATACGCTCCGTGATTATTATGTGGATTTTCATGCTTATCGAGCGACTGTTACCGTCGCAGTTGACGGGCCACGTATCCGGGTTTTTTATTCCATGAATTGTTTTGACGTAGTGAATGACTGCACTTCCCGTAAGAATGCGGATCCAAATGGTTGGGTGACTCGTGAACCTGATGGTGCCACGGAATCTGTTCTGCTGTTCGACGGCATCGGCGAATCTTCAGATACCCCGTTTCCGGGGTCGCCATACGATAAAAAAAGATAATCGTTTGCTCCTCATGGCGGTGCGTCATGAGGACTGGTCATCCTTTCCTGAACCGCGATGAGAAGTATCGAGCATGGCAAAACCTCAAGTGACACTTTTCCTGCTGGCGTTGATGTTGACACTGGCAGGGTGTTCATCATTTGGCAGTACAAAAACGATTGCAAAAATTGGCAATGCAGGTTCTCTGGATGGGCGCTATATTCTCAAAAGAATTTATATTCAAGATACCCGAGGGGCTTGGGTGAATTTTGGTTATGGGGCTGTGAGTGGTTACCCCGGTGCCAGCTCAGATATTGGGGCAATTAGTTATCCTCAAAATATTGAGGGCTTTTGGTCAAAAGGTTGGGATAAAAATGAAAAATACTTCAAAATTTCAGCCCCGATTGATCTGGAATTAGCCAGACAAAAAATCGATACGCTCCGTGATTATTATGTGGATTTTCATGCTTATCGAGCGACTGTTACCGTCGCAGTTGACGGGCCACGTATCCGGGTTTTTTATTCCATGAATTGTTTTGACGTAGTGAATGACTGCACTTCCCGTAAGAATGCGGATCCAAATGGTTGGGTGACTCGTGAACCTGATGGTGCCACGGAATCTGTTCTGCTGTTCGACGGCACCGGCGAATCTTCAGATACTCCGTTTCCGGGGTCGCCATACGATAAAAAAAGATAATCGTTTGCCCCTCTTGCCGTTGTGCCTTGAGGGGCTGATTCCCCTTTCCTGAACCGCGATGAGACGTATCGAGCATGGCAAAACCTCAAGTGACACTTTTCCTGCTGGCGTTGATGTTGACACTGGCCGGGTGTTCATCCTTTGGTGAAACCAAAACAATTGCAAAAATTGGCAATGCAGGCTCTCTGGATGGTCCTTATTATCTCAAAAGAATTTATATTCAAGATACCCGAGGTGCCTGGGTGAATTTTGGTTATGGATCCGTCGGTGGTTACCCTGGCGCTAGTTCAGATATTGGGGCAATCAGCTACCCGAAATTTATCAAGGGATTTTGGTCTAAAGGTCGTAATGTTGATGAAAAATACTTCAAAATTTCAGCCCCGATCGATCTGGAATTAGCCAGACAAAAAATCGATACGCTCCGGGATTATTACGAAGATTATTATGATGTTTTGGCGACAGTAACTGTTGCAGTCGATGGGGCTCGTATTCGGGTTTTCTATTCACTGAATTGTTTTGACATGGATAGTAATTGTACTCCCCGTCAGAATGCTGACCCAAATGGCTGGGTGACTCGTGAACCCGATGGTGCAACTGAATCTGTGCTGCTATTCGACGGCATCGGTGAATCTTCAGATACGCCATTCCCTGGGTCGCCATAAGATAAAAAAAGATAATCGTTTGCTCCTCATGGCGGTGCGTCATGAGGGGCTGGTCCCCTTTTCCTGAACCGAGATGAGACGTATCGAGCATGGCAAAACCTCAAGCGACATTTTTTCTGTTGGCGTTGGTGTTTATGATGGCCGGGTGTTCATCATTTTGGGGCACCAAAACAGTTGCCCGAATCGGCAATGCTGGTTCTCTGGATGGTCGTTACATTCTTAAAAGAATATTGCTTCAAGATGCCCGAGGCGCCTGGGTGAACTTTGGCTATGGTGCCGTGAGTGGTTACCCCGGTGCCAGCTCAGATATTGGGGCAATCAGTTATCCTCAAAATATTGAGGGCTTTTGGTCAAAAGGTTGGGATAAAAATGAAAAATACTTCAAAATTTCAGCCCCGATCGATCTGGAATTAGCCAAACAGAAAATCGATACACTCCGGGATTATTACGAAGATTATTATGATGTTTTGGCGACAGTAACTGTTGCAGTCGATGGGGCTCGTATTCGGGTTTTCTATTCACTGAATTGTTTTGACATGGATAGTAATTGTACTCCCCGTCAGAATGCTGACCCAAATGGCTGGGTGACTCGTGAACCTGATGGTGCCACTGAATCTGTTCTGCTGTTCGACGGCACCGGTGAATCTTCAGATACGCCGTTTCCGGGGTCGCCATACGATAGAAAATGATGCAATGCATTGTTTTCAGTGTCGCTTCGGATCAAGCCATGATCAGCTTGGTTTGATCACAAAGCCGCGTTCAATCCCAGATTGAAACCCGATGTTTTCGTACAGTTGGTGGGCGGCGTGTCGTGATTCGCCAGACAGCAGCATGACTTTGTAGCATCCCATTTCCCAGGCGAGCGACAGTGCATGTTCGAGGACCTTACGGCTGAGTCCCCGACGTCGGAATGCTTCTGCCGTAATGACATGTTCAATCACCCCAAATGGCTTTCCGCCATTGGTCAGTGTTGGAATCACCCCTAACTGACAGCTTGAGGCGAGCTGGCCATCGATGTCGGCGACGATAATTCTGGTGTGCGTCTGACTCAGCAACGCTTGCCAGCAATCGTGTGCAAGTTGGCCGGAAAGTTCAGGATCGTTCGGCCGTAGTTCTCGATACAGCTGAAGCAGGTTGTCTAAATCATCCAACTGGCAGCAGCGAATCGTTTCCTCAAGGTTTTCCATTAACGTTTTCCATAAAGGTTGTCCACAAATCATGCCTTGAACTTGTGATTAGCAAGCATCTTCCTGACGGACTGCACTCAGCCCTTTCCAGTCTTCCAGATCCTGCGCCGGTTTTTCTTTTCGGAAACGGGCATACAGTTCAATACCGGCCTGATCTTCAAGAATATTGACCTGAAGTCCTTTGGCGAGCAGCATCCCTTCGTTACCCGCTGCATTCGTCACATCGCCGACAACCACCCGGGCAAAACCGCGCATGTATAACAGGGTCGCGCAAACGTCGCACGGACTCAGGCTGGTAAACAGCGTTGTTTTGCTGAAATCAATCCGGCCGGCATCCCGGATGGCAGAGGTTTCACCATGGTTATAAGGGTGATCTTCCTGAACCAGGGTATTGTGGCCTTTTCCGACAATTTGCCGGGTTTCATTGTCGATGATCACGGCACCAATCGGACAACCACCTTCGAGGTAACTTTTTTCCGCCAGCAGAACAGCAATGCGCATGAAATCGGCATCAGACAGTTGTTGCGTGTAGTCGCTGTCCATCAACACAGGCAGGCTGCGGGTTGGCATATGGGCGATGGCTCTGAGTGCTGCTTCATGGTTTTGCGAGTCGCTGCTGAGCGAGTCTTTCGTGAGTAAAGGGATCATGCGGTGCTCTCTTTTGAATAGTCCGGTTCAATGCCAGAAGTATAACGTCTGTTTGGGTTGCTAATTTCTGAAAAGGAAAGGTTTTTTCTGCAATATGGGCGCCCTCACAGGATGAGTGACGCCAACCTGAAACAGAATACCTGAGATGCGTTATTGGATGATCTCCAGCACACCGTCATGATTGATGACGTTGAACTGTGTTCCCTGCAGTGCTTCGATCTGAGTGCCGCTGATGGTGACAAAGCTGCCAATGCGAATTCCTTCGCCAAGCTGAACGGCCCCAATTTTAAGAGGGTATTTGCTGATGAAATGCCCCTCAGTATCCTCTGCAAACAAGCTCTCAAAAGACACCAGATTTGACTGGCCGTTTTGAGGCAATTCAATTTGTGCTGAAGGCGCAAGATCATCAATGGCGATATTCACGCACCCGGTTAGGAGCGCGACAAGACCGATTATCAAACGTTTTCTCACGGGGTTTTCTCTCATCATGTTGCTTTATGCTGATGATCTGAGGCGACCTTTTCCAGATGAGATGAGAACTCAATGATAAGACCGGGACTCAGCCCGGCGTGTGCCCGGCAACTTTCCAGATCCGGACGCAAAATGCGCCAAAATCTAACTGGCTGATGAGCGATCCGGATGGATGTGCATAACTGAATAATCGGCTGTAAAGCTTTGTTTCAGGTGATGAATTATCCAGCACCAGCACGACATATTTATCTTGTACCGTGGTGTTGGATAATAGCTTGCGAAAGTCGTTTTCAAGGAAACTGACCACTTTACTCTGATACTGGCCGCCGAGCACTTTCAGCTCAATGGCAAATTGGTCTTCTTTATACAGATCGAATCTATATTTAGTTGCATTGGTGCGCAGAGCGTCATCATTGAGGTAAAGATAGATATCTCCCTGCATCCACAGTTCCCGGCAGCCGCCAGCGTTCAGAATTTTAGCAATCTGTGTTTGTCTGTCTTTAAAATACGCGGGAAGCCAAGCAATTGCGGACTGAACCTCCAGGCTTGTTGTCCATGGGGATGTCTCTGTGTGTTCAGGTTTTTCAAGGCTGAGATCTTCAATCCTGTATTCTTCATAATCAATTTTCTGGTAAGTGCCTTCATCAAGTTTGAGCGTATGGAATGCTGGCTCGCCGTCCTGGTCCAAATCATTCACTTCCAGCCAGATCTGATCCTCTTCATCAATGGCCCAGACTTTCCAGAGTAAATTTGATTGCATGAGTCTGGCGTAGAGTAGTGCGGTTTGATAAAGGGGATGAGCCGTGCTTTGCAATGCAGACCTCAGGTCTGCCGGCAGACGGGTGACACGGACTAAATAGGAAACTTTTTTCAAAATGATCTCGTACAATGCGGGCAAATCTTGAATGTTCTCTGCGGCAGGAAGGGATGGATGCGTCTGCCGCAGAGGAATCATCGTTTGGGTTCAACTTAAATTGATGATGTGACTTTCTGTTTGATCGAATGCACCTGATCTAAAAATACTTTTTTTTCTGCCAACTTATTGCCTTTTGCAACGGATATCCATTGCAAACCTGTTTCGTCGGTGTGTTCGAATTCAATTTGAAGCTCATATTTTTTACCGGATACGAATGCGCCCAGTGCACCGAAGAGAATACCGATCGGAGCGATGAGATAGCTAAACCCGTCAGGGAAAATGACCCAGACAACACTGGATACAATCAAACCAATCGAGATGATCCGAAGCAGGTGGTCTTTGAGGGTATTGATCTTCACTCTTGCATTTCGAATCCGGGTCAGTGAGTACTCATCCTGTTTATAGCGGAATGACTGATCGTAAATTGAAAAATCCTGTGCGCTGTTCATTAATTTTGGTTGTCCTTCGCTAAATTAATAATGGCCTGAATTGCTTGTCTTGCCTGCGGGCTGTTGTGCCAGCAGGTTGAACCCATCATGCGAGAGATTTGTCTGGTGATGTCCGCCGGGTCCTCTGTTGCCAGTTGGGCGAGCGAACAAAAACCGATTTGCTCGAGTCGTGAGATAACGGTTTCTCCGACACCTTTCAGTGCCAGCATATTTGCTTTTTCAGCGTCAGAAAATTTCATCGGTCTGTCCTGATCCTGGAGAATTGTTGATTCAGAATACTTACTGGTATGCCGCTAAAGAGGTGCCTTCCGTCTCACACGCCTTCCGGATTGCCGGTCGTTGCGCCAGCGCTTTTAAATATCTACCTAAATGTTCAAAGGAGAGGGGCGGCCGGGCAAATTCGCTGGCCCAGTGCGACAACATAAACAGGAAAAAATCGCAGACACTGATCCGGTCGCCAATCAGAAAATCCCTGCCTTTCAGGGAATCATCGAGATACGCGAACATGTCTGTGATCCGGGCTTCCTGCGCGCTGGCAATCGCAGCGGCTGTGTCCGGCAGTAAGGTGTGCTTGTCCGGGTAAAAATACAGCATCAGCTCCGCCTGAAGCGTGGTTGTCAGGTAAAACAGCCATTGATAAAAGCGGGCTCTGTCCGGGTCACCGATGTCGGGCATCAGCTTGCTTTTCGGGTGTTTATCGCACAGATGCAAGCAAATTGCCGCACTTTCAAGAATGATGTGATCATGATCCCCCAGGGTCGGAATGCGTCCGGTTGGATTCAGCCTCAGGTATTCGGGCGACTTTTGCTGCTCCGATTTTCGGTCAATCAGAATCAGCTCAAACGCTGTACCGATTTTTTCAAGCAGCATGTGCGGTGCCCAGCTGGCATTTCCAGGGTAATAAAACAGTTGATACACGGCCATCTCCTTTGGTCTGTGAAATGTTTAGACAATTGTTCGATTATTCCCGGCCCGGTTCATGTGCTTCGTACTGAGGGAGGTCGCTCCCCAGACTATCCCAGTTGGCTTTCGAGGTGACAAAATTATGGGAGATGGGCCGTTCGGTGATATCGCTGTCAAGAATGCCCAGTCTGAGCCGGATTCGGGTCGGATCGGCGGCATTAGAGCTGTAAACCGGAGACGCACAATGACGGCAGAAATAGCGCTTTCTGCCGGAACGTAATTCAAAAGAATTCAGTAAGTCCTGTCCCTGGGTGATGGTGAAATCTTCAAGGTTCACAAAGCCATTGGTGGCGAATGCAGAGCCGGTCGACTTTCTGCACAAAGAACAGTGGCAGTGGATGATGTCACTGATTTTTCCGGAGATTGACAGCTGAACACCACCGCAGAGGCAGCTTCCTTGATACATGCGAATACCTTTTGATTGATCCCGTGGAAATGGAAGCGTATCCGGCGATATTTCCCTGACGGTTTACCCTGACATGACTGGAAACACCGGACGGATAGCAGAGCCAATTGCGACGTATATTACCTTGTGCAATTGATTGATTTCACTGTTGTGATTGAATTCATGATCAATTTTGTGCGTTTGAGCAACCTGGTGAATACCCGGCAACCCGGAAACGTCAAACAGATGCGATTTGGAATGACCGGCGCCATTCACTCGGTGTAACGCTGAACTTGCGTTTGAAATGATCCCGCAGTGAGGTGGCCGAGGCAAAACCAGCCTGACTGGCAACCGAATCAATGGGCAGGGTGGTTGTCTCAAGCAGTTCCTGAGAACGCTGAAGCCGTTCCGATAACAGCCATTCGCCCACAGAAATTCCGGTGGCTTTATGGAACTGCCGGGTAAACGTCCGGCGCGTCATCATCACGCGGTCGGCCAGGCTGTCGAGATCATGTTGCTGGTGCAGGTGGCTGCGCAGAAATTCAAGCAGGCTGTTCATCCGGACATCCTGCGTCGTGGCGGGTACCGGTCGTTCAATGAACTGTGCCTGTCCGCCGTCACGATGGGGCGGAATCACCATGCGGCGGGCGACCTTATTGGCAATGGCGCTGCCATAACGCTGTCGCAGCAGATACAGGCAACAGTCCAGCCCGGCAGCGGTACCGGCTGAGGTCACAATATTGCCGTCTTCGACGTAGAGGGAATTGGTATCCAGCGTGATGTTGGGGAAGCGCTCTGTGAAATCCTGTTCAAATTCCCAGTGTGTTGAGGCGCGGCGGTTATCCAATAAGCCTGCATAAGCCAGCACATAGGTTCCAAGACACAGGCCGACAATTTGCGCGCCGCGATCATGGGCATCACGCAGGGCATTGAGCAAGGCTTCGTCGGGCAGGGCTTTGGTTTTTCGCCAGAACGGGACCACAATGATGTCGGCGTCTTTCAGGCCCTCCAGGCCAAACGGCGGTTCAACCGTCAGACCGTGGCTGGAACGAAGGGGGCCGCTTTCTCCGGCGCAGATCCGCAGGTTGAACAGCTTCATGTCCGGCAGAATGTCATCAAAGATGATGCAGGGTACGGAAAAATGAAACGGACTGAACTGATGAAATGCAATCACTGCAACCGTGGGTAATGCCATGTTTCATGCTGCTCCTTGCTGTGGGCCTGTCCTCGGGACGAATGTGCCCTGAATGATCACAGGGCACATCATAGGAGATGATCAGGCAAAAGTGTATGACTCACCATCTTCCGGCACCAGCGTCCGGTCTGTCATGCTGAACTCTGCCAGATAGTCGCACAGCATCGGGCGGGACAGCACGGCATGATTCACTGCTTCCATATGGCTGGCAATGATGGTTGCATTCGGTGCGGCCTCATACACACTGCGAACATCTTCCTTGTTCATGATGATGGGGCCAAGGCCAATGACTTGGGCATCACCGCTGTTGAGCACGATCACATCCGGCTGAAATTGAGAAATACTGGCGTGAACATGAGCGTTCCAGACCGTATCGCCGGCGATATAAAGTGTTTGCTCATCCGGATGACTGAAAACGACACCGGAGACTTCCCCCATACGTTCACCGATGACCGCCATCACGTCATCACTGCCATGCTGGCCGCCGGTGATGCTCAGGGTGATACCGTCATAATCCGTGTGCTCAGACAGAACCCGGATATTGGTGAAGCCGGATTGCTGAATGATTGCCGCATCTTGCTCATGCTGAGCAAAAATCAGCAAGTCTTTCGGAATGACTTGTTTGGCGACTTCGTCCCAGTGATCGGGGTGGGTATGGGTGACGATGACGGCATCGACATCGAGCAGGGTTTCGAGGGAAAAAGGTAAATCGACTAACGGGTTTCTCAGGTGGTTGTTAGGGGTCCCTTCAAATCCCGGATAGGTTCCTTTCTTTGCCAGCATGGGATCGATCAGGAATTTTTTTCCTGCAAAATCAATGATGAGCGTGGCGTTTCGGACTTGGGTGAATTTCATGGCTGACTCCTGAATGACATTGCTTATAAAAGATTGATGTGGCACAGGAGTCATTATCCGGGTACCGGCCTTGAGGGTGTGAGTGGCCCGTGGGACAGATAACAATGAAATCGGGACAGATTCAGTGGATGAAAATTGTGTGTGTTTTCCAGCGTTGTCGTTCAGGACGCTAAATCAGCGCAAGCGCTCAGCCCATTGACCGTTGTTTTCCAATGCACAGCTTTCCTCCGTATCGTAGTGGATTTGGCTGGCAGGTTTTTTTAACCGGATGCCTGCAGCATTCAGTTTCTGGTGAATCAGTGTATCCAGCGCAGGTTTTCCCTGTTCTGCCAGGAAGTGTGACAAGTTTTCCCGGGTATCGAACACACAGACAATGCGAAGGCTATCCGGGAAGCTGGCATAATTCACCTGGTGGGTCAGCCACTGAAAACCAGGATAGGTTTCCAGTGCATGATTACAGACATCAGTCAGGATTACTCTGAGCTGATTTTCAGTTTTTTTATCGGTTTTGCGCATATGGGTATCTGGATGTCAGGATTGATTTCAGCCGATACGGTAACTTTTTCACTGGCGCTGTCAATCTGACATCACGGATAACCGGAGGCTTTATTGAACGCCAATCTGAATTTCTACAACATTCTTGTCGGAGTCCGGCCCGCACCAGGTGTGGTAGACCTCACGACTTTCGCCGGTGAAACTGAGTTCCTGTTCGACGATATCTTTTACGAGCGGCTGATAACCTTGCTCAAATAAATGATCTAATGATCCTTCGTAGACAGCGCTGGCGCACTGGAAACGGGTTAATCCCCTGGCCTGAACCTCCTCATTCAGATATTCATCGCACTCGCCGGAAACGGGCAGACAGAAATCAATATCGAATTCAGTGTGGTTGTCCTGCGGCAGATTGTAGGCAATAAAATGCCATGGACCGGTCACATGGAGATTGGATTTATCAATGATGTCCTGAATGAACCGACAGCTGTCGACACTGGCCGGACCGATTTCAGAAATGATCAGACGGCGCCGAACAGACAGGACCTGGCCTGTGTGAGTCTCTTTGATTTGCATTGTGAGTCCTTATCAATACATCTAAATGTTGAACTGAAAACACAGCAAGTATTTCAGCATTCAGCCCGTGTGACAAAGGCAGCGCATTGGACTGGAATAATTATCACATTATGCTCTTGGTTGCATTTTGATGGTGTTATTCAGGCAGATGACTGTACATGGTGACCTGCTGGAGATCATGCTCCCAGCTGGCTTTGCTGGCAAGAAAGAGGTGTGCGGTCGGGCGAATATCAATGGCCTGATTCAGGCTGCCTGCCGGGACGACTAACAGGTTTCCCTGTTCCTGTAATGTCGGCAGCGCGGAGCCGCATACGGTGCAGAAACTCTTCTGATGTCGTGTCGAGGGCAGGGTAAAGGTGTTTACCTTATCCAGACCGGACAGCCACCGCAGGGTTGCCGTGGCTGAAAACAAATTTGCAGCGTGGGCAGAACCTGTATCTTTCTGGCAATACTGACAATGACACAGATAGAATGCATCAAAATCGCCTTCCACCTCAAATTGTACTGCACCACATAAGCAAGACCCGGATTTAATTGGATACATTGTCTGTTCGCCTTTGCCGGATAAAAAATAGATGAAAGTTTTCAGAGTTCGGTGTGATGACAGCTTCAGGAGTCAAGGCATCGAAAATGAGCGATAACATGAAGTTCGACAGCCCCTGATGGTAGCTCTGTGATCACACGTCGTTACCTGTATACGATAAGATGGCAACTAACCCGGAAGACTGGGAATAATTGATGGTTATCACCCATCTTTCGATGTTTTTCGGGCCCTGGTAGATGTCGTATGCGGTCGTCTTGAGATTTCCTGAATCTGACACGATCGCTTTGGTATATGTAAAACCACTGTCTTTTGGCGGCAGCCAGGCTTCCATACTGGCCTGGATTTCATCCGGATCTCCCTGATGAACAAATACGGAGCAAAGGCTCTTCGTTGCCAGCATGCTTAATCCATAGCTGCCTCGTTCATTTTCCAGCACCCAGGCTTTTCCGGGATTGCCGTACAGGTAATGCCGTGCAGCATCTGAAGGCGCCACATGAAAACCGTTTTTTTGTGCCAGTTGCTCTACAGCCGGTAAACCACTTCTCCCGACCACACAGGTCGTCATAAATAACTGAATAGGCTCGGACTTCCTGTACGCAAGATCATCACTGTCTTCTGCGGGCGAAGTTGATGAGCATCCGGCGACCGAAAGGAATGCTGCTGAAAGTAGTAAACTTTTCTTTATCTTCATCTGTCTGTGCGCCTTATGCGTCTCTCGCTGTTTTGCTGTTGAGAACATCGGATCATTTATGAAACCCGACTGAGGGCGGGTGTTTTGTGCCAAATGATAGCGACATAGGTAACGATATGCACTTATGGCATAAAAATTTGAGTGGTTGATCAGGTTCACAGCGGCTTCATCACTTCTGCCTATCTCAATAATCCGTGATTTCAATTATCTATTCGTATCGTGCTTGTCTAACATCAACTTAAATTAATTCAGTGGGTTAGATGCATATGAAAAAGAATAAAGCACTGGTGGTTGAAGGAGGCGCTATGCGAGGCATTTTTGCCAGCGGTGTTCTGGATGCCTTTATGGAAGATGATTTTCATCCTTACGATTTAGCGATTGGCGTCTCTGCGGGCGCATCGAACCTGTTGGGATATCTGGCAAATCAGCCCAAGCGCAGTTATCGGGTCATCACACAGCTGGCAACGGATAAACGATTTTTTAATCCGTCCCGCTTCTTGCGCGGTGGCAATTTGCTGGATGTCAAATGGCTGGTGGAAGAGTCTATGCGCTTGTATCCCCTGGATCAGCAGCGCTTGTTTGGCAAAACGGCACTGATCGCCGCAACAACCAATATCGAAACCGGGCTGGCTGATTATTATCACGTGAGTGAAGACAATGTGAGTGATGTGATTGAAGCGACCAGCGCATTGCCTGTGGCTTATAAAGCGACACCCTGCTTTTCCGGCGGATGCTACACAGACGGGGGTGTTGCCGATTCGATCCCGGTGCGAGAAGCCTATCGGCGTGGCGCACGGGATATCACGGTGATTTTATCGCATCCGCTGAGCTATCAGATGAAACCGGCTAAACATCCGTGGCTCATTCAAAAGCTGTTTGCCCGTCAGCCGCAAATTGCCGGGGCCATGCTGAAACGCGCGGAAAACTACAACGCATCGCTGGATTTCATCCGGAATCCGCCGGAAGACGCTACGATTCGGGTGATCGCACCGCCTGAAGACTTCAGCGTGAAGCGCTTATCTATGCGGAAATCGACACTGGATGAAGGCTATCAGATGGGGCTGAAAGCCGGGATGTTACATGTTCATCGCCGCCTTGAACTCAACGGCTCTCATGAAGAAGATTGTCATTTTTGTCTCTGAATACGTTCGTGCTCAAGTTTTCAGACAAAAATGAATGAAAACTTCAGGTTTAGATGGTGCTTCATCAGATGATAATTTTAAACTGCGCAGAAATTACTCATGATGAACAGATGCGCGGAGATGCGGGAAATGCAAGAGGGTGCTTTAGTTTCAACGGATTGGCTTCAGCGTGAGTGTCAGAACCCTCATCTCATTGTGCTGGATGCGACCATGGCGAGCATTACCGGTGAAAATGATGAGGTAGCGCGAAGAAAGTATATTCCCGGTGCGGTGATTTTTGATATTCACGGGCAGTTTTCTGATCCTGCATCACCGCTGCCACATACTGTGCCGGATGATGATGCATTTCAGCGGGCAGTGAATCAGCTGGGGCTTCGGCCGGACTCAGTGATTGTGATTTACGATGCCAAAGGCATTTATTCGGCGCCGAGAGCCTGGTGGCTGCTGAAGCTGATGGGTCATCAGCAGGTGTATGTCCTGAATGGCGGTTTACCCGGATGGCTGGCCGAAGGGAAACCGGTCACGGATGTACCTGCCACATCGGTTGCTGGCCGGGATTGGCAGCCAAAATGGCAGGCAAAACGTCAGCCAGCGTGGATTGCGGGTTGGCCGGACATCGTGCAAGTGGCCGGTCTTCCGGGCCATCACGTGATTGATGTGCGGGCAGCAGAACGGTTCTCAGGTCAGCAGCCTGAGCCGCGTCCGGAACTGAGAAGCGGACATATTCCACATGCAGTGAATTTGCCTTTTGCCGGTTTTCTGGAAGGAGGAAGATACCTTGCTCTGCACCGGTTGCGGGCCCGGTTTGAGGAACAACAGATTCACCCGAATGATCGGCTGTATTTCAGCTGTGGTTCGGGCGTCACGGCCTGTATCGGATTTCTGGCTGCTTATCAGTGTGGTTACAAGAATCTGGCCGTGTATGACGGCTCCTGGGCGGAGTGGGGACAGCGAACCGACTTACCGATTGCCTGAAGTCAGTTTACTTTGATGATGTGAATGAGTGTGTTTTGGATAAGATTCGAATGCAATCTGTCAGTTTTGTTTCCTTGCGATGAGCGATCTAACAGGTTGTTTTAAAACGGAACGGTTCAATCACACTCGAGAACCTAAGTCATTGACAATCCCAGGGAAAAATTCATGGATGAATTTTTAGGTTGTCGGCGCAGGGAGCGCTTATAACCGGCCCGGCCAGCACGAGAGAAAGAAAAAGCATTTCTGGGCACTCTTTGTGCTCGCAACGCAAAGAGTGTCTGGCGCGCATCAGAAAATACTGAGATTGATTCGGAATTGATGCGCGACATACCATTGGGCAAAACACAAATTGCAGTCTGAATAAAATACGTTTGCCCCGTTGTGAGTGATGAATCCGGCAGGCTGAACGCTGTGTTTGAGTCAAGACTGGCCAACAGATCTGTCATATCAAGTATCAGATACGACAGATCATGCAAATTTAAGAGACCACCTGATAAGCCTGAATTTTGGGCAGCTTCAGTGAGATGAGTGTGGTCAGTGCCAGAAACGCAAAAGACACCCACAGACAGGCTGACAATCCGGCGATCTGGAAGACCCAGCCAGACAGGACTGTGCCGACCAGCCGGCCCATTGCATTCGCCATATAGTAGAATCCGACATCCAGTGAAACCCCGTCGTCTTTGGCGTAACTGACAATCAAGTAAGAGTGCAGCGAAGAATTGATCGCGAACACTGCACCAAAAATCATCAGACCGGCGATAATGACCAGTTCTGGTTGCCATTCCAGTTGAACGCCTGTAGCAATGGCCGCAGTAATCAAGGCTAAAAGCAACGCCCAGCGTGTGGCCGCATGTCCGTCGGGCACCTTACCCTGTGCTTTTCCGGTGAATCGGGGTGCAAACCCCTGCACAAAACCATAAGCCATCACCCAGGCCGCCATGAAGCCGCCGACGGCACTGTGGTTCCAGCCAAAGACAGAACCGAGGTAAACCGGCAGCGCGACCACAAACCAGACATCCCGGGCACCAAACAGGAACATCCGGGCTGCAGAGAGAATATTGACGCTTTCTGATTTAGAGAAGATTTCCGCGAATTTCGGCTTACTCTTTGCTTTCCCCAGATCCGCTTTCAGCGACATGATACTGCCGAGAAAGACAAGGGCCAGAACGCCAGCCATCGCCAGTACGGCATGCTGGAAGCCCATGATACTGAGCAGTAACCCTCCTAAAAAGAAACCAGCGCCCTTCAGGGTATTTTTGGAGCCTGTCATCAGTGCGACCCACTGATACAACGCACTTTGTTTGTTGTCCGGCACCAAGGTCTTAATAGCGCTCTTGGCACTCATTTTATTGAGATCTTTGGCAATCCCGGACAGTGCCTGCGCCGCCATGACCCAGGGAATGGTCAGCATCGGATTGGGCACAGCCAGCATCAGCAGGGCGACAATCTGCATGCCCAGCCCAATGTTCATCGTCCGGTTCAGGCCGAGCCGGGCGCCCAGCCAGCCGCCTATCAGGTTGGTGACGACGCCAAAAAATTCATAAAACAGAAAGAGAGAGGCAATCGCGAGGGTGGAGTAGCCGAGTTCATAAAAATAAAGGACCACCAGCATGCGCAGGGCGCCGTCAGTGACAGTGAAATTCCAGTAATTGAAAGTGACCAGCATGTACTGGCGAACCGGCTGGCTGAACTGAGCAAAATACTTGGCAAACATAGACAAGATACTCATTTGATTCGCCGCTTCTCTGCTCAGGGCGAAGAAACGGCGATGTTGTGATTATTCTGAGGCGACCTGACGGATGTAGTCGACCTGCACAGCTTTGGTGAAGGCGCCCGGACGCAGTGCCTGAACCGCTTCAATGATGCGGGACAGCGGCCAGCCCAGTTCCAGCAGCAGGTGTGCGGCAAGCAAACCGGTCCGACCCGAACCGCCCATACAGTGCAGTGCGATGTCGCCCCCTTGTTCAATCATAGTATGCAAGTGCGGGCTTACTGCCTGCCATTGTGTTGCGAAGTCGGCACCGGGTGCGGCATCGTCTTCAATGGGGGTATGTGCCCACAGCATACCTGCCTCAACAACGAGCTGGCCTAATTCCGCGACGTCTTTCTCTGCCATTTCCTGTGCATTGATTGCCGTGACGACGGCCTGAACGCCCTGCGCTTTCAGCTGCGCCAGGCTGTCTGACAGGGAGACGCCTTTGGTGCCGGGGCAAGGGGTCAGGACCAGTGAGCTGCGGTCATTGATCGGTAAAGTCCAGATTGGATGTGTCATGAAACTACTCCTTATGCCTGGCCGACTTTGCGAACCAGCTCGGCGGTCCGGGTGGCGTAGCCCATTTCATTGTCATACCAGGCATAGATTTTCACCATGCGCTTGCCAACAACCATGGTCGACAGAGCATCAACGATGGTCGAGCGCGGATCGCCTTTGTAATCAATTGATACCAGCGGACGGTCTTCGTAGCCCAGAATACCGTTCAGCTCGCTTTGCGAGGCTTCTTGCAGCAGTTGGTTGACTTCTTCGGTGGTCGTGTCGCGTTTGACGTCGAAAATGATATCGGTCAGGGAGGCATTCGCCAGCGGAACCCGTACGGCGTGGCCGTTAATTTTACCTTTCAGTTCCGGGAAAATCTCGATGATGGCCGATGCGGAACCTGTCGTGGTCGGGATCAGACTCATGCCACAGGCCCGGGCACGGCGCAGATCTTTATGCGGCGCGTCGAGAATGGTCTGGGTATTGGTCAGATCGTGAATGGTGGTGAACGAAGACTGTTCAATGCCCAGTTTTTCGTGGATCACTTTGACCACAGGTGCAATACAGTTGGTGGTGCAGGAAGCTGCAGTCACAATGCGGTGCAGTTCGGGATTGAAGATATGATCGTTCACACCAACGACAATATTGGCAATGCCTTCTTCTTTCACGGGGGCTGAAACCACCACGCGCTTCACGCCCTGTGCCAGATATTTGTTCAGGTACGATGTTTTACGGTGCACGCCAGTGGCCTCAATCACCACATCGCAGCCGGACCAGTCGACGGCGTCGATGTCCTTTTCCTGCGTGGTGGCAATGGATTGACCGTTGATCACAATCTGGTTGTCTGCGGCCTGGACAGCATGATGCCAACGGCCCTGCACTGAATCAAATTCCAGCAGATGGGCCAGCGTCGCTGCGTCGCCAGCGACATCGTTGATCTGAACGAAGTCCAGTTCCGGCCAGTCAAACGCCGCGCGCAGTGCCAGACGGCCAATGCGGCCAAAACCATTAATACCGACTTTGATTGTCATACCTGATTCTTCCTACAAAATGATTCTTCAATTGTTATGGGCAACACACTGAACGCTGCTTCATGACCGCCAGTCGTTCACTGTCTTGCTGATATTCCTGTTCCAGACAGTTCGAATCGACCAGTCCGTGAATCTGTTTTTGCATCCAGCCGGGTAAGTCATCGGCCAGACGGTAGAACACCCACTGCCCCTGACGCACGTCAACCAGTAAACCACTGGCCCTCAGGAGCGCCAGATGACGCGATACTTTCGGCTGACTGACCTGCAAAGCCTCTGTCAGTTCAGCGACACACAGACTTTGTTCTTTCACGATCAGGCGGACGCAGCGTACCCGGGTTTCATCTGCCAGCAGTTTGAAAAATTGGTGGGGGAGCATGTTTATTACCATATTCGAATTTCCGTATATCTTAGTGCGATGGCCGAATGGATCAATCTCACCGATGCAATTGTCATGAAACTTTCACAAAGAGGGTCGGCAGACCCTCATGCATCAGTGTTAGAGCGCGCGATCGGGTAAGTGCGCTTCATGCGAAGGGCGACGTTGACCAGGGCAATGAGGACGGGCACCTCAACCAGCGGACCGATCACACCGGCAAGTGCCTGATCGGAGTTCAGGCCAAAGACGGCAATAGCGACCGCAATCGCCAGTTCAAAGTTGTTGCCGGATGAGGTGAATGCGATGGATGCATTCTGGTCATAGGGCAGCCCCATTTTCCTTCCGGCCCAGAAGCTGAGAAAGAACATCACTAGAAAGTAAATCATCAGCGGCAGGGCCACCCGGAAAACATCCATTGGCAGTTCGAAAATCATTTCCCCTTTCAGGCTGAACATCAGCACGATCGTGCCCAGCAGTGCGATGAGGGTGACAGGAGAAATACGCGGAATGAATACCCGGTTGTACCAGTCTTCCCCTTTGATGCGAACCAGCCATTTCCGGCTCAGAAAACCGGCCAGAAAAGGAATACCCAGATAGATCAGAACACTTTTGGCAATATCCAGCATGGTGATATCCACGGCATAACCGCTGAAACCGAATAATGGCGGCAGTACGGTAATGAACAGCCAGGCCATAAAGCTGTAGGTCAGGATCTGGAAAGCGCTGTTCAGGGCCACCAGTGCAGCCCCGTATTCCCTGTTGCCGCCGCTGATATCATTCCACACCAGGACCATCGCAATGCAGCGCGCCAGACCAATCAGGATGACGCCCGTCATATATCCCGGTTCATCACCGAGGAAAATCAGTGCAAGCGAGAACATCAGCAATGGGCCGACCAGCCAGTTCATGACCAGAGATAAGGTGATTGCGCGTTTATCACGGGTGATTTTGCCCAGCAGCTGATAGTCGACCTTGGCCAGCGGCGGATACATCATCAGGATCAGACCGATCGCAAGCGGGATATTGGTCTGTCCGACAGTCATGGATTCATTCCATGCCGCAATGCCCGGAAAGGTGACCCCAATGCCGATACCGATGGCCATTGCCAGAAAAATCCAGACCGTTAAATAGCGGTCAAGAAACTGCATTTTACTGCGGGTCTTGAGTGTCATGGTGGTTTCTTGATTCATGATGGAACTCTCAATGGGGTGAACGGGTGAACGGGTGACGAGTGCGAACAGCGCGGTTAATCTGCCTCTGCTCCTGTCTCTGCACTGATGAATATCTTATTTATATTCATATTCGAATTTCCATATATCTTAGTCAGGAAATTCAAGAGATCAACAGTCAGTGACCGTTGTCATCAGAAATTCATGGTCTGAAGCAGAAAGGCGAGTCACGCCGGATTTGGTCTGAGCAAAGATGGGGTTCAGAACGGACAGTTTTCATCGTGGCGAACGGATAAAAAAATACCCCGTCCGGCAAGCTTGAACGGGGTAGGGATGATGACCTGAAGATTAATTCATGTTGTCGTGCATGTCATCGTGGTCCATATGGCTATGGTTCATTTCATCATGACCCATGTCGTCGTCTTCCATATGGTCATGATCCATCCCTTCATGATCCATGTTGTGATGTTCCATTGGCTGGTTGCTTCCCATCTGGTAGTCGGCTTTTTCCACTTTCACTTCCACATCGACTTTACCGGCTTGTTTGAAGTACAGGGTCAGCGGGAAGTGTTCACCCAGTTTGGGAACAGATTTCAGGTTGAACATCATTACGTGATATCCGCCGGGCTGCAGCAACTGTGTGTCATGCGCCGGCACCTGAATGTCAGCGACCTTGCGCATTTTCATCATGCCATTTTCATGGGCGTGTTCGTGCAGTTCCACTTTTTCAGCAATCGGTGATTCAGCACGCAGCAGAACATCGTTTTCATCGCCATGGTTTTCAATTGAGAAAAATGCGGCAGCCACAGATGACATTGGCGGGACTTCTTTGGACCAGGGGTGTTCAATATGCAGTTGTCCGGCTTTAAATTCATGCGCCTGAGCCAGTCCGGCAGTGAAGACAGAAGCAGCCAGCAGCAGAGTTTTCATTATTTTCACAGTATTTTCAGTTTTCATAGCATTCTCCATGTAGAAATTGTTCAGCAATCAATTGAAAGTTATGTTCAGGAATTGCTGAATCCTGGCGGAGATTGTTTCGGACCGAATAAAGTATACAGCTTGTTATTGGCCCAGACCCGGGAAGCGATCCGGACACCGGCAAAAATAACGATGGCGGTCAGGATGACCTGGCGGAATTGATCCGGATTGGTACTGAGCGGTTGTAATGGGCTCAGCAGAGGGCATTGATTCTGCCAGTGTGCCTGAGTGTGTTCTTCCTGCGGGTGAGTTAACTCGGCGACGGACACCCATTGCAGCCCGTGAACTGTACAAATCAGAACTTTATCACCGGTCAGCCAGTGACGGCCGTTCTGGTGATAATCAGGGTTGATCACCACAATCGCAGACAACAGATTCAGCCAAACGACAGACGCCAGAATGAAGGTAATCATTCCGGTGCGGTATCGTGCTGAAGTCAACGTGTGTGTCATGCGAGACAGTCTGTGGTCAAAGAAGTCTGAAATAGTAGCAGATGCCCGGCATTTTCCGTAGCAACTTCATGCTAAGTCTCTGAAAAAGAGGACGTCATTTTGCATGTGTTTTGTTGGTGCGTTGTTTGAACGATGTTGTCCGTCACGCTTTCATTGAAGTTTGTGGTCATAAGCAACAGATTGAGCTTTCTGTCCGTGCATGGTTGAATAGCGCCTCTGGTCAACGGAGGACAAGGAAAGCATGAAAGTTGCGATTTTGGATGATTATCAGGATGTTGTCCGGACTTTACCCGGTTACGCTCTGCTGCGTGAACATGAAGTGACGGTATACACCACGCCAGCCTCAGATTTGGATGCGCTCGTCGAACGTCTGAAAGACAAAGAGGCGCTTGTGCTGATTCGTGAACGAACCGTGATTGACGATGCAATGCTCAGGCAGTTACCTCAGCTGAAACTGATCAGCCAGACCGGAAAAATCAGCCAGCATCTGGATTTAGCCGCGTGTACCCGGCATCAGGTCGCGGTGGCGGAAGGAACAGGTTCTCCCATTGCACCGACGGAACTGTGCTGGGCGCTGATCATGGCCGCCAGCCGCCATTTGTTTGCTTACTGTGAGCAACTGCAACAGGGGAAATGGCAGCAGTCGGGCAGTCTGGGGCTGGGCCGGGTACTCAGCGGCCGGACGATGGGGATCTGGGGATATGGCAAAATCGGCCAGCGGATTGCCCGCATTGCAGAAGCATTCGGGATGACAGTGCTGGTTTGGGGAAGTGAAACCTCGCGGGAACTTGCAGCCGGACAGGGCTACCGTGCGGCAGCCAGTAAAGCTGAATTTTTTGCCCAGTCCGATGTGTTGTCGCTGCATTTACGGCTGAATGCGCAGACCCGTGATAGTGTAACCGCCGCTGATCTGGCGCTGATGAAACCTGATGCCTTGTTCGTAAATACCAGCCGTGCTGAGCTGGTGGAAAGCGGTGCCTTAATTCAGGCCTTACGCGAAGGGCGCCCCGGGTTTGCTGCCCTGGATGTGTATGAAACGGAGCCGGTCAACCCGGATGAAGAGCCGTTGCTTGCCATGCCGAATGTGCTGTGTACGCCGCATCTGGGTTTTGTCGAGCAAGAGAGTTATACGCTGTACTTTGAGAAAGCTTTTGTGAATCTGGTGAACTACAGCAACGGCCGGCCGACTGAAATTGCGAACCCTGAAGTGCTGATAACTGCGCGGCAACTTTAAAAAACCGGAAACGGGCTCTGAGGTCTCAGAAGGCCCGTTTTGATTTCATCGCTTTACCGCCCTTCATTGCGGGCTTCGGTATTTTCGTTCGGGTCGTCCGACGCTGCCGTAGGACACTTCGGCGCAGAGTTCATCGGTGCTGACCAGATATTCAAGGTAACGCCTGGCTGTGGTGCGGCTGGCGCCAATCTCCTGACCCACCTGTTCCGCGTTCAGATGGATACCGGGTCCGGTAAAAACATTGCGGATTTTATCCAGCGTCAGACCGTCGATACCTTTCGGCAGCCGGGGAGCATTCGCATTGCCTGTGTTCAGAGGGCTCGCCTCCGTATTGGCGGGCTGGAGCAGACCGTCGACATCACTCTGAACCAGTGATTCCATATCCGACAATTTATTCAGATGGGCACTGTAGTGAAACAGGGCTGACTGCAGGCGTTCAAACACCACGGGTTTGAGAATGTAGTCAAAAATGCCGCTTCGCATCGCGGTGCGCAAGGTGTCGACTTCCTTCGCCGCGGTAATCAGGATCACATCGGTGTGATAATTTTTGGCTCGGATCTCGCGCAGCAATTCCAGACCGGTGCCGGTCGGAAACTGGTTATCCAGCAACAGCAGCTGTGGCCGGAAGACATCAATTAAGTCCCGGGCTTCGTCTAAGCCGTGGGCGATCCCCACGACCTGATAGCCCGATGTCTTTTCAACGAATCTGCGTTGTATTTCCGCGATTTGCGGATCATCTTCAGCAATGACGACAGAAATGGGTGCTGTCACTGGTGTTCCTCACTTCCATGTTCTGCACCGTCGGACCGGCGCAGCGATTTCGGGATATAAACGGTAAAACGACTGCCTGAAGGCTCGGCCGGTTCAACGGTAATCAGGCCGCCCAGATGCTCGGTCAGTTGTTTGACTAAATGCAGGCCGATGCCATGTCCTTCCTGATTCTTCGTGGTATAGCCGCGGGTAAAAATTTTATCTTCATCGCCAGCCGGAACCCCAGGTCCCTGATCATCGACTTCAAAAATTAACTCTTTGCCTAAATCACTCATACTCAGGATGACAATACCACCGGCCCCCTGATGATGCAGGGTGGCCTCCAGCGCATTGTCGATCAGATTACCAAGAATACTGACCAGCTGCTCCCGGGGCAAAGCCGGGGGGATGTCTGACATCTGGCTGTTCTCATCGATTTGCAGTTCCAGATTCAGTTCCCGGGCTCGATTATATTTCCCCAGCAGACATCCTGCGAGAATACTGTCTGATGTTGCTCGCATAATGGTCTGAATAAAACTCTGATGACTGGATGTTTCCTGCCCGATAAGTGTCAGTGCCTGCCCGACAGCCCCGATCTGAATCAGACCGGCGATTGTGTGGAGTTTATTGTTGTATTCATGGGACTGGCTGCGAAGACTTTCCGCATACTGCTGGATTCGGGTCAGCTTACGGCTGACCAGATCGACTTCATTCTTCAGCCGGAAACTGGAAACAACGCCCGTGACTTCACCGTTCTGGATCAGCGGAAAACGGTTGGCAATCAGGTTGTGATCATGCAGCCAGATTTCTTTATCGAAATGGTGCTCACCGCTTTTCAGCACATCCAGCATGCCGTTGTCGGGCAGTACGTCGGTAATGTGGCGACCGATATAAACTTCGTCTTCCGGCAGCTGGAGAGTTTTGATGGCAGCATGGTTAAACGTTGTGATGATGCCGTGCTGGTTGATCGCAACGATCCCTTCCCGCACGGTTTCCAGGGTCGCATTTCGTTCCTGAAACATCCGGCCGATCTGTTCCGGTTCCAGATTGAAGATGGCTTTCCTGAAATGATTGGCAAACCACAGGGCCATCAGCACGCTGAACAGAAAAGCCAGCGTAATCGCGACAATCATCGACAGCTGGTGGCGGCTGACAATCCGGTCGACTTCAGTCAGCAGATAGCCGACAGAAACGATGCCGATAATCTGTGAACCATCTGCACTGAATATGGGGGCTTTGCCGCGAATCGACCAGCCAATACTGCCCTGATCCAACGCGATATAAGACTTACCGTGAATCAGTGCCTGGCTGTTATCGTCGGTGTCATCGTCCGACATGGATTTTCCGAGCCGCTGCGGATTCAGGTGTGCAAGCCGTATTCCTTTTTCATCACCAATGACTACAAATCGTGCCTGCGCGGCCTGCGCCATACGGATGCTCAGCGGCTGGAGGAAGACGGTATTTTTTTCAGAGACGGCACGGATGACATCCGGCGAAGCAGCGATTGTCTGGGCGACCCGCATGGCCTGCTGGCCAATCTGTTCATGTAACACACTGTCTAGATAGCGAATGGTGAACTGGCCGAGGGCACCGGTTTGCAGGATCGCGATAAAACCCAGAATCAGCACCATTCTGGTTTTGAGTCGAAAATGACGCAGAGACAACAGCTTAGTCATGACAAGGTGAGTTCCATCCACCGGATAATACAAGCGAAACAGTGTAACGTCAGCGGGGTGAAATTGCTGTGAACAATATGAACTTAATACACTTTAAGCCCGATATTCACATTATTTTTACAATCTTTTCATATTTCAGGTGCTGGCATACTTTCAATCTGTATCAAAGCAATATCAGAGCCTGAGCCGGTAAACCGGAGTGACAGATCGGTGCGGTCAATCAGGCCAGGGTAATGGAACCCAGTCTAATAACGAGGAAAAGGTATGTTTACTCAGTTTATATCCCGCAAACGTGTGTCTGTACTCGCTGCCATTATGGCTTCTGCACTGAGTATGAGTGCTCAGGCGAAAGTCGATACGATTCATTTCCTGGTCCCGGGCGGTGCCGGTGGCGGCTGGGACAGCACGGCTCGTGGTACGGGTGAAGTTCTGTCTCATGCTAATCTGGTCGACACCATTTCATACGAAAATATGTCCGGTGGCGGCGGCGGTAAAGCAATTGCTTACCTGATCAAAACAGCGGAACAATCCACCGACACTTTGATGGTTAATTCCACACCTATTGTGATTCGTTCGCTGTCGAAAGTATTCCCTCAGTCATTCCGTGACCTGACTCCGGTTGCTGCGACCGTCGGTGATTATGCTGCCTTTATTGTGCCGGCAAACTCCAAATACAAAAGCTTCACTGAAATTGTGAACGATTATAAAAAAGACCCGAGCAGCATCACGGTTGCTGGCGGTTCTGCCCGCGGCAGCATGGACCATCTGGTTGCTGCAATGGCCTTTAAAGCCGGTGGTGGTGAGCCGCGCCGCCTGAAATATCTGGCCTATGATGCGGGTGGTAAAGCCATGGCTGGCCTGCTGTCTGGTGAAACCACACTGCTGTCGACCGGTTTGAGTGAAGCACTGAGCCTGGCAGACGCCGGTGAGATCCGTATCCTTGCAATGACGGGCGACAAGCGTTCTCCATCAGCACCGGATGTTCCGACACTGCAGGAACTGGGTTATGACGCGACCTTCGTAAACTGGCGCGGCTTCTTCGCGGCTCCTGGCATCAGCGAGCAGAAAGCGGATGAGTTTGCCGAAGTCCTGGGCAAAATGTACAACACGAAAGAGTGGCAAACCGTACGTGATCGCTACGGCTGGACTGAAATCTACAAGCCGCGGAAAGAATTCGTTGCCTTCCTGGCTCAGCAGGAAACAGAAATTGGCAACCTGATGCGTGAGCTGGGCTTCCTGAAATAATCCCTGTCTGAATGACGTTGTTGCGCACCGCCTGCCCGGGTGGTGCGCGTGGTAACAAAGCGGCCTTAGCAATGAAGGCCGGGTCTGATTGTGGTGAGGATGACCATGACGATAACAAAAGATCATATCGGTGGGCTGGTGTTTCTGTGCCTGTCCATCGCCTACGGATACTACGGCAGTGAAATTGTTTTGTTCCCCGGAGATGAATTTCAGCCGTTTCACGCGAAATCTCTGCCGCTGGCACTGGCCGGAATGGGCATTTTCTTTTCATTGTGTCAGTTGCTGACAGCCAGCCGCAGCGAAACAGACAAACTGGATCTGACCGGACTGGATTTTGTGCTGATGGCGAAATTGCTGGTGTTGATGCTGATTTTTGCTGCGGCACTGGAATGGATTGGTTTCCTGCTGTCGACGGTTGTTTTTCTGGTGGGGGGCTTCTGGCTGCTGGGTGAGCGTCGCCCGAAGATTTTGTTGCTGGCATCTGTCCCATTTGCTGCCGGTTTCTGGTTCCTGCTGACTCAGATCCTCGACATTTATCTGGCGCCTGGTCGTCTCATTACTGGCCTGCTTGGAGGATAACCTGATGTTTGATGGAATCTTGACAGGATTGAGCACGGCGGTGATGCCGTTCAATCTGATGATGGTTGTGGTCGGTTGTTTCGCGGGTACATTTATCGGCATGCTGCCGGGCCTGGGGCCAATTTCTGCGATTGCCCTGATGATCCCGATTACCTACGGTCTGGATCCGGCTTCCGGAATTATTCTGATGGCAGGCGTCTACTATGGTGCCGTGTTTGGCGGTTCGACGTCTTCCATTCTGATTAACGCACCGGGCTGTTCCAGTACAGTGGTGACGGCATTTGACGGCTTCCCGCTGGCACAGAAAAATCAGGCCGGTAAAGCGCTGGCTCTGGCCGCATATTCTTCCTTCACCGGTGGTACCGTCGGGGCCATCATCCTGCTGTTTGCGGCACCGGCACTGGCAAAAGTGTCGCTGAGCTTTCAGTCCAGTGACTACTTTGCCCTGATGATCCTGGGTCTGACGGCGGTTGCCGCTTTCTCTGGCAAGGGACAGGTGCTGAAAGCCTTGATGATGACGGTGTTCGGTCTGATGATCTCAACGGTCGGAAACGACGTGATGACCGGTGTTCCGCGGTTTACCTTTGATAATGTGGATCTGATCGACGGCATCAGCTTCCTGCTGCTGGCGATGGCAACCTTCGCACTGACGGAAGTGGTGATGACGGTGCTGCGCGGTGAGCACAAGCAAGAAGATGCCCAGATGGACATGAACAATCTGGGTAGCATGAAGCTGAGCAAAGAAGAAGTGAAGCATGTGGCCCCGACCATCGCCCGTTCATCGGTGTTTGGTTTTCTTGTTGGCGTTTTGCCGGGTGCAGGTGCGACAATTGCGTCTTTCCTGAGCTACGGCATGGAGCGGAATCTGGCACCGAAAGCGGAAAAAGAGAAGTTCGGGAAAGGTGCATTGCGTGGTCTGGCAGCACCGGAATCTGCGAATAACGCGGCTTCAACCGGTTCGTTTGTCCCGCTGCTGACTTTGGGGATTCCGGGGTCCGGTACCACGGCCATTATGCTGGGTGCACTGATCGCTTATGGTATTCAACCGGGACCACGTCTGTTCGTCGACAATCCAGATGTTTTCTGGTCGGTGATCATTTCCATGTACTTCGGTAACTTGGTGCTGCTGATTCTGAACCTGCCGCTGATTCCGTACATCTCACGACTGCTGGTCATTCCGCGCCCGATTCTGATCCCGCTGATTCTGTTCTTCTCGATCACCGGTGTGTATCTGGTCAGTTTTAATGCCTTCGATATTCAGCTGATGGTGTTAATCACCGTTGTGGCAACTTTCCTGAAGCTGCTGAATTTCCCGATGGCTCCCATGTTACTGGGCTTTATTCTGGGCGATATTCTCGAGAAAAATCTCAGTCGCTCGCTGACACTTTCTGATGGTTCTTTTGCCTTCCTCTGGGAGCGTCCATTGACATTAACCATCATGATTCTGGCGGTCCTTGCTTTACTGATGCCTTTATTCAGTAACTGGCGTGACAAGCGCAAGCTTGCTGCTGAAGTTGCTGCCAAAGAAGGGGCACAACAGGTGTAAAAAACCAGCCAAATAAGTGTACTTTGCAAATACCGATCAAAAGCAGTCCCTATAGGGGCTGCTTTTTTCTTTATGCGGATAAATTAAATGTATCTGACAAATAATTTTATATTTTTGATCTTTGTTCCTATCGCCCGCGTTGACTTGTTATCAACATTGTTGCGCAAGATATTGTTTTGATATTCTGGGAACCTGTTCTTTTTAAAAGAATCATGCTGCTTTCCTGGCAATCAGGCAGGCATATGTAAGGCTGTCTCTTTTTTCCTCTCTCAAGAACAGCCAAAAAAATAATAACAATCTCCCCCAAATAACAAAGTAGTAGATTTCACATGTCGTCAGATAAAAAAGATCCGAATCAAGGGAATGAGAATCAACCACCAGTCCGTTATGTGAAGGCGCACTATACGCCGCTGACCGATCTGGAAAGCTATGTGTCGCCTAGCAAGTCGCCTGCAGAGACGAAGTCGGAACCGATACCGGAACATAAAATTGTGATTGAACTTGCGGGGCAATGGGCACCCAACAGTTCGACCCTGTCTTTATCCAAAACGGATGAACAATCAGAAAAGATTGCCAAACCACAAAAAGATAACCAGACCAAGCATCGTAGTCTGGCTGTGTTTGAGGGTTTGAATACAGAACCTAGAAATCTGTATATATCCTTGCCGATGCAGGATGTTCCGGCATCGATACGATTATTGCTGGCAGAAAATCTCCAGCCTGTGGAGAAAGCCGTATCAATGGCTGAATGGGATAATGTTCTGGTCCCGGTTCGGGCGCTGGTCTATCTCAGTGAGAAACAAGATAAAGCGAATGCGGCGGATCTGAAAAGCGGCTATCTGTATATTTTCTGGAAAGGAAAAGTATGGCGAGAGCTGGAAATCACACCAGACGGGCAATATCGTGACATCGACATTGTTTACTACCGGAATCGAGCCAAATATAGCACTGAACATGAGCATCGTGAGGCGGATGGCTATCCGTTGCCTCAGTTCTGGGTCCCTTACAAAATTCAGGGGGAACACCAGAAAGATACCTCTGGCGTGAAAGTGCTTTTTTCACCCCGTCAGATGACAGTTCAGCAACTTGATGAGCTGGAAGAAAGATCTGATAGTCTTGCCCAAATCTCGACCACGCTGGACGAATTGTCGGTGTACTCGGAAACGAAGGCATTTGAACTACAGGCGCATACAGCACCGATCCACAGCGTGCAATTACCTACAGGTGAATCGTCAGACGAGAAGCCATGGCTGGATTTAGGGATGTGCCTTCTGGAGGACCTGAAAGCGACCCAAACAGCCGTGGTGTATCTGAAAGAGCCCTTGAATGATTCACCGAAATTTGAGTACGCAGTGGAACTGACCTGTTCTGAAGATACATTCAAAGCACTGAAATTAGATGAGGTCATCACCGTCGCGCCCACCGCAGCGGAAACAGAAACGGAAGCTTTGAAGCGTGTTGAAAATAAAGATTCAGTCGTTTATGTGTCGAAGCTGCGGGTGAATGAAGCGAAGTCGCTGCAAGTGAAAAGCGGTGCGGGTGTTCTGAAAACATCCATTAATTCGGTGATGCCAGACCCGGTCAACACGCATCAGGCGCATGATGCGTTTATACCGGTACAGCTGGCCGTTGAAATTGGACACCGGTTAGCCCTGCCGACCTCTGGTTACTATTACCATTTCATGGCCGATGCACTGCTCCATGAATATAAAATCACCCCAGATGATGACAACTGGCAGTATCAGGCGACGAAGTCAGTTGCGGGTCAGTTATCTGATGAATTACTGGATGACCATGAACTCAGTACGCTGATCCTGCCTTGGCGGGTTCAGGATCAGCCTGCGAAACGGCAGCATCTTTTGTATTCCCCGCACAAACTGACCCAGCAGGAATTTGACCAGATGGATGGGACGTGGCTGGATAAACATGCCACGCTGCTCGATCTGGAAGCGATGCGCAAAGCCGCGGAGCAAAATCTGGTGGATGTGGTTCAGCATCAGGGACAGGGGCAACTGTATACCATCCGGAAAGGAGATACCCTGACTGCGATTGCCAAAGCCCATGAAATCAAACTCAGTGAGCTGCTTGAACTGAATCCGGATTATCAGGTCGGTGATCGCAAAGACCATATTTTCCCCGGTGAAACCTTGATTCTGCCGTTAGAAGCACCGGACGCAGCAGAAGAAAGCGCGGTGATGAAAATTGATTATTTTCCGGTGAAAAAAGACGCCACGCTGGATGAAGTGGCGGCGAGCGCCGGTATCTCGCAAGCCATGTTGCTGGAATACAACCCTTATCTTCAGAAGGTGAGCGAAACTGATCACGTCATGGCCGGGGATGTCGTGATCGTAAATAAAACGCAAGAACAAAACCCCGAACCGAGAATTCACGAGGTGAAAGCGATCAATGATGCGCTGGGCCATGAGAGCCTGAGCAGTATCGCTGCGCTTTATAACTTGTCGCCGAAACAACTGGCTGAAATCAACGGACTGGATATCTCCGACCCGCTGTTCAGTCTGCGTACTGGTCAAACGCTGAAAATCGATCCGCCTCAGAATCGGGCAGAAGGCGTGCAGCGGAATACCTTCCCGGCCGTTCTGGTAGAAGATTACAACCTTGCCGAGAATATGCTGTACCACTATGCGCAACCGAAGCTCGGTGGTAATTTCGCCCCGATGACTCAGGACAACTTGCTGGCACCTCAGGCAACCGTGGTGCGCGTGGCATCGTTAACGACCGCAGCAGATATTCAGACCATCAAGCTCTGTCTGGGCCGCTACGCTCTGGATGAGGTTGAAGCGCCTTATAACCAAAGTCTGGTTCTGGCGCAGAAGCAGGGCAAACACCCGATTCAGGCAGCCTTAAGTGAAAAGTACAAGGTTCATGCCCATCCGCTTGCAAGTGAAACCGCTCATTCGCTGACCATTCGTCAACTGCGCGAAGGCTATGTGTATGTTTACTATGTTGCTGCGAATACCAATCTCGCGGCACGATACCCGCATGCCGATGAATTGCATGAATTTCGTTATGCTGAGGGCTTGTTTGAACGCA
The DNA here is from genome assembly GCF_054600795.1 of Photobacterium sp. R1. NCBI lineage: Bacteria > Pseudomonadati > Pseudomonadota > Gammaproteobacteria > Vibrionales > Vibrionaceae > Photobacterium > Photobacterium sp. R1. The sequence goes on from NZ_BAAHZP010000003.1 coordinate 324,663, forward strand.
ACGACGAGAAAACGCCTTACCTGCCGTGCCACAGCCTGAATGGCTGGGCGTACATTGTCTTTTCTGAACGGGAATGGACAGAAAAACAGCGCAGCCAGTTTACGGGCGATCCGGAATTCCGTCAGGCACTGACGAAAAATGCCGGTGCCGTTTACGATTTCAACCAAAGGCTGGTCAGCACAAAAGGTGAAGAAGAAGTCTTCAATGACTTGCCTCAACTGGTTGCCGACATTGATGCCGGCCCTGCCATTCAGGATCACCGCTTTGCTGATACCACGACGCCGACGAATCAAGCGGACACCGATGTTAAACCCGGCAGCAACGATAAGGATGCTAAGGCAGAAAAAGAGCATTTCACGCCGGTTCAGTCGAACCAACCCTATCTGGATACAATTGACCCGGAAAAACCCCTGCATGCCGATATCCTGATCATCGAAGATGGCATTGCACTGGCAGAAGACAGCCTGAAACTCACTATTCTGGCTAATGATCTTCGGTCGCAGTGGCAGGAAAAAAACCTACAAGAGCTGAATCTGGCAAAAGCAGTCGGGGATTTTTGTAACCTGAAGCTCTTACCAGATGATCCACTCGCGAAAGAAGTGGAAGGTGATGAGTTGTTGCAGGCGAAGTTCGTAAAATATATGAATGATGAACTTGTGAACCTACAAGTTTATACAGCTAGTGGTGGAGATGATGGGGTCTTAGAAATTGAACGAGGAATAAAGTCATATGCTGAAGACGTAAAGATAAATTACTTTGGGCGAATGGCTGAGTATGCGAATGAGCTAGGACTAAAGACAAATAATCCACTTCGAAAATATGAAAAAGACTATATCGATGAATATTATGAAAAAAGTAAATGGCGTTCTCGAATTCATTTAAGTGATGTAAATGAAGTAATTGTCCGACTCACTGAATCAAAGGTTGCTTATACTCAATGGGTTGAGTACGTCGCAAAATGTTCATTTGTAGTGTTAAACAGTTTAGGAGTGTCAGCTAAATATTTGAATTTTGACCTTGAATCGATTCAACATGTCGAGGAGCTGATCTCTTTTACGACAACGTATCAATTTTTCTTTGATTCAACTTTGGCACAGGAACAACGAGGTATACATCAGACACAATTTAAACCATCACAGCCTCTAACGAATTTAGTAGGTAGTTTATTTTATATTGGCAACCAGCAATGGAAAGAAAATCTAGAAGAGTATGTAAGTTTTTTCATTGAACATGGCCCAAATGATGCTTATAACTATTTAATGAGTATTGGTTATAATGAAGAACAGGCTGAAGAATTAGTAAATGAGGTGCATACATGGCACTTTCAAAGCTCTTATGCAGACAGATCAGCGTTGACAGCTGGCGCTGGAGCAGTCTTAGGAGGCGTATTTAAAGAGCAGAATTTTGTCGGATGGACGCTTTATAATTATCTCGTGAGCAATACTATTCAGGTAATGAAAAATGCATTCTCTAATTTTTCCAATAATATTATTGTCAATAAGATTATATACTCAATTAATAGAGAGATTTTCCAAACTTTATTTGAGCAAATGCTTCATGTGTTGAAGCTTAGTGAGGAGAATCCTACTCAAAAAATGAGATGGGGAACCCAGTGGGTAGGATGCTTATATGCATATGCAATAAGCCATGGAATAATTCATCTTCCTAAAGAGCAGCAAGATATTTTTGATAGTTTAACGCGCCAGGAATTGTTCGAAAATGATATCTTATCAGAAATGAAAAGTGGAAAGATAAATGTTAGTGAATTTGAATTAAGTGAACAAAAAGAGCGAGTTAAAAGTGTAAGATATGAACGATATAGCCTAATAAATGTATATGCGATTGATTCATCGAAAAAACTCCCATGCTTACTTTCGGAAATTTTTAGTGAGAAAAATTATGAAGCAGTGAAGGAGTTAACCTCCAGAGGACTTGATATGGCGGTAATTGTCTTCAATACATTAGCATTGATGGAAGATTACCAAAAGGCATCGATGAAACACGTTAAAGAATTTAAAGATGATATAACAATTGGATATCGTGTGTTGTGGTTAGTTGATTCAGTCTTGTCTATTACTAAAGCACGTTATGTGGCAGAAGCACAAGAAATGCTCAGTAAAGTGGAAGTGTTTCATATTTCAACTGACGCTTATGAAGCATTTCAATCTAAAAATTTATTCGCATCTTGGCGGGAAGCAAAAGTATTAAACCCAGAAACTCAATTTTTATTGCGACGAGCATTGTTGGTTGGCTTAGGCGCGAATATTGCCGCAATTGGAGCAGGAGTATTGGAAACGGGGCAAATTTTATTTTATGATCTTCCCAATACTGAAGGGCTTGTATTCACTGCACATATTGGAAAAGCTGTATCAACAGCGCTTCTTTCTATTTCTGGTTTTATTGATGTTTTTAGTATGGCGGGTTACGCAGTACCTATCTGGGCATTAGTTGGTTTGCCTTTAATTGCCGCTACAGTGTATGCAATGTGTACCGCATATTTGAATTTTGTGAGAGATGATGATGTAACTGATCTATTGATAAAAACTCCATGGGCTAATAAACGTTTTCTCGGTGAAAATTCTACCAAATGGGATTACCAGAAAGATGGTTATCAAAAAGCGCTTGAAGCATTTTCGCGACTGAAAAATCAGCCACAAGTATATTTTCAACCGACAAAAGATAATACAGAAATGTACTATGATGTCTTGAATCCAAAAACATATCTTGCGAATGGTTTTTGGGTCATGGTAGATTTTCCCGCAGAATTACGGGAAGAAAAAGTGAGAATAGATGGATTATGGTATCAGAAAGATTCAAAAGAAATGGAGTTTTTCCATATTAGTGGTAATCCAGAATATCATTCTAATTGGGTAAAAAATAAAACACCTATTACTAAAGGATGGTTTTCTTCAACACCATACTTGTCACTTGAACCTTCTACCCAAGAAAGTTACCATAATACATGGCAAGATACAGGAACGATAAATAGTATTTATTACGTTTGGTTGCCGCGTCCAGTAAATGAAGTTGATTCACTATTATTATTGGTTTGGTATCCAGATGATTTTGATAAAGATGATTCTACTAAAATTCGTGAGAATGCAATACCGCATTGTTTTGATATACAATCATTCGAAAAAAATTTCAATCCATCTGGAATTGCTAGTGGAAAGATGAAGGCGGATATGACAGTATACAAAAGTGCATTTGGAAAATCATTAGAAGATTTGAAGAACTCGATCCCCTTTAAAAAATCGATTAAAATGGCACGAAATAGTAAGAATGATTTTCTGATAGCTGGGTTTAATAAAGAGCATGACAATGTTAAATAATGAGAATGCAAAAGTAAAATATCATTCAGTACAACAGTATTTAAACGAAAGTTCAGAACTTGAACACTGGCTTCATCGTCAGGAGAAATGTGAAGAAATTTATGCGCAGGTCGTGAAAGATGAACCAGCAATTATGGAGTGGGAAGTTGATTATTGGGGGCGCTATGGTCGCTGGGGACTACCATTTTTTATGTTTTTACTGATTGCTGTACTTCCTTTATCGGTACTATATCTTGGATTAAGAAATCATGAATTGATGTATCAAGGACTGCTCGTTGGATTTTTTATACTCCCTTTACCTGCGCTGATTATGATATTGGGAGCTGAATGGTTCCCAACACGATACTACCAGAAAATCACAGTATCGGGCTTCTATTCCTATGGCGTAAAAGTCGGAAGTGAACGACGAAAAGATATGGCGAAGTATTGTATGATGGCCGGATTTGCAATCGCTTTAATTTTGCTTTTTGTTGCAGGTCCACTTGTGTTTGTTGGTGCGGGTGCGGCATCCCTGTCGTTTTTGAAATTAGGGACGATTCCAGAGCCAAAGCCTGAAGAAAGTGCCTGGCCTTGGTTGGGTATTTATTGCTTCGTTGTCACAAAACCGGTCTTATACAATCAGTATAAAGTGAGTACACATGGTAATAATGATTTGATCTTAACAGCGGAGCAGCTAGAGCAAGTGAAATTACTGATTCAGGAATATGGTCAGCATGAACTTGATCTAGTAGATAAGCGAAAAGGTATCTTTTACAGTCGTTGGTGGGACCATCAGGAGACGATGCCATTTCGTCATTATAATAATCCCAGGTGATTTTGGTATGTTTTAAGGTGGGCAATTGTCCACCTTTTTAATATGAATATCATATTGTATAAGTTCCTTTTTCATGGATAAATCAATCAAAAATATCAACATGTTCAGTTTCAGATGAATAATGCCCCATCTCTCACTGGTCGGCTGTTCAGAGAGAAAATGTGTCGTTCGATTTACGTTAAAATTGTAAAAATTAGCCTGCAATTATGGTGTGAGGAGTTGGTTGTTGGAGCCGATTTGGTAAATGGGGGTTACCATTTGTGAACTCTGTCTGTGAGGATACGAGGTCTTTCTGTCAAGTAGAGGTAGAAAATAGTCAAATTTCAACGACAGAAAAATGAATATGTAGAAGGTGAGCATTAGCTCAGCTTTTCTTTGTGGTGAATGACTTAATTAGAACGTTTAAATGTCCGCAATAAATAGTATCGGCTGAGAATGACTTCTTATTTATGGATTTATGGAACACATAAAAAATAGATACCGATAGGTACAACGGCAACTCAACACCGATCCCGCCTTGCCCATTGAGCCTCGCAACTGGATTTTGGTTTATGGTAGATTTCCCTGCTGAACTAAACCAGAAAAATGTGAGAATTGATGCAGTCTGGTATAGTTATCGTTCTGATGAGATTGAATTAATTCAAGTTAATGAGAGAGATGATTTGTATCCTGATTGGATCAATAATAGACGACCGTTTAGCAAATGGGTTTCTGCTAATTCTGCATACCTTCCATCAACCCCTCTATATCAAGGGGAGTACGCGGATACATGGTTGGAAACTAATACAATGAATGAGGTATACAGGTTATGGCTGAAACAGCCAAAAAATAATGTTTTTGACTCGATCTTATTATTAGTCTGGTATCCAGATGACTTGAATAAGGATGAAAATATGAATCATCCAGCTATACCCCATTGCTTTGAACTCAAGAGAATAGTAAAAGAAATCTCAGTGATCGGAGCTGTAAAAGAGAAGATGAAAGCAGAAGTGAAAACCTATGATAGTGTATTTGGTGATTCATTAAAAGATTTAAAAGATTCTGATTTATATAAAAAAGTTATGAAAATGATAAATGGTACTCAAAGTGAATTTGTGTTAGTTGGGGGAGAGTAATTATTATGGATAATTATAATACTGCTTTATACAATTACAAAAAAGTTAGAAAAATTATTGATGATAATGTTGAACTTGATGATTATTCAGATAAAGAAAAAGAATGTATGAAGATTTATGCTGAAATCGTTAAGGGGGAACCTGCAATCATGGAATGGGAGGTTGACTATTGGGGAAGGTTTGGTAAATGGTTTATGCCAACTATTACCTTTTTTGTAATTGTTTTTTTACCAATGATGACATTTCACTTAATCACCGGAGATATGTTCAATAATTATAAAGCCAGTATTATTGCTGTATCGGTTGTCTTATTGCCATTGGTTGCATTAATTTTAGGTGCAGAATGGTTTCCAGTCAGATACTATCAGAAGATCACTGCAACCGGTTTTTACTCTTATGGTGTGAAAACAGGCAGTGAGCGTCGGAAGAAAATGGCGCAATACTGCATGATCGGTGGATTTGCAATTGCTTTGATTTTACTTTTTGTTGCCGGACCTATGGTTTTTGCTGGCGCTGGTGCCGCCTCACTCTCATTTTTAAAGTTAGGTTCAATACCAGAGCCAGAGCCTGAAGAAAGTTCGTGGCCTTAGTTGGGAATTTACAGCCTTATTGTTAAGAAACCATTCTTATATGATAAGTATAAAGTTCAGACTCATGGTTATAATAGCCTTATATTAACAGCAAAAGAATTGGAAGAAGTAATCAGTATCATAAAAGATTATGATCATCATGATTTAGATATTTTATATAAAAAAGAAGATATCTTTTTTGACCGTTGGTGGCATATCCAAGATAAGATGCCGTTTAGTGATACAACGCTCTAGATTTTTGAGAAATATTTTCAAAAAGTTGTCTGTATTATTAATATATCCGTCTGTAATCTTATAGGCGGATTATTTTTTGATTTATGGAAAAAATCAAGCAAAGATACGCGCAAGTACAGCGGCAACTCAATACAGACCTGGGTTTAAAGAATTGGAAACAACAGCAAGAGAAATGCAGTGAGATTTACACAATAATAGTGAAAGATGATCCTGCCATTATAGAATGAAGGTTGACTACTGGGGGCAATATGGCAAGTGGCTTACCATTCTTTGCGTCATTTCTGTTTGCTTTTATACCTATGTATACAGTCTATTGGTTTGGCAGGTATGACGAAGATATTATAAAAATTGTATTTGCAATCTTTTTTTTCTTGCCGCTCCCTATATTAATTTTTGTTTTAGGTGCTGAGCGGTTTCCCACTCGTTATTATCAGAAGATCTCCGCATCTGGATTTTATTCGCATGGAGTGAAAGTTGGTAGTGAGCGACGTCAGAAAATGGGTAAGTTTTGTATGGTGGGTGGGTTTGCAATAGCCATTATTCTGCTCTTTGTAGCCGGACAATGGTATTTGCTGGGGCTGGAGTAGCTTCACTTTATTTTTTGAAATTAGGCTCGATTCCTGAACCTGACCCGGAAGAGAGTGCTTGGCCTTGGTTGGGTGTATATAGTATTGTCAAAGAATATAAACCATTCATGTATGATAAGTATAAAGTCAGGACACATGGTAGAAATTATCTTGTTTTGACGAAAGAGCAAATTGAGCAAGTTAAAGATATCATCAGTCAATATAGACAGCATGAATTAGATGTTATTAATAGTGTTGAAGATAGTTTTTTGATCGATGGTTTGAACATCAGGAAACAATGCCATATAAAATGTGAGAACTTTGAATGGTGAGGCTATCTTCACCTTCAGTTAATTTTTTATTATATAACTTCATCCGAAATTATCCGCATATTTTTAACTGTATATTAAGCACAATTATCCTACAGTTGGATCAGATGAAAATACATATTAACAGGTACAGCAGCAGTTAAACACTAAACTTAATTTAGAAGCCAGGGCCCATAGATATGCACAATGCCGTAAGGTTATAAAAAGAATATCAAGGAATAGCCTAGAATATTAAAGTGGGAAGTCGACAATTGGGGACGTTTTGGTAAATGGGGATTGCCAGCGCTTGTGCTTTTTACTTTTGTTCCATTATGTCTACTATACTGGATGGCCGGTGATTAAGATGATCTATATTAGATCATGATCATGTGTTTTTGTGTATTGCCATCGCCAATCTTGATCATAGACTCAGTGCTGAATGGTTCCCAACGCGCTACTATCAGGAAATAAAGGCATCTGGATTTTATTCCTATGGCGTCAAAATATGGCGAAGCATTGTATGATGGGTGGTTTTTCAATCGCAATAATTTTGCTCTTTGTCGCAGGGCCGATGGTTTTTCCAGGTGCTGATTTACTCACTTTCCTGAAATTAGGTTCGATTCCAGAATCTGAGCCAGAAGAAAGTGATTGGCCTTGGACAGGTATATATTGTCTAATTATTAAAAAACCATTTTTGTATAATCTATTTAAAGTACATACACATGGTGAGAGTACATTAATTTTAACATCATAGCAGTTAGAATATGTTAAAAGCATCATTGAAAACTATGATTATCATAAGTTATATATTTTTCAAAAGTTGACAGATGATTTTTATACTCGCTGGTGGAATGTACAAGATAAAATGCCATATGATATAATCAACCCAAGATAAATTTTTTATTTATGTGTATTTTAAGGTGGATGATTTTTCACCTTTTTATATTTAAATAAGAGTAGTAAAAGTCACATTTTCAATGTTGAAGTCAGTCTGTATTAACGTAAGCACTTTATGGAAAAAATTAAACATAAATATCAAAATGTTCAGTTTCAATTGAACAACGATCCGTCTCTTACTGGCTGGATGTCCAGAGAGAAAAAGTGTCGTGAGATTTACGCTAAAATTGTAAAAAATGAGCCTGCGATCATGGAATGGGAAGTGGATTATTGGGGGAGATTTGGTAAATGGGGGTTACCATTTTTGATCTATTTCTGTTATGCATTTATTCCGTTGTTTGTTTTGTATTGGTTTAATAGAGAACATGAGGATGTATATAAATTAATTTTATTATGTTTTTTTGTACTTCCTTTTCCAATATTGGTTATGGTTTTAGGTGCTGAATGGTTCCCAACGCGATATTACCAGAAAATTACCGCATCTGGTTTTTATTCCTATGGTGTCAAAGTGGGCAGTGAAAGACGGAAAAAGATGGCGAAGTATTGCATGTTTGGCGGTTTTACGATAGCTATCGTTTTGCTCTTTGTTGTTGGCCCAATGGTCTTTGCGGGTGCCGGAGCTGCTTCACTCTCTTTCTTGAAATTAGGCTCGATTCCGGAACCTGAACCAGAAGAGAGTGCATGGCCTTGGTTGGGGATGTATAGCCTCGTTTTGTTAAAGAAACCGTTCTTGTACAACCTTTATAAAGTGAGTACGCAAGGTGATAGCTATTTGATTCTTACGAAAGAAGAATTGGAAAAAGTTAAAGAGATTATGAAACAGTATGGTCAACATGAAATTGATATTTTAGATAAGGAAGAGGGATCATTTTACGACCGTTGGTGGCAACATCAAGATACGATGCCTTTCCGTCAAGTCGAGGCAGCAAATAGTCAAATGTCTACAACAGAAAAATAAATACGCAGAAGGTGAGCATAAGCTCACCTTTTCTCTAGGTTGATTGGCTTAATCAGATGGCATCAATGTCCGCCATGAAGAGTATTGGTTGGAAAGCTATTAAGTCGTTTCATGGAACACATTAAAAAAAGATACCAACAGGTTCAGCGACAACTCAACACTGACCCAGAGCTAGAACACTGGGGACACCGGCAAGATAAGTGTAGAGAAATATATGCAAAGATTGTAAAGAGTGAACCTGCAATTTTAGAGTGGGATGTCGACTATTGGGGCCGATTTGGTAAATGGGGTTTACCAGTATTTGTTTTTTTTGCTTTTACTTTTGTTCCATTCTTTCCTCTATATTGGTTGGCTGGAGATCAAGATGATATATATGAAATTATGTTTATGGGATTTTTTGTTTTGCCATTACCAATCTTGATCATGGTGCTCGGTGCTGAATGGTTTCCAATACGATACTATCAAAAAATAACACCATCAGAATTTTATTCATTTGGCGTTAAGATGGGAAGTGAACGACGTCAAAAGATGGCGAAGTACTGCGTAATCGGTGGGCTTTCAATAGCTGTCATCCTTTTATTTGTTGCCGGACCAATGGTATTTGTTGGTGCTGGTGCTGCTTCACTTTCATTTTTTAAGTTGGGTTCTATTCCTGAGAAAAAGCCTGAAGAAAGTGCCTGGCCATGGTTAGGTATGTATAGTATTATTAAGGAGCGCAAACCTTTTTTATACGATAAATATAAAGTTCGAACACATGGGAAGAATTATCTCATTTTAACTAAAGAGCAAATTGAAGAAGTGAACAATATCGTTGATTATTACGGTCAACATAAACTCGATATCATTGATAAAATTGATGATAGTTTTTATGATCGATGGAATGATCACCAAAACACAATGCCATTTAGAGACGACTTTTAATTTATTGGAAAGATGAGTTAGTTCTCATCTTTCCTTTTTAATTGGGTGAGGGATGATTGGGTGATCTTAAAGTTTTAGACAATGAAAGATTTTAAAGAAGTTTTACAAATATACCAGGTTGTTCAATACAGGATAAATTCAAATGTTGATCTCGATGATTATCTGGATAAAGAAAAAGAATGTAAAAAAATTTATGCTGAAATTGTAAAAAATGAACCTGCCATCATGGAATGGGAAGTGGATTATTGGGGGAGATATGGTCGGTGGGGAATGCCTGTTGTGTGGTCAATTTCAATAATATTTTTACCAATACTATTTATATCCTTATTGGCGGGTAATTTATCTGAGAACTACCCGTACTTTATTGTTGGAATATTGGTGTTTTTATTACCAATTGTAGTGATGATCCTAGGCGCAGAATGGTTTCCAGTCATATACTATCAAAAAATCACTGCATCTGGTTTTTACTCATATGGTGTTAAGGCCGGTAGTGAGAGACGGAAAAATATGGCGAAATATTGCATGCTTGGGGGACTCTCCATTGCAGTGATTTTGTTATTTGTTGCCGGGCCGATGGTTTTAGCTGGTGCTGGCGCAGCATCACTTTCATTTTTGAAATTAGGCTCTATTCCTGAGCCGGAGCCAGAAGAAAGCGCATGGCCTTGGTTGGGTATTTATGGTCTTCTAGTTAAAAAACCGTTTTTATATGATTTATATAGAGTTCAGACTCAAGGTGATAATTTCTTGATTTTGACAGCAGAACAGCTGGAAGAAGTGAAGGATATTATCCATCAATATGGATACCATGAATTAGAAATTTTGTTTAATGAAGAAGATCGTTTCTACGATCATTGGTGGCATGTTCAGGATAGAATGCCATTTGATGACATCAATCCTAGATAGTTTTAAATGAAGTTAAACTATTATAATAATGTGAGCGGTTGCTTACATTATTAATTTGAATGATTTTAACTAATGATATATTCTGGATTTATATATTGTAATGCAGTAGGCACGAAAATTTATATACTGAAAAAACACATAATTATTGTAAGTTATGGGGCTGGTAATTGTTCTTAAGAGCTTCATTTCTTGGTGGGGTAAATATGAATTATAGGAAGAGTGAGTGAATTTTAAATATAAAACTGCGTCCTAAAAAAGACGCAGTTTATCTTGGCTTTTACTATTTTTCGGTTGATTCCAGAGCTGCTGATTCAGTACTCTCGTCTGATTCCGGCTCATCAGTTGCTTCAATTAAGCTGACATAGTAAATATCTTTGTCGTCTTCTTCTTTTTGTTCAATGCTTAACTTTAATCCTTCAGGAATATCTTCGTCGGTAATTTGAATCGCACTTTCGAGTGATGCAACGACACCGGTCTGATATTCTTGTAAAGCAGAATTGGTGACATAGTTTGCAATACCACAAATCAAAAATCCGACACTGGCAATTGGACCAGGGTAGGCTTGCAGTATCTGGATAAATGTCATTCCCTTATAGGCGTTGTAATATATCTCTCTTGGGCCAAAGAGAATGAATAGCACACCAACGATAGATATTCCCATACCAAGATACATGAGAAGTGAAGCGCCGCCCGAATCCGGCTCTTCCGGTAATGTAATTTTTACTTTAGAAGGCAAGTCATTGATCGTGACCTGATTGGGTGTTGTTATACTCATCGATATTAACCTTTGACGGATATTGTTTTTGTTCTAGCCAATGGAGGTTTTTTCCTCCATGCGCGTTGTTTCAGAGAAACACTTTAAAATAGGATGGTTATTATCACAATATGAGTTCATATCCGTTTTTTTATTAAATAAATTGTTTGAAGCAAGACCAAAAAAATGAAAGTCTTAATTCCCTGAAGTGGTAAGATAAATAATTGACCACTCATCGTGAACGTGTTTTTTCATTATCTTTTCTTTCAGATCATTGGCTGCATCTCGTGCAGTATTTGAATGTCTCTGTTCTGAAATTTCCGTAAGCACAGCCTATTTGATTTATTGTCACATTGTTTCGCATGCCCCTGCATACCTGCATACCTGCAATATCCGCATTTCTGAGGTTCGTTCATCAAGAGCGTTAGATGACATGATATTAATTTCTTTAATTTCAATTGCTTGTCTGTTATCTCCTTCTCGTTTGCTGCTGATGTTCGGTGAAGATTTTAACGGATAGTGATTGAACTCGTGGGGATTTGCAGTGTGTGTGAATTTTGAGCAGCCGCACAATTTCGCTGAGTTTGGGTTTGCCATTTTCATGGGATTATAAGAATTGTGATGCATATTAAACTAACTGCTCTTTGGTTGTGGTTAGTATCGTGTTGTTAGCATCTGATTATCAGTTTGTTAACGAAAAGAAATAAGAGGTTTATAGATAACAAGCCCGACTACTTGTGAAATCAAGGAGCAAACAATGTCAAGCGGAAGTCATCAACTGAGCGGGAAGCTGGATAGCTTTCTGACGGAGCTGGAAAATCACCCGATATTCGAAAATACCTATTTTAAGCATTTGGCAACGCATCCATGGACGCCTGCCACTTATGAATTATTCCGGGCCAATTTTTTTTACCGGACTGAACTGACTGTGAAAGGAATCGCCCATGTTTGTGCCCGCTCTGCGGCGGTAAACGATATGGATACGCTGATTTTGTTTTCGTACATTCTGGGTGAAGAGACCGGGATGGGGAATAAAGCCCACTGCCATGAAATATTTATGGAAAATGCCCTGAACCTGTTTGGCGCCCGGGAGTATAACCTGGAGCCCCTGAAAGTTCAGGATGCGAAAAACAGTCCCGATATTATTCCCGAAACGCTGGCCTATCGTGAACGGGTTCAGGCACTGATTTCTGACAGCTATCCACGCATGCTGGGCGTTGTTATGGCTCTGGAAACACACGCTGACCGGATGCTGACGGCATTCAGGGAAGCTTTCCGTCTGAGCCGGACTCATCTTGATGAGGCGCAATATAAAAAAGAAGTTGAGGTGTATTTCAACGCGCACGTCGACAACGGCGTCGAAGAAAGACATGCCGCTGATGCGCGAAATTGTGTGCTGAATAACTGCCTGACGCAGAGCGATCTGAATGAAATCATTTACGGTGCAACCGAGATGTTTAAAGCACAGCAGGCGATGTGGCTGGCCATGTACCGGAAATCCGCAGAACTTGATGCGTTGCCTGTTTCAGTTCAAGAGGAAAGTAGTTATGCCTGAGACCATTTTTTCAGACTCTGCAATGAAGTTACGTGAATCGGTGACACACGGAACCAAGGCAAAAATTGCTGCATTAAATGCCAATGCCCGTCCGGGTGAAGAAGTTATCGACCTCAGTATCGGGACGCTGGATGATCTGGCCGATGACCGTATCAATGAGGCAGTCATTCATTTTATTCAGAAACAGCCGCGGGCGATTCATGAATTTGCCCCTGTGACCGGGTTCGAGTTTCTGAGGAAATCGATCAGCGACCGTGTTTTCCGGCTCAGAGGGGTACGCTACTCCCCGGACAATGAAATTATGGTCACGCCGGGCGGCATTAAGGGTGCAATCACCGTAGTTTTTCACACGCTGCTGAACCCGGGAGATGAAGTGATTGTCCCGTTACCGAACTGGCCGCACTACGCCGATATGATTGATTTACACGGCGGCGTCTTGAAAGGTGTGCTGGTCCGCGATTTTTATGACAAAGCGCTGAGTCCTGAAGTGCTCGATCAGGCCATCACGGATCGCACGAAAATGATCATTCTCGGGGATTGTCTGAACCCTTCCGGCAAAATATACAGCCGCGAGGATCTGAGCCATTTGTCAGCAGTGATTGCGCGGCACAATCTGCGTCGCGCAGAGCTGGGGCAGCCCCCGGTTCAGGTGTTGTTCGACTGTCCGTACGAATCCCATATTCTCGATGGCCCGGCCACAATTTCCGATATTACCGTGACGCTGGAAAACGGCGTGTCGTATGCAATGCGGGAGTGCACAACGCTGGTCACCGGGCCCGGGAAGACGTATGGCATGCATGGTGATCGTGTCGGTTATATCTGCAGCCCGGCGGATAAGCTGGCCATGATGGCGAAAGTGCAGGTCAATCTGAACTCTTTTGCTGCGACCTATGCTCAGGTCGCCACACATGAGGCGATGCAGGAATATATGGATGAGGTTGCCATGGCCAGGGCGGTGAATTCCCGGATGAATCTTCAGGGATTTGTCGAAGCGCTGAATGCAATTCCTCATGTTCACGTTCCTGTGCCGGAAGGCGGATTTTTCATCTTTGCTGATTTTTCCGGTTACGGTGAAAAGATAGAAAAACTGGGTTATGACAGCGCTGAACAATTCCTTCTTGAGCGCGCCCGTGTGGCTTCGATCGGGGGACCTCACTTTGCTGAAAATGTACCTCAGTTGAAGCATTTCATTCGGTTGAATACGGGGCGATCTGAGTCGACGCTGCATTTAGCAGCAGAGCGGATCAGGGATGCACTACTGAGCCTGTAGATTCCGGCAGTTTCTCCCGGATGTATTGTTGCATCCGGGAGATGATTCAAAGAGGGAGATTATGTCTGAAGTCAATCCAACAAGGCTGTGTATTGTGGGGACCGGGTTTTCCGGTACGGCTGCTTTGTTTCATCTCGTGAATGCCCTGACCGCAGATCGGCGCCCTGTGCCATCCGTGGAAATTCTGACTATTGAGTCGCGTCAGGTGAATGGTCCCGGCTATCCATACGCACCGTACGAATTGTTACCCGGCCATCTCTGTAATAATCAGGCCCGGCAAATGTCGCTTGCCGGAGATGATTTTTATGACTGGCTGGGTGAGCATCGCCAGCGTCTGGCCGCAGAGTTTCCGGCTTTGATCCGGGAGACGCATCCGGGTGTCCCGCTGGATGCATGGGAACCGGATCCGGAAGGATTTTATCCCCGGGCGTTATTTGGGGTCTATCTGGAAGAGCGGTTCAGGGATACAGTCATGAAGGCCCGTCGTCATGGGATCCGGATTCAATCCTATAACGGCTATTGTGCAATCGATGGATTCAGACAGTCAGAGCGGTTCAGTCTCGTGATTGAACGTGTGGATGATGGCAGCAGAGAAGTCATCACCGGGATCGACAAGTTGCTTCTTTCGACCGGTCACTGGGTGCCGCTGGATACTGAATCTGAAATGATTGCCGGGAATTTCCTTGACAGTCCTTATCCCGATTCAAAACTCCGGGCCAGCGTGGCGGCGTGGTCTGAAGCCGTCCGGGACAAAACCCTGACGTGTTTTGTCAAAGGGATGGGACCGAGCGGAATCGATGCCATTATGTCGCTGGCCGAATCCGGGACATTCCATTTTTCAGACAGCGGGCATATCACAGGCTATACCCCGTCGCCGGAAGAGGCTCAGATTCAGATTGTCGCGGGTAGCCGGTGCGGTTTTTTCCCTGCGGTTCGGGGCGCGTCGGTCGAGTATCAATTTCAGTATCTGACGGAAGAGACCTTCGGCGAGCTTGAACGGGTACTGGGTCAAAAATTAGGTCTGAATGATATTTTGTCGATGATTGATCAGGAACTGAGGGCGGCGACATCAGGTCAGATCGGCTGGCAGGATATTGTCGAACCAAAGTTTGAAAATGCTTTTGAAAAGCTCCGCTATGATGTGACCTGTCCGCATGAGAATAATCTGGTTCATACAATTCTTCTCAAAGCCCGCCGGATGAAATTCTATCGTCATCTGAATGCGTTTGAGAAAGAAATCTATGACCGGGAGCTGGACACGCACTTTATCCGGATTGCCGTACCGATTCCTTTACTGAACGCTGAAAAGTTGCTGGCTTTGTTTGAATCCGGAAAGCTGGACTCCGTAAAAATGGGCTACCAGATATCGGGTAATCCTGTGGCTCATGGTGGCCAGTATCAAGTCACCTTCACAGACGGAGACGCGGAGAGCACAAGGCTGGTTGATGCCGTAATTCGTGCATCCGGACAGGATTTCAGGTTGTCCCTGCATCCGTCCAGACTGGTGTCGGCGCTGGCTGAACGTGAAGAGCTGCTGGCAAACCGGGAAGGTCATTATTCGACCGGGGGGATTATGCTCGACAGCGATGAATCTTATGGCGTGATGTGCCGGGATCCGGAAACCGGCAGAGTGGTCCCGTCACCATGGATTGCTTCGTATGGCGTATTGACCCGTTACTGGCAGAATGAGCGGAACTTTTCAGCCGCGTTTGTTGAAGCGGCAATGTGGTTGTCAGAAGAATGGGCTGCCTATTGTGCCCGTCAATCGTCACCATTGGTCGCTGAGTCTGCCTGGCAGAACTAATTTAAGGAAATGCAGTCATGGAAATGAAAGAGTTTTATTATCAGGACGGTATTCGCGTCAGTCTGTTTAATCTGGATCATGAGGCGGTGCCGTATCATTTTCACCAGTCGGTCTCTGACATGATCTATTGCTCGAAAGGTACCATTCGTATTGAACTGCCTGAGCTCGAAAAGCTGTTTATTGTGCCTCAGGGAAAAGTGTTTCAGATCCCGGCTCAGGTAAAACACCGATTTGCCAATGGTGCCCCGGAGGGAGTGGCTAGCCGGTATGTACTGATGCAGCTCGGTCATTTTGATATCGAGTTCGTGAAAGATACCCGCGCCATGCAGGCGCTGCTGTCGGAAACGGGACCGCAAAACGGGGATGAAACGCCGGTATACATTGAGGACCGTAAAGCAGACATCCTGGCGCTGGCCGATCACTTTACACAGCACAAACCTGAGGTACTCACCGATGAGGAGAACCGGGATGTGGTGACGGCACTGAGATACTTTGCAGAGCAGGGCATTGCTGCGATTTACCCTCTGATGCCGGAAGAAATTGTTTGATGGAATATGACGTTACAACCATCGTAATCATCATGCTGGTCTTTGCGTTTGCCGGCATGATCAAAGGTGTGGTGGGCCTCGGCCTGCCACCCGTTGTTCTGGGGTTACTGACGACGGTGATCGGGATTCATTCCGCAATGTCGATGGTGGCTTTACCCGCATTTCTGACCAACATCTATCAGGCTGTTACCGGACCACATGCCCGGTCGCTCAGCCGTGAACACTGGTTGTTTTTCCTGTCGGCTACGGTTTCAGTCGGAGCCGGGTGCTGGCTGGCGCTGATGATCGACACGGGCTACATGTCCCTCTGTTTAGGCATTTTGCTGAGCCTGTATGCTGTGACCGGGCTGCTGAATTTTCGCTTGTCTGTCCGGCCTCAGTGGCAGACGGCGTTTGGCGTGGCAATGGGCACCTGTAATGGCATCTTTACCGGCCTGACGGGATCTTCTGCCGTGCCCGGGGTGTTTTATCTGCAATCAGCTGGGCTGCCCAAAGAAAAACTGGTGCAGGCCATGGGGATTCTGTTCACCTTCTCTTCTGCAGGGCTGATGCTCGGACTATGGGTGCAAAATATACTGACACTCTCAGCCAGCGGTCTTTCTCTCGTCGCTTTGCTGCCGGCGTTCGCGGGTATGGCTATTGGTGCAAAGGTGCGTCAGCGCTTATCTGTCCCTGTTTTTCAGCGGCTGTTTTTTATGTCCCTCTTTGTTCTGGGTGGATACATTATCCTCAACCACCTGTGACGTCTGGCGGTGTGTCGCCGGGAATCACCCGCTGCGCACCGCTTCACATGACCTGTCCCCGGCTTTGACAATCAATTTGCATCAGACGAAAGTGTATCGGTTACAATGCCTTCTGTTGTCCAGAGACAGATATTCGGGGATAGATGACAGTCAGCAATCAACATCAGAAAAAGACACAGCATTCGTCAAGCCTACCTGCTCAGGATGAGACTGAGTTGCCGCTGGTGCTCGCCGGTCCGGTATTGCGGCGATGTGATGCCCAGTCGGTCACGGTGTGGATGGTGACGACCTCAAGACTGGAAGGGCAGTTTGAGCTCTTTCATGCCACGGAGGAAAAAGCTTTTTTCCAGGCAGAACTGACAGCTGAACAACAGATTCAGGTCGGCCGTTCTGCCTGGATTGTGATGGCGCAATTTCTAGGTGAGTTCCCTGTCGATTGTGAACTGGCCTATGAAATCCAGACTCAGCAGGGGCCGGTGAGCACCCTGATCCCCGAACTGCTTTATCCCGGCGAGAAACGATTGTCGCTGATGATCAAATCCCGTGCGGATTATATCCAGCATGGTTCTTGCAGAAATCCGCATTTCCCCGGAAAAGACAGTCTGGTAGCTGCAGACAGTAAGGTGGCTTCGCTGGCTGTTTCGGAACGTCCGGCTTTGCTGATGATGAGCGGCGATCAAATTTATGCCGATCATGTTGCCGGGCCAACACTGGATGCGATCAGTCAGGTGATTGATCTGCTGGGTTTGCCCGACGAGCACTTTTCCGATGCGCCTTATGCATCCTTGTCTGAGCTGCGACACAGTGATTATCAGTTATACGGCCGTGATCAGGTTTTGCCTGTTCACGAAGAAACCGGACACTGGTTGTCAGATAGCCGTGGATTCAGCTGGCTGCCGAAACGCTGTCGTCCTGTTTTCAGTTCAACTGACTGTGAAAACCACCTGATTGGTCTGAGCGAATTTCTGGCGATGTATCTGCTGGTGTGGTCGCCGCAGGTCTGGCGGCTGGTGGATCACGGCAGGCTGGCACAAGAGGGTTTTCAGTGCGGCACGCAGGTGCTGGCTGAGAAATGGCAACAGCTCTGGCATCGGGAAAAGGCGGAAATTGACGGATTTATTTCAGGTCTGAATCAGGTACAGCGTCTGATGGCGCATATTCCCACTTATATGATTTTTGATGATCATGATGTCACGGATGACTGGAACCTGACGGTAGGCTGGGAGCAGGCTGTCTATCAGAATGCTTTTTCACGACGAATCATCGGCAACAGTCTGTTCGGGTACTGGTTGTGTCAGGGATGGGGGAATGACCCGTCCCGGTTTGACGAACGCTTTGCTGCCAAGGCCCGGGCATTTTTCTCGCAGCCCAGTGATGAGAACCATGAGGCGATGATCAGTCTCTTGTACGAGTTTGAGCACTGGCATTACGAGATTGCGACGCAGCCTAAGATTCTGGTGCTGGACACGCGCACCCGGCGCTGGCGGTCGGAATCGAAAATGAACAAACCTTCGGGTCTGATGGACTGGGAAGCCCTGACAGAAATGCAGCAGGCCCTGATGCACGAATCTGCGGTCATTATTGTTTCACCAGCCCCGATTTTTGGTGTGAAATTCATAGAAGCCCTGCAACGGCTCATGACCTGGCTTGGCAAGCCGCTGATGGTGGATGCGGAAAACTGGATGGCTCATCCGGGCGCGGCCAATACGCTGCTGAGTATTTTCACTCACACCAAAACACCGACCAATTTTGTGATCCTGTCGGGTGATGTTCACTATTCTTTTGCCTATGACATCAAATTGCGTTTTCGACGCAACAGCCCGCATATTTATCAGGTGACTGCCAGCGGTATCAAAAACACCTTTCCTGAACGGTTGCTCCGTTTTTGCGAGCGAATGGACCGGTTGCTTTATACGCCCTCTTCACCGCTGAACTGGCTGACGAAGCGGAAGAGAATGAAGATCGAGAAGCGGGATCCGGATACGCCGGGGCACGGACGTCTGGTGAACACCAGTTGTATTGGTGAGCTTTGGATTCACGAATCGGGACGACCGGAGCGGATCGCGATCCTGACCGCTGAAGGGGAGACGATCGGCTTTCCGCCGACCCGACAGGAGTCGAAGCGGCTCGCGAAAACGGAGAAGAAACTGAATTCCTGATCCTGACGATCAGGCGTAAAGTTGCGTTGGCTTCACAAGTTGTTAACAAAATCAAATCGCCTCGTTGACTTTGGTCGAACGTCCGATTAAATCTTTTGTATCAATTCCGGGTTGTGTCAACTGGCCCGACAATAAGATGGTTGTGTAGAGAACATCACAAGGAAAACACCATGCTGAATCTTGCCGCTGCACTACAACGAAATGCTGTTTCTCAACCTGATAAAATCGCCATTATTTGTGGTGAGACTCAGATCACTTACGCTCAGTTCAATGCCATTGCCAGTCAGATTGCCAACGGCCTGAAAGCCAAAGGCGTCCAGCCTGGGGATCGCATTGCGCTGAGTTGTCCTAACCTGCCATATTTTCCGCTGGTTTATTACGGGATTCAAAAAGCCGGTGCAGTGGTTGTACCGTTGAATGTTCTGCTGCGTGAGCGGGAAATTCAGTACCACCTGGAAGATGCACAAGCGAAATTCTATTTCTGTTTTGAAGGCACGGCAGAATTACCGATGGCGGATGCCGGGATTGCTGCTTTTCAGAAGGTTGGCGGCTGTGAACATATGGTGGTGATGACTGCGGATCAGTCGCAGCAGGAATACAAGGGCATGCCAACCCTGTCTGCGCTGATGAAAAATCAGTCCTCTGATGGTGACTGTGCATACCGCAGTGCCGAAGATACGGCGGTTATTCTGTATACCTCGGGGACCACCGGATTGCCGAAAGGCGCAGAGCTGACACAGAGCAACCAGTATATCAATGCGCTGGCAGCGCAAAATCTGATGCAGATGCGGGGGGACGATGTCCACCTGTTGACGCTGCCGTTGTTCCACACATTCGGTCAGACCGTCAATATGAATGCGCCGGTCAGTCTTGGTTGTACCCTGGTGATGGTGCCGAGATTTGATGCAGCACTGGTGCTTGAATTGATTGAACAGCATCGCGTGACCATCTTTGCCGGTGTACCGACGATGTATATCAGCCTGAATCTCTGCAAAGCCGAACACGATGTGTCCAGTCTGCGACTGGGAGTCAGCGGTGGTGCCTCCTTACCGGTCGAAGTGTTGCGGACGTTTGAGGGCAGGTTCGGCATTCCTGTACTCGAAGGATACGGATTGTCAGAAACCAGCCCGATTGCCAGTTTTAACCATCTGGATAAGCCCCGGTTGCCCGGTTCTGTGGGGCAGCCTATTCAGGGCGTTGAGATTCGCGTGGTGGACGACAATGATCAGCCGGTGCCGCAGGGCGAGCCGGGTGAAATTATTATTCGTGGTCACAATGTCATGAAAGGTTATCTGAACCGTCCGGAAGAGAACGACAATGCGCTGCGTCATGGCTGGTTCCATTCAGGCGATATCGGACGTTTTGATGAACATGGCAACCTGTTTATTGTTGATCGTGTCAAAGACCTGATCATTCGTGGTGGGTTCAATGTGTATCCCCGCGAAATTGAAGAAGTGTTTATGACGCATGTGGATGTGGCGATGGTGGCTGTGATTGGTATTCCATCTCAGCAGTATGGGGAGGACGTGAAGGCCTATGTTGTTCTGAAGGAAGGGGCGACCATCACTGAGACTGAATTGCAGGTTTGGGGGAAAGCCCAGCTGGCAGCGTACAAATATCCGCGCCAGGTTGAAATCCGTCAGGCCCTGCCGATGAACGCCACGGGCAAAATCCTCAAAAAAGAACTGAAAGCAGAGCTGCGCAACGCAACCGAAACGGCGTAATTCTTTTGCTGCATTGTCGGGCCAGATGGCCCGGCAATTGATTCAAATCCCGTCATTTTTCCTGATGCCCGCTACACTTATCCTGATCTTTCACTTTCCTCAGCCGTCGGCAACAGGAGGCCCGTATGCAAACCACGCACGGTTTATTTTTTGAAGTAGACAGACATGACGATAATTTTTTCATGGAACTGAAAGCGGTCGGTAAATTGACTCACGAAGATTATGAGCAGATCACGCCACTGATTGATGAAGCCCTGGCGGGCGTCGAGCATCCGAAAGTGAATGTGTATTTTGATGGCTCGGAGTTTGAGGGCTGGGAGCTCAAAGCAGCGTGGGATGATCTGAAACTGGGCCTGAAACACGGCAAAAAATTTCACCGTATTGCTATTTATGGTGACAAGAAGTGGATGGATGTGATGGCGAAAGTCGGCAGCTGGTTTATTTCGGGGGAAGTGAAATGTTTCGATACCCCGGTGGATGCGCTGGCCTGGTTGCGGGAGGATTAGAGCACCAGTGATGCTGCCTCTTGTTTTGACTCGGATTTTTGCTCGTCTGGAATTCAGGGACTTGCTATGATGCGGCAATACCGGGCAACGGTCCGGCGAGCCGTGATCTCAGGGAGGCAGCTTTGCAGTTTCTAACATCTTCTATTGTTCCTTATGCGTCTGCGATGTTTGCAGGGTGTCTGTTCAGTGCCGGTGTGCAGGCTAATCTTGCACAGCCTGCGTCGGATGCAACGATGAGCAATGCGGAACAGCAGGCTGATACTGTGCAGGCAGAAGACAGCCGTTATTTCTTTGGTTTGCGGGGCGGCGTGAGTCTGATGGGACTGACCGATAAAGCCACGGTGTCTGGTCAGACCGAAACCGCAAAAGATGCCGGCGGCAACGGATTTTGGGGTGTGGATTTTGGCTACTACACACCGGAAGGACGCAGTCGGATCTACTACAGTTTTGAACGGCATCACAGCGACAGCGACTTTTCGTCATCCGGCCTGAGTTATGAAAATCTGGCGAATCTCCACCTGCTGGCGACAGATTATTTCTTCTTATATCACAAAGACTTTTCACCTTATGTCGGCTTGCATTTAGGCTATGCCAGCGTGAAATCAAACTCGGATTATCAGAGTGACTATCATGTGAACGGGGTGATTTTCGGGATGCAGACCGGCCTGGCATGGCGGGTGTCTTCGGATATGACTCTGGAAGCCGGATTTCGTCACAGTATGCTGCCAAGTAAGATGAAAAACTGGCAGGGGCAAGACGATCAGGGCAATGCGATTACTTTTCAGTCGCAGCAACGTGGTGTCAGCTCCCTGTTTCTGGCGGCAAATTATCGCTACTGAGCATCGGATTTACGGAGCGGGTTTAGGTTTACTCCTCCGGCTGTCCGCGTATAATGCCCAGCTCCGTAAACGACTATCATTTCAGTAAGGACGTCAGCGTGAAGCTATTTGTCAGAGATCTCACCGTTATTGATGCCTCATACCTGTGCCCGGCCCGCGGTATGGTGGGCGACAGCTGGATACTGGATGTGGTGATGTCTGGCGAGCTGAATGAAATGAGCATGGTGCTGGATTTTGGCCGTGTGAAGAAGCAGATCAAAAAGCTGGTGGATGAATACGTGGATCACCGTCTGCTGGTGCCTGTGAACCATCCGTTAGTGCAGATTGCGGAAACAACCCCAGGTTATGCCACGGTTGATCTGCTGCGCGATGAGAAAAGTATTCACCTGCACTGTCCTGAAGAAGCATTCTGCTTAGTTGAAGCCGAAGCCATTACCATCGACACCGTGACCGAGCATCTTTACCAAGTGCTGGCCGGAGAGTTGCCGGATAATGTTCAGGGGCTGGAACTGGTGCTGCGTCATGAACAGATTGACGGTGCTTTCTATCATTACAGCCATGGTCTGAAAAAGCATGACGGCAACTGCCAGCGTATTGCGCACGGTCACCGCTCGCCGATTGAACTCTATGTTGACGGCAAGCGGGACAGCCAGCTGGAAGCCGACTGGGCGAAGCGCTGGACAGATATTTATCTGGGCACTGCGGAAGATCAGGTCAGCGTGACGGCACTGAACCTCAGTGAACATGCTGCAGGTGCGACGGACGAGACGCACTATGGTTTCCGTTATACCGCGCCACAAGGTCTGTTTGAACTGGCGATTGCTAAGAGCGAAACTGACATGATCCATACCGACACCACCATTGAACTGTTGGCGCATTTTATCGCGGCCGAAGTGAAACCGAAGCTGGGTGAAAACCAGCGGCTGGATGTTGTGGCTTATGAAGGTGTCGGAAAAGGCGCTATGGCGAGTCTGTAAACAAGCGACTTGAACAGTCGAACAGAAACACATCAACACCCCGGTATGATTACCGGGGTGTTTTTTTATGAGCACTCAGTTCGTTGCAGAATCAATAACAGAAACCACAGGCGGCATTTTTTCAGCAACTTTATCGCAGATGTAGTCGGCAATCGGCATGGCGGACGTTGCGGCTGGTGACGGTGCGTTACACACATGCAGGCTGCGCGGGCTGTCTGCAAACAGAAAATCATGTACCAGAGTTCCGTCTTTGAGTACTGCTTGCGCCCGAATCCCTGCCGGATACGGTTCAAGGTCAGTCAGCGCCAGACTCGGACAATATTTCCGAACCCGCTCTAAATAACCGGCTTTCCACCAGGCATCCCTGAACTCCTGCAATCCGGTTTTCAGGTGTTTGGCCGTGACCTGCCAGAAACCGGGAAAAGACAGCATCTCAGCACTGTCCCGGAGGCTGAAATTCAACCGTCCGTAGCCTTCCCGCTTCCAGCCCTGCACCGCATTCGGGCCAACGGTCACGGAACCGTCGATCATCCGGGTTAAATGCACGCCAAGAAAGGGCAGATCAGGATCGGGGATGGGATAAATCAGATGACTGACGATCTGATTATGCCGTGCGGCTAGGCGATAATATTCACCCCGGTAAGGAATGATCTGAAAATCGGTATTCAGCCCCAGCATGCGGGTGAGCCGGTCGGCCATCAGGCCGCCGCAACTGACCAGAAAGCGTCCCTTGACAGTAAATGGCTCGGCACTGGTGACGCCGGGCTGACGGCATGTCAGTTCGATGGCCTCATCGTCTTCAGTCATACCGATCACTTCTGTGTGCAGCGCAATTTGGCCGCCCATGGCCTGAAAGCGCTGCGCCATGGTTTCCGTCACCAAACGGTAATCCACAATGCTGGTAGAAGGGACAAAAATCGCGCCCAGTCCGGTGATATTCGGCTCACGCTGGTGAAGCTGCGCCGCGTCCAGCAGTTCGGCGTCAATGCCGTTTTCTCCGCACCGTTCAAACAGGGCTTCCATCCGGCTCAGTTCGGTCTCATTGGTTGCGACCAGCAGTTTGCCGCAGTTTTCGACCGGGATGTCATGCTGCCGGCAGAATGCAAGGGTGCGCTGGACCCCGGCTTTACAGAAGCGGGCCTTCAGGCTGCCGGGGGTATAGTACACCCCGGCGTGAATCACACCGCTGTTATGGCCGGTCTGATGGCGGGCCAGCTGCGTTTCTTTTTCCACCAGCAGAATTTTACACTCGGGAAAACGGCGTTGCAGTTCACAGGCGGTTGCGACACCGACGATCCCGCCGCCAATCACCAGATAATCGTACACGGATGTCATGGCATCACCTTTTGTTGGTTTGAGGAAGACGGCGTATCGGAGGTGCCGGACATTGTATGAATGCCTTGGGTGCCGTTTCGTGCCGTATACACAAAGAGCACGGCGAAAATCACGGCCGCGACGACCCGCCACCACCAATCGATACCGGGCCAGAGCAGGACAGCCGCATCTGCGGTCAGGAGCAGACGGCCGAGCACATTCAACCGGCCTTCCAGATAACCTTCGATCGCAGCAATGAGCGCATAAGTGCCAATGACGGCAAATCCGCCAATCAGCAGTACTTCGCCCCAGTCATGACTGATGAGCGCGGTATAGGCGATCAGCAACGGCACCAGATACAGTCCTTTCGCGATTTTCCAGGCCGTCAGACCCGTCCGCATCGGCGGTGTGCGTGCAATCGTCGCTGCGGCAAACGCGGTCAGGCAGACCGGCGGGGTGACATTGCTGTCCTGCGACAGCCAGAAAATGATCAGGTGGGCTGACAGTAATGCCAGCGTGACGGCACTTGCACCGAGGCTCTGTTCCAGCAGCATGGACTTGAAATCGGCCGGTACCATTGCCAGCAGACGCTGAGCATTTTCCATCGTCATCGGCGCATTGAGCGCTGCCAGCTGATCGGGAGCAGCCAGCATGAAAATCGCCTTGGCCTGTTCCGGTAACTGGCCCTGAACCAGTAAGTCCAGCAACTGACTTTCAGCGATTAACTGATAAAGCGCCGGTGCCGACAGCGTGCCTAACACAATATAAGCGGCAGTGACGGGCAAGCCCATCCCGAGGATCAGCGAAGCCAGCGCAATCAGCAGCAGCATGACCAGCAGGTTGCCGCCAGCCCATTCATTAATCATCAGCGAGAAAGTATTGCCGATCCCTGTGGTACTGATGACATTGACGACCAGTCCGATGCCAACCAGCAGCACAGCAGTCGTAGCCATATTCCGGCCGCCCATTGACAGCGCTTCGATGATGGCTTTCGGGCCCATTTTATTGGGGGACAGCCAGGATGCGACAATTACCGAAAGGATCGAAATCCCAGCAGCATAAGTGGGTGTGAAGCCTTTCACCAGCAGCACCACGAGGACCCCGATCGGGATCAGGTTATGCCAGCCCCGGAACAGGACTTTCAGAAACGGTTCACTGTGGGTGTCAATTTTGTGCACGCCGCTGCGCTTGGCTTCAATGCGGACAAAGAAGGCGACGGACAGAAAATAAATCAGCGCAGGCACCACAGAAACCGCCACGATATCGACATAGGGCACTTGAGTATATGAGGCCATGATGAAGGCACCGGCACCCATCACTGGCGGCATCAGTTGCCCGCCTGTCGATGCGGCTGCTTCGACGCCTGCAGCAAAGCGGGCAGGAAAACCGGCTTTACGCATCATCGGAATGGTGATCACTCCCGTTGAAACGGTATTCGCAACGCTGGAGCCGGAAACCGAGCCCATCAGGCCAGAGCCGAGCACGGCAATAAATCCGGGACCGCCGATGATTTTTCCTGCCGCCGCTTTGGACAGATCAATGATGAAATCCCCCACGCCGGAACGCACCAGAAAGGCGCCGAACAGAATGAACATGAAGACATAGCTCCAGCTGATGCGGGCGATCGGGCCGAACATACCGTCGGCACTGTAGAAGCTGCGGTATAGCAGGGTTTCCATACTCAGACCGGGAAACTGAAACATGCCCGGCACCCATTTCCCCCACAGCACCACATAGCTGAGGCAAATCACAATCAGTACCGGAATGAACAGCCCGATGGTACGACGGATGAGTTCGAGTGCGATGGCAATCGCCAGCAGCGAGAAGACCCAGTCGGCGGTGACAAACTTCACGCCGCGGGCATATAAATCATCTTCGGCCAGCGGGATATACACCAGACAGGCCAGCGCTCCGAGCGCTATCAGGATATCGAGGGATAAAGCAATTTTGCTGTGCCGCAAGCGGGCATGGGCCGGGTACAGCAGCGCGCAGATGACGGCAAAACCGGCAAAGTGAGTCGCTGAGACCCACAATTCCGGCAGGGTCGAGAGGGTATTAAACCAGAGATGCAGCAGCGCTAAAATCACGGCAAATCCGGTGACAAAATGGGTCAGCCAGGGAATATCGCTGCGCGTGGTCAGTTCGAACTGCTGCAGCGCTTCCTGCTCTGTGGTTTGTTTTTCGGTTTCTGGTTCAGGGCGTTGATCGGCGTTTTGAGTCATCCTGTACGCTCATAAGGTCAAACATGGGGTGTGAAATGAGATGGCCAGCCCGGAGAAGACTGGCCGAAAGCTTACTTCGCGATTAAACGTTCAGGAATGTTAATCCCGACTTCGCGGTAATATTTGGCTGCACCCGGATGGAGCGGCACGGGCAGTCCGGCAATGGCTTTTTCAATCGCCATAGCTTTGGTCGCCGCGTGGATGCTGTTCAGGAAAGGCAGATTCTCGTAAATGGTTTTGGTCAGCAGATACACATCCTGCTCGGAGATATCATCCCGAACGGCCAGGAAGTTGGGCTGCGCAATGGTCTGAACGTCTTTTCCCTGGCCCGGATATGTTCCGGCCGGAATGGTATATGGCGTCCACAGCTCATAATTCTGATTGGCTTCTTTCACCTGCGCATCGGTGAATGACAGAATGGTGATGTCTTTCCCCAGAGAAGCAAATGCCCGGGTCACGGCGCTGACCGGCACGCCTGCCGGGGTATTCATGCCATCCACCGTGCCGTTTTGCATGGCATCGGCACTGGCACCGTAGCCCAGATAGGCCAGATTAAAGCTGTCCGGATTCACCCCCAGTCCTTTCATGATCTGGCGGCCCGAACCTTCCGTCCCGGAGTTTTTGCTGCCAATCGAGAATTTATGGCCCTTCAGGTTGGATAAATCACTCACGGTGCCGGTTTTTGCCAGATCAGAACGCACCACAAAGTGTTCGACGTTTTGCCAAAGCATGGTCACGGAGCGCAGTTTGTCCTGACGGCCACTGCTGGCAAACTGTCCTTCACCATTCCAGGCCCAGGCGCCGTACAGGCCCTGTAAAATCGCAAACTGTGCTTCGTTTTCATTCATCAGTTTGACGTTTTCACCGGAACCCGCCGAGCTGATGGCCGACAGTGAAAAGTGATGGGCCGGCTCCAGCTTGACCTTGCTGAGTGTTGCCAGTGCCACACCAACCGGGTAGTAGGTGCCGCCGGTGGAAGCCGTCGCCAGAATATAGTTTCTGTTTTCTGCGGCCTGTGCGCCTGCGGTCAGGCAAGCACTGAGGGTCGCGGTGGCGATGAGGGTTTTGAGGGTACGTTTCAACATCCTGTAAAGCTCCTTGCTATTGCCGGGGCCAGCCGACCCCGGATACCGGCACATTCCACTGCTGGTGCCATGAAACGAATTAACGTGTTGATCTCCTTGGCTAATATTAGCCAGTTCCGTTGGATTCGCCGCTACTGATTGTTTTCTCTGTGAACCAGATCGGGCTGCTGCACAGAAACTGTGGTCTTGACATGAAGTCGAATCCACGCGGCTTGCGATTTTATGCATCCGATGGTTTAATGCGCGCATCATTTCTTCCGGAGTTAACGCCACGATGAATCACTAACCCCCTGACATCCTTTGAACTTATTTTTTGGATCCGCAGGGTTAGTGGGCGTTAACCGTCTTTGTCTGTGCCATTTTTCAATGGCTGCGCATTGTTTTATATACGCATCGCTTCAAGTGCAAATCGCTTTTTTATCAATCGCTTCATTTGATTGCCTGCGATTTCAAGAAAGCTTTGAACAGACACAACTGCAATACATTTTCTGACGGTCATGCCGCGCCCTGCTTTTGCACAGGAGGTCGATATGACATTACTGCACGCACAATCACTCACGGTTTTGCTCCCGCAAGGCGAGCCATTATTTTCTGATCTTTCAATCACACTGCAGCGTGAAGTCACGGCGCTCGTCGGGAAAAACGGCAGCGGTAAATCGGTGCTGGCGGCGGTGCTGAGCGGCCGGCGTCAGCCTGATGAAGGAAAAGTCACGGCAGAAGGCCATGTTGTCGCACTGCCGCAGCTCACAGAGACGGCAGATTTATCGGCACTTGGCACAGTCGCAGAAGCGCTGGGCGTGGATGCCTGTTTACAGGCACTGTCGCGCATCGAAGCGGGCAGTTGCGACCCGGCTGATTTTGAGGCCGTGGACGACCAGTGGGATTTACCGGTTCAGCTTTCACGGCAACTGCAAGCGCTGGGACTCCCCGATGACCCCTGGCAACACTGTTCGCACCTCAGCGGCAGCGAGCTGACCCGGCTGCGTTTATGGCTGTGTTTTCAAAGCGAAGCCGGACTGCTGATTCTGGACGAACCATCCAACCATCTGGATCAGGCGGGCAGAACCTGGCTGGCCGAACAGATCGCGGGTTATTCCGGCGGGATCTTCCTGATCAGCCATGATCAGCAATTACTGACACTGGCCGACTGTATTTATGAACTCAGTCATACCGGGCTGACGTGTTACGGACGGGATATTGTTGATTACCGCCTGCAAAAACAGCAGGAGGCACAGGCGCTGACCAACGGGCTGGTGAAGGCGAAGCAGCAGATTGCCAGCCTGACCCGGCAGCACCAGCGCAATGAAGAGAAAACGCAAAAACGGGCGGCCTCCGGCAACCGGGACAGACGCAGCGGCAGTCAGTCGAAACTCTTGCTGGATTTTCAGAAAAACAGTGCCGAAAGCGCCGTATCTTCAAGGAAACAGCAGCAGGATCAGCAACTGACCCAGGCCAGAGAAAAGCTCAAAACGCTTCAGGCGAAAGTCGATCCAGCCAAACCGCTCAGCTTCAGTACTGAAACGGTCAGAAAGCAAAGTGCGCGTTTACTGACGATCACTGAACTGGGTCTGGTGCGGGGGAAGATGCCGACAGTCAGCCGCAGTGTGTGGTTCGGCGATAAAATTCACCTGCAAGGAAATAACGGGATGGGGAAATCGACCCTGCTGAAAACCCTGCTTGGTGAGTTACCGGCAAAATGCGGTCAGGTACAAAGACACGGCTCGGTTTGTTATCTCGACCAGCACTTTTCCCTGCTGAACTTGTCCGACAGCATTCTGGAGAACCTGCTGCGGTTGTGTCCGGCGTATCCGGCCAGCGAGTTGAGAACCCTGGCTGCCTGTATTGGTTTTCGGGGCGATCGGGTTGCGCAGCAAGTCTCAACCCTGAGCGGCGGCGAACGGATGCGACTGGCGATGCTGGTGGTGAGCCATCAGTATCAGGAAGGGGTCTTACTGCTGGATGAACCGGATAATCATCTGGATTTGGAAGGAAAATCGCTGATGGCACAGGCGCTGAGTCAGCATCAGGGCAGCTATATTCTGGTCAGCCATGATCCGGCGTTTGTTTCTGAATGTGGTGTGAATCAGTACTGGGAATTATCACAGTAAATCCATTATGCTATCTGAGGCATTTCAATCAGGAGATCATCATGTCTGAAACGACAACATTTCACCATATTCATGGGCATTGTTTGTGTGGCAAGGTCGGGCTGAACTCAACCAGCGGCGCCAAACATGCAGAAGCCTGTCACTGTAACATGTGCAGAAAGTGGGGCGGTGGCCCGTACCTTTCTGTAGCTGCGGGCACCGAAGTGACTTTTACCGGTGAAGAAAATATCACCCGTTTTGCGTCATCCGAATGGGCCGAACGCGGCTTCTGCAAACAGTGCGGCACACACCTGTTCTATTTCCTGAAGCCAACCGGCCAGTACATGGTTCCGGCTGGCTTGCTGGATCAGGAAAAAGAACTGGAGATGGATCAGCAAATCTTCATCGACAAGAAACCCGCTTACTATGCCTTCAGCAACGACACCGAGAACCTGACGGAAGCGGAAGTGCTCGCGAAGTTTATGTCCTGAAGTACGACAGAACCCGGGCTGTGATGGCCCGGTTTTTTGTGTGGTGGCAATCAGAAATAGGGAGAGTACGGTTGCGCTTCTTTTTGGTGTTCACAAAGGTGATCTTGCAGTCGAATTCGTGGGTACCTTTCAGCAACACAGATTCGTTGATTCGGGCACCGGTGGCCAGGCAAATCTTGAATATCTTCCTCAGTTCTTCATCACAGTTGCTTTGTTTGATGGTTTCAAACAGGTGAAGTATTTGTGCCTCGGTCAGGAAGGTGAGTTCGGGTTCAGATCGCCGAACTGAATTCAGCCCTTCAAACGGATTTGGAAAGCTCCATTCGTCCAGTTTTGCCAGTTCTTTGGTGGTGATGTCGCTGGCAATCGGGTTATTCAGGTCGTTACACACCGCCAGCATACGTATTTTTGCTCTGTGGCCAGAACTGAGTTTCTTACCGTGTAGCTGAAACCACAGTTCTATTAAGTCTAACAGGCGGCGGTGATCCGGCTTTTCACCCAGCCAAGGCTTATCGTCCATCTCCCACATGATGTAGCGTTCAAAGGCAACGGCCTCGCCTTTAGTACTGAAACGCTTACGAACTCGCTTGCCGTTGCGGCCGTTCGGGTAGCACTCACAAATCCATGGATTCTTCGAGCCATCTTTAAGGTTTTGGATAGACATTGAAAAGCGCTAAAAATACTGTATATAAAAACAGTATAAGTTGATGAGAGCGGCGAAACAATGTTTGATATGGACGAAGAAAACAATGAGTGGTGGCTCATTTGAATTCTGACACTTCAGGCTTTAACAGATCGTACAATGAGCCATACAAACTCGTCCTTGGACACTTCCGTATTAGATCAAAGGCTCGAATTGGGTTCTATAGCATGAGAAAAAGTAAGTCAATGTCTTCTTCGTTAGTATGGTGTTACAGGTTCCTGACAAAAGAAAGATCGTCCTGTGTGCCGTCATGTAAGGTGAGGCTCAGGATAAATGTTCCATCTTTGTAGAATATCTGTCTCACTGACCAAATTATGGAAGGATTGTTGTTAACAACCAAAGATAAAATTTTGTTTTCGTAATCAAACCCCTGTACTTCCACAGGAATTTCTTGTCCATTAATGTCGATTGTCTTTATTTTTCCGTCTAGTTTGAGCGTCACCATTGTTCCATCTTGATTTGCTCGCCATACCCCACTAACATCTGTTAGCGCGACTTCTTGTTGTAAGTCCGAATCGAAATATGTGGTTGCTATACCTGCAACTAAAATAAATGAGTTTAAACTGACGACTGCAATGCCAATAGGTTTGGCCCACCCATTTTTTCGATATGCATTGTTGTGTTTTTCTCTAACATATTTTACTTGTTGCTGAGCTGACGAGAAGTACCAACTTAAGAGATAGCCCAATCCAATTGCGCTACCGATTTTTTCTGGCAGAAGAATAGCCAATATAATAATAACAATTGCTCCATATACCCAGTTCATCGATTGCTTTGCTTTTCCGTCGTCTCCAAGAGCGCTCCAATTTTTCGAGTGAAGCCATGCTCCAAAAATCGGTGAAAACAGTAAGCTCCAACCTACTGCGGCACTGGGGTTCCAGAGAGATATGGTAGTAGTATCAGTTTGATCTTTAATACTCATTTTCAGATCCTTTAATCTTTATTGACTACGCCTCACGGTGCCTTTTAAAAAAGCCGAATCAGTATAACATCTTTAGAAAATGCAGATATTGACGTCTTAATAAACCAATTTATCTTATGACAATTTAGCACAGATGAATCAAAGATAGAGTTTTTTATAAAATGGATAATATAAAACAAGAATCAAATCCGATATCAAGAAAACTTAGTCAAGAATTGCCAAGTGAAAGCAGACTGAAATTTGTGCTAAAGCACATTGAGGCAAAAATGTGCCAGGATGAGTTGCTGGCACGGAACTGGACATTTTCAAGTTAGAGACGTTGCTCAAATGCAATAAACACAGATAAGAAAAATTATCTTGAAATTTCATACTTTAGTTATAAAGCTATTCTTCAGTGTACTTACGACGCTGAGGGCCCGCAATCCAAGGGATTGTCATTTCAATAATTTTTGCATCTTCACCTAATATAATTTTAGGTTCAGTTGGATGGTCAATGACTTGCTTAATTGAGGCGTCCAAAATTTGCTTTTCTCCAACGTTCCAAACACGTATACGATCTTGAGCTTTCAAACGATCCACATTTAAGTTCCACGTATCCACCCACCCATCGTTTAACATCTCCTCCAAACCTCTGTATCCAAGCTCATCTACGTTGCCATTTGACATCTTAACATTCGCTATCATTAGCATAACCACCCCTTAGTAATTGAAAATAAGTGGATTCTACAAAACACAATATGAAACTAAATATAACTAAATATATAGTTACCTACTAAAACTCTAGCCCAAGAACTGCCAAAGGAAATTTTTCACGTATGAATCTGACTGACTTTTGAAAATTAATGTGTTAGAGCAATCTGTAAGGTCGTGCCAAAGCAGAGCACTTTTAAATTATTCTGGTAACTCAACCAAATTCACAAACTGCTCACCATCAATCGGTAGTCGTAAATCTTTTACTTCAAAGAATTCATCTAGTGTTTTGATGTCAACCAGCTTCAATGAAGTACGCAGTACTGCTTTGTTATTTTGTGCGTCGAGTTCATCAATTGTTAGGCTTGCAATCGTAGGGTGTTTTGACGATTGCATGAACGTCTTGCCGTTGATGATGCAAGTTGAGCTGATGTTACCGGAGCTTTTTTGCTTGAGTGTGGTGTCGAAGCCTTGTTTTACATCTGCCCGCCATATAGTTACATCACAAAAGTTCTTCTCGTCTTGTGCGAGATTGATGTTTACCGCTGGTTTACCACCCATCTCATAGGCAAAGTCGGAGACTTTGATGCTGTTTACCTGAAAATCAGGTTTGCTTTCAGAGCAGGCGATAAGTGCGATAGATACGACGAGTGATGCAAGAATTCTAGTTTTCATTAGCTTTCCCTAGCTAGTCAAAAAATCAATCCTTCTTTGAAGTAACCGCAACCCTGCCAATTACCCTGATATCTTCTTCTTTTGCTTCAATCGTGCTCTCGCCGAAGGCGATCGCCAGTTTCTTACCTGGGAAACGTTGGATGTGGTTGATGGATAAACGGCCATCAACATCAATCAGGTAGTTCCCAGACACAGGATCTGTTGAAGACTTATCTACCAGGTAGATCGCTTCATTCGTTTCCACTTCAATGGTCTGTTCAGCCTTCAGGTTGAAGCTGTTCATCCGTCGAAGTGGATAGGGGATGTCTCCGGTATCAATCAGCTGTCCGTTGGTCAGGCAATAGCTCTTGAGGAGAACCGTGGCAAGCGGATGATTTCCGAACGTTGATGCGGATTCCTGTACCTGCAGGTTTTCTGTATTGACACGCAGGGAAGGGTAGAACGCTGATTCTGTGATATGGCTCATATCCCCTAATGCCAGCAAACGAACAGAAATGCCTTTGGCTAAATGCAACCGGACAATCAGCTCGTGCGAGTTGCGGTTGTGCTGGTTCCAGGCACTGAAGGTTGATTTCGGGGCATCCAGAATATCAGCCAGTTCCAGAAATGTTCTGCACCCCACAGCACTTCTGACCAGTTCCGTAAATTGCTGACCAACCAGATAGTTAAAAGACGGGATTTGTTCACCAACGAAATTATTGTTGATGAATTGTTCACTATCCAGCCCCTCACCGAGCGCTAGTGTGCGCATGGGAATGCCTTTTGAAAGATGTAAACGCACCATCAGCTCATGAGAGGTCCGGTTATGTAAATTCCAAGTGCTGAATGTTGGTTTTTTGACGTCAAATATCTGTGACAACTCCAGGAATGTATTACACCCGGTCACTTTCTTGAGCATCTCAGTAAACGCATGACCTTTTAAGTAGTCAAAAGGCAGAATCTTTCCCTTTACCATATCGCCAATGATGTTATTTTTGATTTTGATCGCCAAATTTTCATTGAGGTTGTTGTTTTGGCGATCTATCATCGTTCTGTCCTTGGGTATCTTGCCGGCCAAAGCAATAGATACCCGATAAAAAAGCAAACCAACTCAGGAGGATAGCACCATGTTTTCCTTTAATACACCCCTGCATCTCGCAGATCTGTACGATGACGAATTTCCATGATTTTGTGGCGAGCCACCAGTTATCATTCAGCATAAAATTTTGAACAGTGTCCCCATTGCCGGACTTTCATAAGGGATTCCATGGGCCCGTTCTGAAAAATAAAGGTATTTCACTGTAAAAATGTATTTCGCTGTGAAAGAGGCATTCCGCTGGAATACGTCCGGACCTTCGCGGCCTGTCGTTACGTGTGGCTGAATACCTCGAAGAATCGTCGCTACGCCGTCTGAAGCTGCGACAGGTCTGTAATTGTGACGGACCTGAACCTGTTACGAAGCAGAAGAAGGCTGCCAGTGGTGATCGTTGCATCGGTTCTGAGAACCTGACTGGTCCTCTTTGTTGTATGAACCCTTCAAGTTTTCCCGTGAATTGATATTGCAATGTGTCCGCCTGGTGCGGACTTTCTTGTCACTTTGGTTAGGAGAAAAGCATGAGTCATGCACAAGCCATACTGGAACAAGCCCAGCAGGCAAAAAAAGAAGCCGTTGAATTGCTCAAAGAAGTGAATCGGCACTCGGAAGAAAATCTGATGCTGTTAAACCGCTGTGAAGCTATTGTGCGGCACGTACTGGTTCAGGGGACAACTTCCTTCAGCTCTCAGGAAGAACCGGCCGAAACAGGGGCTATGGACGCTGAGAAACTGGCCGAGGCGATCCTAAATCGCAGTGCTCAAGATGTGGCCTTAGGCATTCTGCAAATGGCAATCGAGTGTAAACATTTGCTGCATGTTCACGTGAGCTATTCGCCCCATACCGACTGGCTGTATGTTTACGTGTGTCCGCAAAATACCCCTTATGAAAACTGGCAAAGCGAAGTTCGTTTATTTGATGATTCATTTCATTTTGCACATGATGACATTCAGGATTTGCTGGCGATTGAAGATAAGCTGATTGAGTTGATTGCTGAAGCGCACCTGACAGCGGGGGTGCAATCGTGAATCAAGTCACTCTCCATGAAGTGAAAGTACAGCCTGTTCATTTCAGAAAAGTCTTAGCCGGACGTAAAACCCATGAAGTGCGTTTGAACGATCGTGATTATCGTGCTGGTGATGTCCTGATTCTGCGGGAGGTTGACGATAACGGCGATGATACCGGGCAGGTAATGAATGCAAAAATCACCTATGTGCAGCAGGGCGATCACTTTGGTCTGATGAACGGCTGGTGTGTGCTTTCGCTGGCAAATACCACGCCGTTGCAAGGGATTCGCCTGATTGGTTATTTACGGGATCGGCTCAAGGAGCATTGCGATTATCTTGAAGCGCAGGTTCCGGTTATCAAGCAAACGGGCAATGCCACGGATGATGCGACACGTGCCGTTGAGGCGGGTCGTTGCTGGGTGGATGAAGCAAACCACTTTCTGAAGCAGTTTCCGCTGATTGAATGGCAAACGTAAAGGTTACATCGTTAAGTGAATTTGATGGCGGCATTCACCGCCATCAGCAGTATCCAATACAAAAAAATCGCTTTTAGATCGGACTTTCAATGTGGAGGCTGAAATGGTCGATTCAACGTTATTTCCCGGTGTGCTACGAGGAGGGGAATCAGGACCGCAGCGATTCAGTCGTTCTGGAAAAAATGGCCTGTGCTTCGCCTGTCTTCTTACGGCTTAAACCTTTTGGGCGATTTAAAATCAACCAACCAAATCCAAGTCGGTTTCATTTCCCCGAATCCAAAATCGCACAAAAAACAGACAATCAAACCTTTTACGCCCTAAAACCAAGCTAAGTCACTAAAAAGTAACTATTTGCTGACTACACTGAAACCATTATCAGTGAAGAGAAGAAGGGGAAGGGTATGACCATTCAAGTATTAAAAGCCGATACCCTGTACCGCAGCTGCACCCTGAACGGGCTGGATGCCGACTGTACATCGACCAAACATTTAGAACCGCTGGACGAGATCGTCGGCCAGGAGCGTGCCCAGCAGGCGGTTGAGTTTGCGATGTCAATTAAGGAGAAGGGTTACAACATTTATGCCGTTGGCCGGAATGGGCTGGGGAAGCGCACCATGGTGCTGCGCTACCTGAACCGTCATGATCCCAATGGTGATGCGTCGCCGTTGTATGACTGGTGTTATGTCGCGGACTTTGATGAGCCGCGTACTCCGAAAGTGCTGAAACTGCAACCGGGAATGGGGACGCCATTCAAAAAAGATATCGAAAAGCTGATGATGCGGATGGTGAAAGCGCTGCCGCTGGCCTTCGACAATGAAATGTATTATTCGCGTTCTGAGCAGCTGAAAAATCAGCTGGCGCAAAAACAGCAAACGGCACTGGGCAACCTGACGACTGAAGCTAAGGACCAGAATGTCAGCCTGACACTGACCACTCAGGGCGACTATCAGCTGGTGGCAATGAACGGCGAAGAGCCCCATACCGAGGAAAGTTTTGAAGCATTACCTCAGGCTGAGCAGGAGAAGTTTGAAGAAATTATCAGTGCACTGGAAGTGAAACTGCGTGGGATTGCCCGCGAGATGACCGACTGGGAAGAAGAGTTCTCCGATAAAATCCAGAAGCTGAATGAAGAAGTTGCGCTGGGGGTGGTGTCGCACTTCATCAAGCCTTTGAAAAAGCAGTATCGGGGCCATAGTGAGATTAAGGAATATCTGTCGGCGATGCAGAAAGATATTCTGGAAAATCTCGATATCTTTCTGGAAGAAAGTGAAGATCAGGTCGCGCTGGCTTATGCGGCGCTGGACCGGAAAATGCCGCGGCGTTATCAGGTGAATGTGCTGGTCAGTCAGGACAGTGAGCGTTTTCCGATCGTGGTGGAAGAAAGTCCGAATTACCACACTATTTTCGGTTATATCGAAAATGCGACCTACAAAGGCACCGTGTTTACCGACTTCTCGTTGATCCGCTCCGGCAGCCTGCACCGTGCGAATGGCGGCGTGTTGCTGATGGATGCGGTGAAAGTGCTTGAGCGGCCGTTTGTGTGGGACGGTCTCAAGCGTGCGCTGCGTTCGCGGAAGCTGAACCTGAGTTCGCTGGAAAGGGAAGTGACGCTATCCGGCACGATCTCTCTGGAACCGGAGCCGATTCCACTGGATGTGAAGATTATTCTGTTCGGTGATTATCAAACCTATCAGTTGCTGGTGCATTATGATCCGGACTTCAGCGAACTGTTCCGGGTGACCGCAGACTTTGAAGATGAGATGGATCGCACCGATGGGTCGGAAGCGCAGTACGCGCGGTTCATTTCCAGTATTGTGCACGATAACAATATGCTGCATTGCGACCGTAAAGCGATCGCCCGGATTATCGAATACAGCTCTCGTCAGGCAGAAGATCAGAATAAGTTGTCGCTGCATTCGGCGGATATTGCAAATCTGCTGCGGGAGACCAATTACACCGCCAGAGCGGCTAATGCGACCATGATTCGTGTGGCTCATGTTGAACAGGCGCTGCTCCGTCAGGAAAAACGGGTCAGCCGGTTGCAGGATCAAATGCTGCATACCTTCAGAAACGGCACCACGCTGATTGATACGCAGGGGGAAGTGACGGGGCAGATTAACGGTCTGTCGGTGATTTCGACGTCCGATCATCGTTTCGGGATTCCGAACCGGATCACCGCGACCACGTCGTGGGGAGAAGGCGAGGTGATGGATATCGAACGCAGCGTGAAGCTGGGTGGCCGGATTCACTCCAAAGGCGTGATGATCCTGACGGCATACCTGTCTTCCCTGTTCGGAAAAAGCGCAAAAATTCCGCTGACCACCCACCTGACGTTTGAACAGTCTTATGGTGGTGTCGACGGAGACAGCGCCTCAATGGCGGAGCTGTGTGCGATTATTTCGGCTTTCTCGGGCTGCGCGCTCAACCAGTCGATCGCGATCACCGGTTCGATGAATCAGTTCGGACAGGCGCAGCCGATTGGCGGTGTCAATGAGAAGATCGAAGGCTTCTTCGATGTCTGTACCATTAAAGGCCGTCATGCCCGGCAGGGTGTCATTATCCCGCAGTCGAATGCGCATAACCTGATGTTGCGTAAAGATGTTTTAGCCGCTGTGGAGAGAGGAGATTTCCATATCTGGGCGATTCATCATGTCAGTGAAGCCATCAGCCTGCTGACGGGAGAAGAAACGGGTATATGGCAGGAGGGCGGTTATCCGCCGGATTCTGTGCTGGGGATTGCACAAAACAAGCTGAATGCGATGCGCAAGTAGCGTATGGATGCGTTTTCACTTTCCCTCTCTCCTGTCTGGGGGAGGGAAATTTGTTGTTCAGTCGTTACGATGGCTCTTCCTGTTGTGCCAGAGACAAAAAGCTGGCCATGGCCTGTACATCCAGGTAGCCATCGGATTTTTTATGGGTGCGGAGAAACTGGTAGCCGGACAGCACTTTGGTGAGTTCGTCTGCGGTTTTGCCACTGAATGATTGCCCGGTCACATGCTCCCAGGCAACAGCCAGCGCATCTTTGTCCACGACTTCAGCCTGACGGTAGAGATAACCACAGCCGGTGGCCAGCCATTCCAGTGAACAATTGGCTTTCATCGCGATTTGATTGGCCTTCTGCAGGCTGGGTTCACTGCCATTCAAATACTTACGGATCAGCCCTTCACTCAGCTCGACCCGACGGGCAAAACCGCTGATGCTTTCCTTACCCATCAGGTTTCTTAATCGTTCTGAAAATGACATTGAATACTCGTACTCTGGTTCGAATCTTGTGGGTTATATCATTGCCCGCTGCCTCAATCCAGCCTAGGATTAGGAATTATTTCGAGCAATGAATAAAGGAGTATTGCCATGGTGGCAAAAGTCGAACTGACGCCTCAGGGGCCTGAGTTTTCTGAACTGGTCCAAGGCTACTGGCGTCTGGCAGACTGGGGCATGAGCCCTCAGGAGCGACTGACCTTCCTGAAGCAGCATTTTGAGCTGGGGATCACGACCGTTGATCATGCCGACATCTACGGAGGGTACAGTTGTGAGCAGCTGTTTGGTGAAGCGCTGGCATTGGATCCGAGTGTGCGTGAGCACATTCAGATTGTCTCGAAGTGCGATATCAAACTGTGTGGCAGCCAGTATCCTGAGCAGAAGATTAACCATTACAACACCAGCAAATCGCACATCACCGAGTCGGTGAATCATTCATTGCAACGCCTTGGCATCGAGCAGCTCGATGTTTTGCTGATCCACCGTCCGGATGTGCTGATGGATGCCGATGAAGTGGCCGAGGCTTTCGCAGCACTGAAGCAGCAGGGCAAAGTGGCGCACTTTGGGGTGTCAAACTTCTCGCCAGCACAGTTCGACCTGCTGCAATCACGGTTAGACGCACCACTGGTGACGAATCAGGTTGAAATCAATCCGCTGAATTTTGAGGTCTGCCATGACGGCACTCTGGATCAGCTGCAAATGAAACGCACGAAACCGATGGCCTGGTCTTGTATGGCCGGCGGCGAGATCTTCAATGGTCAGTCTGAGCAGGCCGTTCGTGTTCGCAATGAACTGGAAGCGATTCGTCAGGAAATCGGTGCTGATTCCATTGATCAGGTCATTTATGCCTGGGTACGCCGTTTACCGTCCAAGCCTTTGCCGATTATCGGTTCCGGGAAAATTGAGCGTGTGAAAGATGCGGTGGCTTCACTGGCGTTTGAGCTGAGCCGTGAGCAGTGGTTCCGGGTCTGGGTGGCCTCCAAAGGACACGGAGTGCCATAACGGTTCCGTATTTTCTAAGCCAGAACATGCAACAACCCCGCAATTGGCGGGGTTGTCTTTTCTGAAGTGGTGATTGAAACGCACTTATTTTTTCTTCTCAGTAGCTTTTTTCAGGATTTCTTTGATGCGCTTGTTCGAGACTCGTCTAGCCATAAATTACTCCTTTCAAAGTCAACTCATACAGAAAATACATTCAGAAAGCCGATCATTGCTTTCAATTTAGTGACGTTGTAACTTGCTGGTGGTTGTCACCAAACTGACATATGACCTTTGTTTACTATAGCCGCTGTCTCAATGAATAATGAGACCTGCCTCAACCTCCGGGCAAACAGTCTTCGTTTTTTACGGCTCGAATCACTTAAACTGCTCATCTAACTGATTGTTTTATATTGCTGCTCGCAGGGAAATCATGAATCTGATTCGTATTGAAGCAATGAAACCGGCTCATCTTGAGCAAGTTGCGGTGTTGTCGGTTGAGGAAACACAGGTGAAATTTGTCGGGACCATGAATGAGATTCTGGTGATCATCGACAATATCGTTCATCCGCATGTGATTCTGGATGGGGAAACTGTCGTCGGTTTCTTTCTGATCGATACCCGCTATGGTCAGTGTTACGATTTTTCAGAGACGGATGCTCTGGGGCTGCGTGCCTTTTTCATCGATCAGCATCATCAGGGCAAAGGTTACGGCAAGGCCGCTGTTGCCAGCCTGAAGCCATTCCTGAAATCAGCTTATCCGGAAGCACTTCAGCTGTTTCTGACGGTGAACTGCAAAAATCCGGCTGCCAGATATTGCTATGAGCAAGGTGGATTTACCGATACCGGTGATCTTTATCTGGGGGGGGCAGCCGGGCCACAGCACATCATGCAGATGGCCCTGAAAAACTAATGCGATGCTGACTGGTCCAGCCGACGCTTTTTCTGGCTTGTGTTACTGTTCGTATAAATGCAACTCAAAAGAATAATCATAAAAACGTCAGGAGAATATGTGATGAAAAACAAGTTGTTGACGATCAGGCCGATGAAAACGGACGAAGCCGAAATCGCGGTTGAGTGGGCTGCTCAGGAAGGGTGGAATCCGGGGCTCAATGATGCAGCCTGTTACGCCAAGGCTGATCCTAATGGTTTTCTGATTGGCCTGCTTGATGAAGAACCAATCGCGACAATTTCTGCGATCCGCTATGACAGCACGTTTGGCTTTATCGGATTTTATATTGTAAAGCCGGAATACCGCGGGAAGGGGTATGGCATTCAACTCTGGAATGCAGCGATGAAATCTCTGACTGGCTGCAATGTCGGTCTGGATGGCGTGGTTGAGCAGCAGGCAAATTATCAGAAATCCGGTTTTCAACTGGCGTACAGCAATCTACGGTATGAAGGTGTGGCTGGCGGAGATGTCCAGCCAGATGCAGCGGTTGTACCGCTGTCTGATGTGCCATTGGATGCGATTGAAGCTTATGACCAGCCTTTCTTTCCCGTTCAGCGAACCGACTTTTTGAAAACCTGGATTAATCAGCCGCACAGCCATGCGCTGGGGATCATGGAAAATGATCAGCTGGCTGGCTATGGTGTGATTCGCCAGTGCAGAACCGGCTATAAAATTGGTCCTTTGTATGCGGATAATGCCCAGCTGGCCGAGCGTTTGTTTCTGGCACTGAAATCCCGGGCAGAGCCATCTCAGCCTGTGTTTCTGGATGTGCCGGAGGTCAATACAGCAGCCGTTGCGTTGGCCGAAAAATATGGGATGACAGTGTCCTTCGGCACCGCCCGGATGTATACCCAAAATGCGCCAGCATTGCCGCTGAATCGGCTGTTTGGCGTGACATCATTTGAGATCGGGTGACCGGTTTCAATAGACGAATTTTTGAAGGCCCGTATGGGCCTTCATCTTTTTGATGGTGAGTCTAGCCATGATTCATGTGACCGGTACCTGCATGATCATTTCCCGGTGTGCAGTCATGTACTGAATGTTGATCACATAGGCGCCCGGGTACTTTTGCTGTCTCTCCACCATCTTGCAGTTATTCGGATGGAGCTTTTGCCACCAGCGCGCAAGGAGGGGGATGTCGGTTTTGTTTAGCAAATAGAGATCGGGTAAACCAAACAGCCAATGAGTCTGATTTCTGATCCCTGAAAACAGAACATTGACCGACTCGCCGTTATCCAGCGAAATCATGACACTCGATTCAATCCGTTTTTCATAGTGCTCTGTCGCTGCAAGAATCGCCCGCTTGGCATCGTTGATTGAAATTTCAGGCATATCTGTTGGCCCCGTACCCCGGATGCTGACGTTGGATGTTTATCTTAGCGGGTGTATTGAACTGAGAACTTTGAAAGGAAAAAGATGATCTTTGTATGAGGTGATTTTTTAGGGAGAAGTGAGCAGGTACTGACGTGCCTGCCCTGAATTTTTTTGACTTCTGTTAACACGCATCAAATACGAGGGTTGTGCCGTAGCCGCTGTTGATGTGGGTTTGCGTGCCGGGAGAAACGGATAATCGGGTCCCGGCTGACTGATTACCGGAAACCGATTTGGCATGGCATAACCAGGCGCTGGCGCCCATACCCAGCTCGACGGTGGCTTTGTTGATCTGTAATGGTTGTGGGGCCTGCGTCAGTACGGCACCCATGGCCAGCTCAAGTGAAAGGGTCTCGGTTTCGCCGCTGAGTGTCAGTTTACTGCCCATTTTGCCGATGGCTGTGAAGCTGTCTTTCGCAAGGGCACAACTATCCACATCGGCCTGAATACCAAATCTGGCTTCGAGTTTATGCAGTGGCTGTGCGGTATAGACATGAAGCGTGATGGGTTCAATATCTTCCCATTTCCCCTCAGATTCATTGCTGATCTGAACCGTCCCCTGCCGGTCCCTGACTTTCATTTGATCCAGGACTTTGCTGTCTCCGGTGGCTTCAAAATAGTTTCGGTCACTGCAGTGCACGCTGACTTCCATCCCTTTTTCAACCGTCAGCGAGTCGAAACTGCTGAGGGGTAACGTGCGGGTTTGTTCATCAGCAAAGCTGAAAGGGATACCACCGACGATGCCGGAGAAAAGCAGGATACCGGTGAGGGAAGCTGGGAGCATTACTTTTTTGGCTGTTTGATTCATCAGTCGTCACATTCGTTTGAGGAAAATTGGATTTGAATAATCAATATACGTGCCAATGTTCATCCAAGCTGGCGAAGCCAGGTTTGATAAGGCTTTGAAGCGAATTCATGTGCGAACACTCAGTGCTTTCCAGAGAAAATCATTCGTCATAAAAACGAACAGGTGGCGAATTTAGCCACCTGTTTTATCAATTTCAATTGTGCTTTTGAGATCGGCAGCAACTGCTACATCAGCGAATTCACGGTGAAAGAGACATTGCGGATCACGCCATGATCCGTCGCCAGTTGCCAGTCCGGATCGGTCATGAATCGCAACGCCGCAAAGCCAAGGCCATCGGCATCCTGTAAGGTCCAGGTTATGGTTTTGTCACTGCCGGTGAAACTGATCTCCAGTTGTCCGTTGGCCTGAATGACCCAGCTGAATGCTTCGGTGACCGGCTGGTCCGCACCCGGCGTGACATAGGTACCGGTGCCAGAGAGTAATCCGTCACCGTTGGCTGCCGGTACGCCGGAGAACTCAAGGCTGTGACCATTGTCCGTCAGGAGTTTCGTATTGGTCAGCAGCGCCGCAGTGAACTGCAACGGCGTTGCAGCCCATGGGGTTCCGCAGCTGGTCAGTGCCTGATCGTACTCTGTCCGGGTTGCACCACTGTCCGTCGGGCTTTGTGTACTGTCATTCCAGCCGGTGTTGAAGTCATCACAATGTGACAATATGCCGCCGGGTAATGCACTCCGGACCAGTGAACCCGAACTGATGGCGCCCTGTTCAGCCGTAATGCCGCCGGGTGTGCCGTTTTTCACCCAGAGGGTATCCTGAGTAAACACCTTCCAGTTGGT
Source organism: Photobacterium sp. R1 (assembly GCF_054600795.1). NCBI lineage: Bacteria > Pseudomonadati > Pseudomonadota > Gammaproteobacteria > Vibrionales > Vibrionaceae > Photobacterium > Photobacterium sp. R1. The sequence continues at coordinate 369,127 of NZ_BAAHZP010000003.1, forward strand.
TTCGTGGTTTGCCTCGTCTTCTCCCAGTGCGGCAAAGGTTTGAATCCAGCTGGTTGAGTTTGCAACATCGCTGCCGACGATCACCAGTTGATTGTTTTCCACTTCCCACTGATAAGTCTGATAGTCCCCGTTTTTCTGACGGTAACCAAAGCCCTGATTTTCACCGTCGGTGGTCAGGAAGGTGTAACGGGTGGACAGATCGTCACCAGATTGTCCCCACAGGAAGGACTGGCTGGCCAGAAGGTCGGCAGAAAACGTAATATCCCCGCCTGTCGTACCTTGTTTGCAGGTTTCGATCGCTGCTGTAAATTGTTCTTTGGTTGCTGCTATGGTGGGCGCATCTCCAGAGAACGAAGAGTCATCGGTGGTGCAGGGGGGCAGGTCCGCACTGGCAGCCGGAACAGGATCGTTTGACTGCCGGTAATCCAGACTCCGCATCTGCGAGATTGCCTGCGTATCGATGAGGCCATTGCCCTGACTGGCATATTCAGAATAAACGACGAAGGAATTGGTTTCGCTGTGCTTATTGAGCAGCGCCCAGACTTCCGCATCACCGTTGCTGTGGAAAATCTTCACCATACCGGGCGCGAAGCCGTTGCGGTCATTACTGGTGGTGATCAGCCAGTTGAAGCTTCCGGTGGCCAGACCATTCCGGTAGCGAACGCCAGTGCCGTCATTTGAAAATTCAAAGGCTTCACTGCCGCCTGTACCGGTCACATGGCTGCGACGCAGTGTTGTTAGCGCCTGCACGTCAGCAATCCCGAGGGGCAGATAACCCCCGCATTGCAGGATGACGTTATGTACTGAGCTGGCATCCATATCAAATGTGCTGGAGATGATGGCATCAAACTGACAGTTTGATTTTGCCGCGTCCATCGGATCTTCGTCGTAACTGTCACTGACGCCATCGTTATCATTGTCCGGATCTGCATTATCACCGGTCCCGTCGCCGTCCGTATCGACGGTTTCACTGCCATCAGTCGGGAACTGGTCATCTTTGTCGCTGACGCCATCCCCATCGGTATCCGCATTGAACGGATCGGTTTTAAGAACAGCCTCTTCGGCATCGGTCAGGCCGTCATTGTCATCATCGGGGTCGGCGTTATCTCCGATGCCGTCATAGTCGTAGTCTGCATTTTCTGTGGCGTCATCTGGGAAAGGGTCTGCCGCATCAATCACGCCATCGCCGTCGGTGTCGGTGCTCAGCGCGACATCATCAATAATCACAGGCTGACTGTCACTGTCCAAAATAATCCGGCCATGAGCATCTCTGACCAGATGGTGATGGGTATCTAACTGTTTCAGGGCATCGCGTAAGCGACGAAACTCCGCCAGCGGTGCGGTCACATCGGCACCGCTGGTCAGTTCCTGTTCCGGCAGGATCCCCAGCATGACGATGGCCCGGGCTTTTACGGCGACATCCGCCAGGCCGCCGGCAATGTAATCGCCCATGACCTGATCCGTGCCAATTCCGAGAGACTGCGCCACGGCTGTAATTGCGGTTGATTCCCCAAGTCCTTCAAACATATAGAGATGAACGATACTGGTCAGCGGGGTGACCGTGGTATAGCCCACCGGGGCAGACATCAGAAAGCCAGTGGCGACGGGACTGTCCGGTTGATCCCGATCGACGGTTTGTCCCGGAATCGCAAGGACAAAGGAAGCATACTGGGAAGGTTTGTCCAGGCCATTGAGGAATATGGAAGCCTGACCTGAAGCATTGGTCATGCCTTTGCGATCCCCGCCTTCAAAGCGGAAGTTCTCCCCGATATCCACCCACGCCTGGGCATTTTCGAGATAGCCGTCAATGGCGGTAACAGAATAGGTAGAAATAGTTTTTACTGGCGTGGCAGGTGCTTTGGCTTCTCCGCCACAACCCGCCAGCAGGCTGATCCCGATCAGCCCGCATGCGCACTCCCATGATTTGTTCATCATGTTCAGCCCCTAAAATCAGTCACACCACATACCGTGGTCAATGAAGTTGCAGGGCTGCAACATCACAGCCCGGCTTTTTTATCATGCTCTGAGTGTTAGCTTAGTGTTGCCCAGCTTGACCATCATTCAGGCCGGAGAAAATGGTTGTCACGCAACTGAGAATTGACACGTTTAGGAAGCGTTCATTGTCAACATTCTGGTATAAGCTTATGAAAGTCATCATAAATCACAGGGAGTGTTCTGCTCATGACGACAAGTTTTTTTGCTTCGGTGCTGGCGCTGTGGCTCTGCTGGCTGTCGATCCAGGTCATCAAGGCTCGCCGGCGTCATCAAATTGGTTACGGCGACGGAGAAGGGAAAGCAAAAGATCTGCAACTGGCCTGTTCGGCGCAGTCAAATGCGGTGAACTATATTCCAATTGCGTTGATCTTACTTTTTCTGCTGGAAGAAAACGGCGGTGCAAACTGGCTGATTGTCCTTGCCGGGCTGGTGTTTACCTTTGGGCGGGTGATCCATGGCCGGGGGATTCTGGCTGACAGCCTGAAAGGCCGGGTACTGGGGATGCAATTGACGCTCTGGCCGATTATCGCGCTGGCGGTGCTGAATTTGTTGTACCTCATTTTGGGCTGAAAGAAATGTCAGCGGCAGCCTTTCGGCTGCCGTTGCATGTGTGCTCAGGCGAAGTACAGCACTCCCAGAGATGCCAGTCGGCTGGCTCCGGTCACTTCGGGTAAATTGCTCGGCAGGTTGTGAATACGTCGCTGAGCCAGCCAGGCAAATGCCATGGCCTCCATGTAATCACTGTCGATGCCATGTTCACCGGTAGTGGAAACCTGCCAGTCGCCCAGCAATGCCGCTAAACGTGTCATCAGGAGCGGGTTCCGGGCTCCGCCGCCGCAGACCAGCAGGGTCGGCTGCGGGCCGGACTGAAATGACAGAACATCCCGGGCAATGGTAACTGCGGTGAATTCACACAGGGTGCGCTGCACATCTTCTGGTTTGAGTGTCTGGCCTGCCAGGTGTTGGGTCAGCCAGGGCAGGTTAAACAGTTCCCGGCCGGTGCTCTTCGGGGCTGAACGGGCAAAATATGGATCTTGAAGCAAGGCATGCAGCAGTGTCTGGCAGACCTCGCCCTGACTGGCGAACTGGCCGTCGTGATCAAATTTGTGTCCGGTATGTTGCTGACACCAGGCATCCATCAGCATGTTGCCGGGACCGGTATCAAACCCGAGCACCGGCTGATCCGGGCGGAGCACGGAAATGTTGGCGATGCCGCCGATGTTCAGAATCACGACACTGGAGTCGGAAGACTGGAAGATGGTTTTGTGAAACGCGGGCACCAGCGGGGCACCTTGTCCGCCGAGCGCCATGTCTTTGCGGCGGAAGTCGGCCACGGTATCGATCCCGGTTTTGGTGGCGATAATATTGGCATCTCCCAGCTGCATGGTGAAGGGAGCATCGCCGCAAGGCTGGTGGAATACCGTCTGACCATGGTTGCCAATCGCCCGGATCTGTCCGGCGGAATAGCCGGATTTCTTCAGCAGGGCATTGACCGCATCAGCAAACAGGTGCCCGAGCAGATGGTCCAGCGCACCGATTTCAATCAGATTGGTTTGCTGGCCAATACATACATCCAGCAACCGCTGTTTGAGGTCTGCGGGCATCGGAAAGTCATCATGGGCTAATAATTCAAGGTGTTGCTCGTCAATCGCAACCAGCGCCGTATCCACACCATCCATACTGGTGCCGGACATCACGCCTATGTATAACTCCCGGTATAACTCCCGGCTCATGATTTTGCTCCTGCCGTTAAGACCAATTTCAGGCAACGACGTTATCACGATTTTGTGCCGGATGGCGTGCTGTATTTGCCCGAGCGTGAAATTCATCTGGGTCGGCGGGTGGAAAATCAAACGAAAGTTGAGAACTGCTGCCATCATGGCTAGGCTTGCAGTTAAGTGCCGGAAAATTATCAATAAAAGCGTTGGGTTGCGTGTGTAAATCTGCCGCTGCAGGGTTGTTCCGGTCTGGCTTATGGATGATCAGGTAGTGTTATGTCCGATTTTTGGCAAAAAAATCTGTCTGCGGCGAAATCCTTCAGGCAGGAATTACATCGTCATCCCGAACTCGGGTGGCAGGAACATCAGACGGCCGCAGCGATCCGGGACCGGCTGACGGCGCTGGGCATTGACTGGCGCCCTTGTGCGAAAACCGGCACGGTTGCGCATCTTCCGTCGCTTCACCCGGATGGCTGCCATCTTGCGCTGCGGGGCGACATTGATGCGCTGCCGATTGAAGAAGACAGCGGCCGAAGCTGGGCTTCCCGGCATCAGGGCTGTATGCATGCCTGTGGTCATGACGGTCACACTGCGGCCCTGATGGCGACTGCGGCCTGGCTGAAAGCGCATGAAGATCAACTGAAAGGGCCGGTCACTTTGCTGTTTCAGCCCGCAGAGGAAGGCGGGCATGGTGCCCGGGAAATGATTGCCGATGGCGCGCTGGACGGTGTTGATGAAGTTTATGGCTGGCATAACTGGCCAGCCATCCCGTTCGGAAAAATGATTTGTCCGGATCACCTGGTGATGTGCGGCAACGGGACTTTTTCGGTGACGGTGAAAGGCAAGGGGGGGCATGCCAGCCAGCCGGAGCTCTGTGCTGATCCTGTGCTGGCAGCTTCAGCGATAACACTGAATCTGCAGCAGATCATCAGCCGTCGTCTGCCACCGCAACATGCTGCTGTGGTGAGTGTCACGTCAATCGAAGCTGCCAGTGGGCTGACCGTGATTCCGCAGCAGGCCGTGCTGAGTGGCAGTATCCGCGTGCCGGATGACGACACGAAAACCCGGATCAATCAGCTGATTGAAGAAATCTGCCATCATACGGCTCTGAGCTTCGGCGTGACCTGTGAAGTTGCAATCCAGCCGCGCTACAGTGCGACTATCAATCATGCGAAACAGGCTGAAAAAGCCCGTCGGGCCTGGCTGGCGGATGCAGAGCAGCAGCTTGATCACGCCATTTCCCTGCCGGTGATGGCGTCGGAAGATTTCAGTTATTACCTGCAACAGCTGCCGGGCGCATTCGCCCTGATCGGTGCGGATGACGGCGAAATGACGCATCAGTATCCCTGTCACAGTCCGCACTACGATTTTAATGATCGGTTACTCGAAAAAGTGGTTCGATGGTACGCCCGGCTTGCGGGGGCGCCATTACCGGACTACACAGAGTAAGAGAGGTAAAAAAAGTTCAAGGGCTGTTGAACGCTGGCTGAGCAATTGGCGAAGCGCAACAGCCCTCTTCACATCAGAGATTTCACTCCAGACAATCTGACCGCACAAGGAGATGTACGATGAGCATTTTTGAACAGCGCGAATCCGAAATCCGGGCATACTGCCGGGTCTACCCTGCCGTGTTTGACACGGCCAGCAATGCCAGGCAGACAGATGAAAACGGCAAAGAATATATCGACTTTTTCGCCGGGGCTGGCGTGCTGAACTTTGGTCATAACAATGAACGGATGAAACAGGCGGTCATTGAATATTTGCAGCGAAACGGCGTGACTCACAGCCTGGACATGCATACCCGCGCCAAGCGTCATTTCATGGAACGATTTTCCCGGATCATTCTTGAACCGCGCCAGATGTCACACAAGATGCAGTTTATGGGCCCTACCGGCACCAATGCGGTTGAAGCGGCCCTGAAGCTGGCCCGGCGTGCCACGGGACGGCATGACATTGTGGCTTTTCATCATGGTTTCCATGGCATGACGCTCGGCTCACTGGCATGTACTGCCAATCAGTATTTCAGGGGGGCGGCCGGTATTCCGCTGACACATGTCTCGCATACCGCATTCGGGGCGGAAGGGGCAACGGCCGATACCGCCATGCAGGCATTGAAACTGCTGGAAGAAAGTTACCGGGACGGGTCAAGCGGGGTAACAGCACCAGCTGCCTTTCTGGTTGAGACGGTGCAGGCAGAAGGCGGGGTGAATATTGCCGACAAAACCTGGCTTCGGGCATTGGCGTCACTGGCGAAGTCGGTCGGTGCGCTGCTGATTGTGGATGATATTCAGGCGGGGATGGGGCGGACCGGTTCCTTCTTCAGCTTTGATGATTACGGCATCGAACCGGATATCATCTGTCTGGCGAAAGGCTTAGGCGGACTGGGTACGCCGATTGCGATGAATCTGGTGAAACCTGATTATGACCGGCACTGGTCACCGGGTGAACACACCGGGACTTTCCGTGGCCAGTGTCTGTCTTTTGTGGCCGGCAGTGAAGCCCTGAGCTATTTCGAAGACAGTCACCTGATGACGGAAGTGAAAGAGAAAGAAGCCATCATGCAGTCTGCACTCGGATCGCTGGGGGCTTATGAAACCATTGAGATCCGCGGCAAAGGCATGTTGTACGGTGTGGATGTCGGGAACGGCGAAAGAGCAAAAACCATTGTCAGCCGCTGTTTTGACGCCGGACTGCTGGTCTCCGCCTGCGGCAGCGGGGGCCGGGTGATTAAGCTGATCCCGCCGTTGACGACACCAGAGGCAGATCTCAAGGCCGGGCTGGCGATTCTGGTGGCTGTGACACAAGACGTTCTGCAGGAGGCGGCATGAAAAAACGCGATGATATGACGTTCCCTTTTGAGGAATATGAACGTCGCCTGAGTGAGCTTCGTCTGCGGATTGCGCAGCGCCATTTGGATGCGGTGGTGATTACCGATCCGGAAAACATTATGTACCTCACGGATTACCAGACCACCGGATATTCTTTTTTTCAGGCACTGGTGGTGCCGCTGGAAGATGAGCCTTTCATGATCACCCGGGCGATGGAAGAGTCGAATGTGTTCGCCCGGACCTGGATCGAGCGCACCCGGCCCTATCCGGATACCGGGGACGCCATTCAGATGCTGGTGGATGCGCTGCGTGAATTCGGGCTGTCGCGAAAACGCATTGGCTATGAACGGAACAGCTATTTTTTCCCGGCGTACCACCAGGATACGATTCATACCACCCTGACCGAAGCCAAATTGCTGGACTGCTTCGGCATTGTTGAGCAGGGGCGGATTTGTAAATCACCAGTCGAAATTGAGCTGATGCGCAAAGCAGCCGTTGCCACTCAAGCCGGGATGAAAGCCGGGATTGAGGCCTGTCGGTCTGGCGTGACGGAGAATGAAATTGGTGCGGCCATCAGTGCGGCAATGTTCAAAGCCGGCGGGGAAGCACCGGCTGTGATGCCTTATGTGACTTCCGGTCCGCGAACTATGATTGGTCATGCGACCTGGGAGGGCAGGGTGGTCAAACCCGGTGAGCATGTCTTTCTCGAAGTTGCCGGTTGCTATCGCCGCTATCACACCGCCATGATGCGCACGGTCGTTCTGGGAGAGCTGACGGATTCGATGTTCAAGGCTCAGGAGCTGATGAAGCAGGCGCTGCATTCGCTGAATGATTACATCCAGCCCGGTATGACCGTCTCGGATGCGGATAATCTGATCCGAAATATCATTTCCCAAAATGACGTGGGTGCCCGGCTGATCACCCGGTCTGGTTATTCAATCGGGATTGCTTTCCCACCCAGCTGGGATGAGGGCTACATTGTCAGCCTGAAGCAGGGGGTGTCTACGGTGCTGGAAGAAGGCATGACTTTTCATATTATTCCCTGGATGTGGGGCGTGGATGGCGATAAAACTTGCGGGATCTCGGACACCATTTACATCACGGCCGATGGGTGCGAGTCCTTTTTCAGTTTGCCCAAAGATTTCACTATACGGCCGGATCAGGGCAAAGCGTCAGGGCTGGAAGAGCCGTCGGCAGCTGTATCTGCAGAAAAAGCCACGTCGATCGACAAAGCCCGAAAAGGTAAACACCAGCAGGCGAACGGATAGCATGAGGAGGGGCGCACCATGTTACTGAAAGCAATCAATCCGGCCAATGGCACACTGATTGAAGAATATCCCACACTGAATGCTGATGAGATGGCGCAGTGTATCTCCGCGGCCACTGCGGCACAGGCGGACTGGCGGCGTTTATCTTTTGATGAACGGGCTGAAGTGCTTCGGCGGGTTGCCGGTCAGCTCAGAGAAAATCAGGCCCGGCTTGGTGCTTTGATGACTCAGGAAATGGGAAAACCGGTGAAAGAAGCCGGGCCGGAAGTGGAAAAGGCTGCCTGGTGTGCGGAGCATTATGCGGAACATGCGGAAGCCTATCTGGCAGATCAGAATATCAAGACGGAAGCGTCACACAGTTATGTGTGCTACCAGCCATTGGGCACTGTGCTCGGCATTTTGCCGTGGAACGCACCTGTGTGGCTGGCGTTCCGGTTTCTGGCTCCGGTACTGATGGCAGGCAATACCTGTGTGATGAAGCATGATCCGCACGTACCGGGCTGTGCCCGGGCGATTGCAGAGATGTTTTCGCTGGCAGGAGCGCCGGACAATATCATGATCAACCTCCCGGTTGAGAATGATTTGGTCGGGCAGGCGATCGCTCACCCCGATATTGCAGCGGTTTCCTTTACCGGTTCCGATCGCTCCGGCGCCACAGTTGCTTCACTGGCTGCGAGTCTGATTAAACCGGCTGTGCTGGAACTGGGGGGATCGGATCCTTGCGTGGTGCTTGCAGATGCAGATCTGGAAACCGCCGCAGATATTGCCACCCTTTCCCGGATCATCAATGCGGGCCAGTCCTGCATTGCAGCGAAGCGGATTATCGTTGAAGCGCCGGTGTATGAAATCTTCATTCAGTTAGTGGAAAGGCGGCTGACTCTGCTCAGAGTGGGTGACCCGGTTTCCCCCGAGACGGATGTTGGGCCGCTAGCACGGGAAGATTTGCGCCAGAATCTGCACCGGCAGGTGGAAGAAAGCGTTGCTGCCGGAGCGCGTTGTCTGATGGGCGGGCAGCCGGATACCGGTATGGGTTATTTTTATCCTGTGACTCTGCTGGCAGATGTGACGCCTGAGATGACCGTGTTTCGGGAAGAAACATTTGGCCCTGTGATGGCGCTGATCAAAGCCAATGATGCGGATCATGCATTGCTTCTGGCTAATGATACGGCATACGGACTCGGGGCCAGCGTGTGGACGACGAATCCGGCTCAGGCCCAGCGGTTTATCCGGGAACTGCACGCCGGTCAGGTGGCGGTGAACGGGATTGTTAAAACCGATCCCCGCCTGCCCAGCGGCGGTATCAAACGTTCAGGCTATGGTCGTGAACTTGGTCCGCATGGCATTCACGAGTTTGTGAATGCCAAACAGGTGTGGGTGAAGTGAAGGAAGGGCGTGTAGCTGAAGCGGTTAAACCGCTTCAGCTTCTTCAACTTGCTGTTGCTGATAACGCGATGAGCAGATGTACAGGTAACCAGCAATGACCAGTATAAAAGCGGTCGACAGGAACAGTGCCGGACCGCCATACCAGGATAAGATGATGCCCCCAGCCAGAGGAGACAGACTGACACCAATGGAGGTCAGGTTACCGGCCCCAAAATAGGCCCCCCGCAGATGATCCGGAGCGGCACGGTCGATCAGCAGATTGAAGGTCGGAAACAGAATCACTTCCCCGACGCCCAGTACAAAGGTTGCCGCCAGCCAGCTCCAGTCCGGTGAATCTAACGGGAACATGGCATACATGACAAATGCGACAGCAAACAGCGACACTCCCAGATAAACCCGCTGATATAACGACCAGCGGCTCAGGAGTTTCAGCACGGGAAATTGCAGCAGGACAATGACACCGGCATTGACCGTGATCATCTGCGTGTACAGGTCAACCACCCGATCCCCCAGCGCGTTCAGATACTGAACCAGTGAGGTTTCCTGGTGCAGGTAGGCATACATCACCAGGGTGTTGGCCAGAATCAGGATCATGAACGCTTTATCTTTTGCCAGAACCTGCAGGGTTTCACCGAAGTTCTGACTGTTCTTGGGCGGCTGCGGTGTATTGCGGATTTGCCAGAAGGCAATGATAAAGCAGCTGCAGTAGATCAGATACCCCAGCGCGACCAGATAAAACGAAGATTGCACGCCGGTAAAGCCGAGCTGTAAACCGAGCAATGGTCCAAAGGCCGCACCCAGGTTAATACAGTAATAACGGACCTGATGGGCCATCTCCCGCACATGAATCTCTGGCAGTAAATCTGAAATCATGGCCCGAGCCGGGGGTTCGAGCATAGCCCTGCTGATCCCGGCCATGAGTGCTCCGGCAGCATACAGCCAGCTTTGATCGGCCTCAGCCAGAATGACAAAGGTCGCGACATGCGCCAGGCAGCTGATGATCAGCAGGTTTTTCCTGCCGAGCTTATCTGACAGGTAACCCACATAAAGTGCGACCACGGCGCCCCCAAAAGCGGCCAGACTCATAATGGTGCCGATTTCAATTTCAGAGAGCCCGAAATTGCGGTGCAGCATGACAGCCATATAAGGCCAGACCATGAAAAAAGAAGCGCGGGTCAGGAATGTGCCGATCAGAACAGCCCAGATCGGTGCAGAGAAACGACGTACGTGAGACAACTCCATGTCTTTCATTTTCCATTGAACTTTCCGGATATGCAGTCTGTCACAGAGACAGAATATTGTCTGCAACTATTTTTATCAGTAAGCACAATCTTCGCTTGTTCGATTTATTCGAATTACTTACTCAAATCCGGGCTGTGTTGTTTGGCTGTCACAGCAACTACACTTGCTCTCAATCGAGTCAAACAGCAAAGCTACTGAACTTTACGGTGCTTTCAAAATCTTTGAACTTGTATCCGACTTTTATCTGAATATTTTGAGGAAATTTATCATGTCTTTGATCAAACGCCTGCTGACTTCTGCTGACAGTTTTGCTCCTCTGGCGCTGCGTGTGCCAGCCGGAATTATCTTCATGGCCCATGGTGCCCAGAAACTTTTCGGAGCTTTTGGTGGCTATGGTCTGGAAGGCACGGGGCAGTGGATGGCATCTATCGGTCTGGAACCTGGCATGCTGATGGCATTCATGGCCGGCAGTGCAGAATTTTTCGGTGGTCTGTTCATCCTGCTGGGTCTGCTGACTCGCCCTGCGGCAGCGGTGCTGGCTGTCACCATGGTTGTTGCAATTGTCAGTGTTCACTTACCAAATGGCCTGTTTATGTCAAACGGTGGTTATGAGTTCGGCCTGTCTCTGTTGGCGATTGTTGTGTCTCTGGCAGTCTCAGGTGCAGGCAAACTGTCTGCAGACAGCCTGCTGGCAAAACGCTTTCAGTAAGTACGCGCTGTAAAGAAAACCTGTTATCAGGCTTCATGAATGAGGAGTGACATCATGCTGGAAATCAGACGTGCTGCAGACCGCGGAAGAGCATCTTTCGGCTGGCTCGACAGCCGCCATACGTTCTCTTTTGGTCATTATTACGATCCGAAGCAGATGGGGTTCTCAGCACTTCGGGTCATTAACGATGATACCGTGCGTCCGGGGGCAGGGTTTGATACCCACGGTCATCAGGACATGGAAATCATCAGTTATGTGCTGGAAGGCGAAATCGCCCACAAAGACAGTGCAGGCAATATCAAACGCCTGCCTGCCGGTGAATTTCAGCTGATGTCAGCCGGTAAAGGGATCTATCACAGCGAGTTTAATGCGTCTCACGAAGCGGACCTGAAATTTCTGCAAATCTGGATTCAGCCGAACCAGTTCGGCGGTGAGCCGGGTTATCAGCAGAAAGATTTCGGGCAGCAGGATGGATTAACCTCTGTGATTACGCCTGAGGGCGAAAATGGCACGCTGTCGATTAAACAGGATGCCCGTCTCAGTCAGCTGATTCTGCCGGCAGGGGAGTCCCTGACGTTAACACTGCAGGCCGGTCGACGATTCTACATTCATCAGGTCAAAGGAACGTTGACTGCGGGCACTGAAACACTTCAGCCCGGAGACGGCCTGAAAGCGGAACAGTTACCTAAGTTGATTGTATCCAATTCCGGTGAAGTTCCGGCAACAGCATTGGTGTTTGATTTGCCATAAACGTTGCTCAGAGGTTTTCCCCTCAGCCAAGATTGCTTACACTTGACCTCAGTCCGGCCACATCATGTGGCCGGTTTGATGAGAACCTGAGGAGAACAAATGACAACAGCGAAAATAGGGATTGTAACCGTCAGTGATCGTGCAAGTGCTGGCGTGTACGAAGATATTTCCGGTCAGGCCATCATTGATACACTGAACGACTATCTGACGTCACCCTGGGAACCTGTTTACGAAGTGATCCCTGATGAGCGTGATGTGATTGAATCCACGCTGATCCGTATGTCTGATGAAGAAGAGTGCTGTCTGATTGTGACCACAGGGGGTACCGGTCCGGCGAAACGCGACGTGACCCCGGAAGCGACGGAAGCGGTCTGTGACCGGATGATGCCGGGCTTTGGTGAACTGATGCGTGCTGAATCACTGAAGTTTGTGCCGACGGCGATTCTGTCCCGCCAGACGGCCGGGCTGCGCGACGATACCCTGATTGTAAACCTGCCGGGTAAGCCGAAATCCATTCGTGAATGTCTGGATGCTGTGTTCCCTGCGATTCCTTACTGCATCGATCTGATGGAAGGCCCATATCTGGAAAACGACGAGTCTGTGATTCACGTTTTCCGGCCAAAACAGAAATAATCACTGACTGCATTCCCTGCTGTCTGCACATCTCAGCAGGGAAAATCTCCCCAACACCGCCCTCTCGCAATCTACACTTTAAACAATTACCTATGTGTCGCGCGAAGAGGTCAATGCATGGAAAGCTTCATCCGAACCCTGCCGAAAGTTGAATTACATGTCCATATCGAAGGGACATTAGAGCCTGAGCTGATGTTTCAGCTGGCACAACGGAATCATATTGCGTTGCCGTACGACAGTGTGGCGGCTGCAAGAGAGGCTTATCAGTTTACCGACCTGCAATCGTTCCTGGATGTGTATTATCTCGGGGCGCAGGTGCTGCAGACTGAAGAGGACTTTTACGATCTGACCTGGGCTTATCTGCTGCGTTGTCAGCAGGATCATGTCATGCATACCGAGATCTTTTTTGATCCGCAAACGCACACCGAACGCGGGGTGGCTTTTCAGACGGTGATGGCGGGGATCACCCGGGCATTGGCCGACGGGGAACAGAAACTGGATATCTCGAGCCGGCTAATTCTGTGTTTTTTACGCCATCTCAGTGAGGAGGCGGCATTTGAGACGCTGGCGCAGGCCATGTCCTATCAGGAATACATCATTGGGGTCGGTCTGGACTCTTCAGAACAGGGACATCCGCCGGAAAAATTTCGCCGGGTGTTTGAACAGGCATTTAATGCCGGATTTCTGACCGTCGCCCATGCTGGAGAAGAAGGACCTGCAAGTCATATTCGCGATGCGATATCCATGTTGCGGGTCTCCCGGATTGACCATGGGGTGCAATGCAGTCAGGACCCAGATCTGGTACAGGCGCTGGCCGAGAGTCAGATGCCGCTGACGGTGTGCCCGCTGTCGAATATTAAACTCCGGGTGTTTGAACGAATGGCGGATCACAACATTGTGGATTTGCTGCGGCAGGGATTGTGCGTCACGATTAATTCGGACGATCCGGCTTATTTTGGCGGGTACATGACGGATAATTTCCTGGCGGTTGCCCATGCTTTTGCGGTGACGAAAGAGGAAATGGCTGCCTTCAGTGCCAATGCGATCCGGGCGAGTTTTTTGCCGGAAGAAGAGAAAGAAAAATTACAGCAGCGGCTGGCGCATTATCTGCAGGTTCAGCTGCATCCTGTTCTGTAAAAAAGCTCTGAAAAGCGGGCAAAAAAAACGCCTGTCAAATAAATGACAGGCGGGGGAAATAAATATACTCGAGCTACCAGAGGTGAGGGGTTAAAGGCTGAAAGCCAGTCCGCAGCAACACCTGTGGTGAGAGTATATAAAGGAACAACATACTTGGTTAAAGCGTAGGCGGTATTATAGGGATGATTAAAAAACACGCAACGATCTATTTTGTAAATTATGTATAGCTAATTGTTAAATTAATAAAATATCAAAAACTTATCCAAGGATAAAAATTTCAGATTATTCCCTGAAAGGGAAAAAATTGATTTTAATAACCTGATTTCAAATCAATTATTCTTTCTGTTTTCACTTTTTTGTCTTTTGTAACTGTCGTTTTGTCCGGGGAAAAGATTTATTTATCCGGTTTTTCTTCGTAACACCTGCCGAAGCCAGCGATAAATTGCTTTTAACTTGCCCGGTACAGACGGCCTGACCTGATTTTGTTCAGACGGAAGCTGAGATACAGATTGTCCGTGATAATAAGCCTGCATGAACTGGCGTCGTATCTGTTCGGCACGGCTGTGGCTCAGCCCGGTCTTTTCTTCAGGGAACAGCAACGCCGCGGTAGATTCTGCATGCTCAGCCACATAACTGAAGTCCATGTTTTGATTGCCGAGAACCAGCATCCACAACCGGGTGACCATGATGCAGTCGGTCTGGTACTGATTGGTAAAACGTTCGGCATGATCGGCGCCAAGCGTCTGAACAAAAAGCGTTTGCATGGCTTCGCTTTTGTCTTCGGTCTGCTGAAGTTGTTCTAATGCTGCAAGGTGGGTTTTTGTCATGAGTCCGAGCAGCAGATCGGCATCGCTTTTGTCTGGTCGCATCGACTGAATACGGGCAAATTCTGCATCAAGATGCGCCAGAAGCGTTTTCAGACTGGGGGTTTCGGCTTGATGACAGAACAGGGTATGGACGCCCATTTCAGTCAGATAATGGCTGAGGGAAGACAAAGGAACTCCGGGATACTGGGGAATAACCGTCAGTATACGGGAAATGCTGCGGTTTGCTAAAGTTTGCTAAACGGATGATAATCTTGACAAATAAGGAGAGCGGCGTATGACAGCATTTTATGATTTTTCGGCCAATACACTGCAGGGTGAATCGCAGCCGATGCGTGCCTTTGAGGGAAAAGTGGTGCTGGTGGTTAACACGGCCAGTCAATGTGGCTTTACGCCGCAATATCAGGGGTTACAGGCCCTGTACGAGAAGTACAGAGAGCAGGGGCTTGTGATTCTTGGCTTTCCCTGTAACCAGTTTGGTCAGCAGGAGCCGGGAAGCGGTGATGAAATCAGTGAATTCTGCGAACTCAATTACGGCGTTGGTTTCCCGATGTTTGAAAAAATTGAGGTGAATGGCCCGCAACGTCATCCGATGTATGCTTATCTGACCGAAACGCTACCGGGTCTGTTCGGGAAAAAGATCAAATGGAATTTCACGAAGTTCCTGATTGGGCGAGACGGAAAACCGATCAAACGTTATGCTCCGATCACTAAACCTGATGCGCTGGAGTCGGATATTCAGGCGGCGCTGAAAGGATAAGCGGGGGACGATGGGTGACCGGACGCAATGTGGTTGTTGGGCCGGTCACTGGTGAAACGAACTGGTTTGATTAACTGGAGCTTCCCTGAGGCATCTGATGGCAAGCGCTGGCTTTGTTCAGTGCAGGCTGCATTGCTTCAATGGAGAGGCGGACCCGCTTGGCACCTTCAGTGAGAACTGCCGGGCCGGACTGAGTCAGCGAATGAAGCGGTTGCGAGTCATGCTGGTTACACTGTATTGCTGAGACAGTATGAAAGACCCCCAAGGCATACCCCAGGCAGAGTGATTCATTGTGATAGGTCTGGAGGCAGTCATCCATAAATGCTTTCTGGGGATCATTTGCCATTGCTTGTGGCGTCACTGCCAGTGCAGACAGCGCTGAGAGAATCAGTGGGATGGTTTTGATTGTTTTTTTCATACACACTTCCTTCCATGTAAGCCATATCTAATCTTTAGCAAAGTGCTGAAAATAAAGCGTGATTGGGTTCTCAGCCTCTACTGATGAATGAGAATGCAGCAATGAAATGTGTGTGACCGCGCATTTTGGACGTCGTGTTTAAGGCTGATACAGCTTTTCGTAACTTTTCTGATGCGTCGCAAACGTGTACTGACTGACATGATCAACCACACTGATTTTGTGGTCTGCATGCTGCTTCTCACTGAATTCCAGTAAATGAGAAATCGCAGTGTGGCGTCTTGATTCCGGTTTCTGCTGTGCCAGATACTGGCTGAGAAAAGTCATTTGTACCGAACTGTCGTTGAACTCCCCCAGAGATTCCTGCAAAGCCTTCAGTTGCTTGATTTGTTCTTTGATCACTTTCCCGGGAAAAAGCGGCGCGAAATACTCCAGCAGATAACGCAGCTTTTTGCATGAGATTCTGAGCTGATGCAATTGTTCGTCCGGATGGTTGTACCCGACAGCCTGACATAACGACAGGGTTTGACTGAATCGCTTCCAGATCCGCTTTTGTGCTGTCGGCAGGCACAGTCTTTTCCCGGCAGGCGTCGGGTTGTTTTCCATCTCATTGATCAGCCCGGCGATTTGCGCACATTGCTGCTCGTATTCGTCAGATTTCAGCCAGTCTTTGACGTCATGAAACGCCTGGGTGCGTTTATCCAGCAGATCATTGAAAAAGAGCGTCAACCCCTGATGATACTGATGCTCCAGCGCGTAAAAAAAGGGCTCCATGTTGTCCAGGTAAACATCCAGATCCCGCAAGGCATTGGTTTTCTGCATCAGGGTTTTAAGATCATTTTGCAGCATGAGTTTTTGTTCTGGGACAAACAGCGGGCTTAACAGACCAATGATGGCACGGCAGCGTCTCAAAGCCACACGGTACTGATGCAGAAACTCTGTATCGTCATCCCGGACCAGCCCGGTTTCATGACGACGGGCGTGGTGAAACTCACCTTTTAAGAAATGATATGTCGGCAGATAAATGGCGCTTTCTTTTTTGAGTTTGACCTGGCTTTTTTTCCGTTCAGGTAAGCGAAGTTTGTCCCTTTTATTCATGTTCATAACGATCTTCTCCCCGGGGACCGCTGACCTTTTCCTTCGGTGTTGATGTATTGAAATGAGATCGGTTCACGGCACAGTCACGTTTCAGGGAAAACCCCGGTTACCCACTGCAATCATGACCGTGAAAGATCATCAGCCTTATAACCATAGCTAAGCCAGTCTTCCGGCGCATACGCATATGTAAAGCTTTCTACACTATTTTTCAATTTTATGACATGGCTTGATTTCATGATGTTTCAGGTTTTTACGGCCTTTTCAAATGCTGCTCTGCGAGGGGAAGCCGGACGCGGTTTTGGGTTGGCAAGCAGGGTTTACAAAAGGTTTTTACATCACGTTAACCTTAGTTTTACATCTGGCTTCTCAACCGGACCTCAGTAGTGCTAATTCTATAGGTAAGAAATCGCTGAACAGGTCAACAGACCCTAGCAATCAACATGTGAGGATAAACGGATGAGTGAAATGATGAAAAATCCTATGGGCACGGACGGCTTTGAGTTTGTTGAATATACGGCGCCGACCCCTGAGGGGATTGCCAACCTCAAAAACCTGTTCCGTCTGATGGGTTTTGCAGAAATTGCAAAGCACAAACATAAATCAGTCTGGCTGTACCGTCAGGGTGACATCAACTTCATTGTGAATGGTGAGCTGCATTCTCAGGCTGCAGGCTTTGCCGGCGTGCACGGTGCCAGCGTGAATGCGATGGCATTTCGTGTGAAAGATTCCAACGCAGCACTTGCTCATGCAGTTGAAAACGGCGCAACAGCCTGTCCTGCACAGGCCGGTCCGATGGAGCTGAACATTCCGGCTATTTACGGGATTGGTGAGTCGCTGATTTATCTGGTCGACCGCTATGGTGAGCACGATATCTATGAGATCGATTTTGATTACTATCCGGACTACAAAGAGCGTCTGGCAACGCTGGATGCGGGCCTGAATACCCTGGATCACCTGACGCACAACGTGAAGCAAGGCAACATGGATCTGTGGGCGGGTTTCTATGAGCGCATTGCGAACTTCCGTGAAATTCGTCACTTTGACATCAAAGGGAAAGTCACTGGCCTGCTGTCCCGTGCGATGACAGCGCCGTGCGGTAAGATTCGGATTCCGATTAATGAATCAAGCGATGACAAGTCACAGATCGCAGAGTATCTGGATCAATACAACGGTGAAGGTATCCAGCATATCGCCCTGAGCACGGACAACATTCTGGAGACGGTTGCACAGCTGAAGAAACACGGCATGCAGTTTATGGATACGCCTGACACCTATTATGAAGGCGTCAACAAGCGTATTCCGGGTCATCAGGAAGATCTGGCGAAGCTGAAAGATCTGAAGATTCTGATCGATGGTGACGAAACCGGTATTCTGCTGCAAATCTTTACGGACACTGTGATTGGTCCTGTGTTCTTTGAGATTATCCAGCGTAAAGGGAATGAAGGCTTTGGTGAAGGGAACTTCCAGGCACTGTTTGAATCGATTGAACTGGATCAGATCCGCCGCGGTGTGATTCAGGTGCCGGACAACGCTTAATTCAATTTGCCATGAAATGAGAAAGCCCGCTGCCAGATGCGGGCTTTTTTATGTGCCTTGTTCTGTGGCGCGCTGCCGGAGTTCAGGGGAGCAAAGCCTGCTGTGCCGGGCAACCTGAGGCGACTTCGTTATACTCAAGAGAGCTTCACGAAAAGGGACGATCATGCGTTTTCTGGCTGCGTTTTTTCTGGTTTTGGTCACTGCGTGCACCTCCGTGCCCGAGCCGGTTCCGGATTCAGTACCGGCCCAGAAACAAATCTATACGCAATCGCAGAGCCATTGTCTTGATTTGCTCACCGGGTTTAAGCGAACGGTTCAGGCGCAGGGGGTACAAGATGCGCAGCTGGTGTGGGATCCGAGGTTTCCGCATCTTGCTTTTGACCGGTTCAGCCTGTCAATGCTGACCGGGCTGACCTCTCGCGCCAGTCAGCAGCAGTGGCTGGCTTACGTTGCGCATCAGGCAAAGATGCAGCGACAGGCTGAATATCAGAACCTGCCGCAAAAAGCCGGTTATCAGGCACAGGCGCTGGAATCATGTGCCGCACAGCTGGTCAGATACAGCCAGTATCATTCGATGTTCTGGTCTGTACTGAGCTCGAATCCGCCGGATTTCCCCTCAGACTACGTCACCTGGCAGCGGGTGCTGGGTCTGTACCCGATCAGCCGGTATGTTGCCAGGCCGTCCATCGACAAACAGAAACGTCATTTAATCAGTCAGTTTATTCAGCCTGCCGATAGCGATGTGATCCGGTATGCGGTCCATGAAAAGCCTCCGCTGAGCCGTACACAAATCCGGCAATGGTTTGAACAGGCAGGCAATCAGTCTGCTCTGAACTGGCCGGTTTTGACGGAGGCGCAACAGCAGCGGCTGCTTCAATACTATGCGCCGGAGGTTCAGGTTGAAACGCGTTCCCGGGATGACTTTCCCGGACAGGTGAAATATGTCACGTCGGGCCAGCCAAGTATCATTACCCGGACACCGTCTGTTTATACTCACGTGAGTTACACCCGCTTTTATGGCCAGACGCTGATGCAGCTCAACTACAGTCTCTGGTTTGCGAACCGGACGGCACGCTCGTCGTTTGATCTTTATGCAGGACCATTTGACGGGGTCTTACTCCGGTTGACGCTCGACCCGGACGGGCAGCCCTATCTGATGGACAGTATTCACCATTGCGGGTGTTACCACATGGTCTTTGCCCTGGCGCCGCAACTCAAATTTGCCTCACTGGACAATGCGGTGGAGTGGCCCGTGACCCTGCGAATTTGGTCAGGCGAGTCTGCCAGACAACCAGCCGGAAAACTGGCCGTCACTTTGAGCCATGGCGAACATATGATTAAAGATGTGCGCTGGTCGAATTCGGATGACCCGACCCGGCCGTTGACCGTTCTGTCGTATCAGCAACTCCGCAGTCTGCCGGCGTCCGGCAACCATCATCAGAGCCTGTTTGATCAGCAGGGGATGCTACCTGAAAGTGTCCGTGCAGAACGTTTTTATCTCTGGCCATTCGGGATTCCGTCTGCGGGGACTCAGCGTCAGTCAGGGCATCATGCGACGGCGTTTATCGGCCAGCGCCATTTCGATGAGCCATTTCTGTTTGAGACGCTGTTTCAAAAACCTTAATACGCTGCCATTCAGCAGGTTACCTCTGTTGTGTTGTCTGCCGTCTCACTTGCCGGAAAAGTTTCGTATCCAGATTTCTATACTCATGACATTGCATCTTTAACAAGGTGTCAGACCATGCCTGTTTTGGTCTGCGCTGATCAATCAGGTATCTGAATCTGTGAGTGCATCATAATGAAAAAAATGCCGATTCTGTTTTTCACCCTCATGCTTGGATGGGGTCTCACATCTGCAGCAGATGCCGGTGATGATTTCTATGCGACGGACGCCCGGGTGTCTGGTTCTGCCGATCGGGCAAAGATCTTCCCGCTGGACAGAAGGACGGTGGCTTTTGAGCAAGTCACGTTTGATCTTGAGATTGGCACCATCGCCGCGAGTGACTGGGGGCAATTCAGAGTGAGGCTGGCACAATTGTCTGATCGCTATGGTAAACCTGTCGGTCCCGGTTACGTGAACGTGTTCTTATATCCGGATTCCGGTTCAAGTGCTGGCACGCCCGTCTGGTCCGTCGATAACTTATTTGTCTCGGGCCCCACCTCCTCAACGGGAAAACAGCACAAGATGAAAGGTGATTTCGAGAGGAATCGTCCTCACGGTTGGGCCGGTCACGATGTCTGGGATAGCAATGATCAAAGTGATATCAGGCACAATCACCGGAAAAATGATCGCTATGTCTCACAAACCCACACCGTGAATCACCAGGCCGTGAATCAACATGCGGATGCAACGGTCTATTTCGACTTACGTCCGGGCACAGATGGGGCAGGGCAGATACAGCGCCTCAGAGCGACAGTGCTGTTCTCGCCGCAGCCGTTACCGAATATCACAGATATCGTGCAGTTTGCGGCTCAGTTTCCGCCGCAGATGTACCCGGTTCGTACGACCGTTGTGAACGCAGAAGGTGCCGGGCACGTGGATGGCAGGGTCAATCCGGTGTCATCGTCAATCCCGAATACGCTGTCGCTTGGCAGACCGCCACAACCGGTTTTACCCGCACCGTCAGTCCCGGATGATCTGAGTTTTCCGGTTCAGGTCATTCAGGCGGATCAGCCGAATCTGGATTCAGCGCGCAATCAGTGTATTCCCATCGCCAATGCCAACGCGCTGCAGTATCTGGAAGATCGTTATGACAATCTGCCGCTCGCCTGGCGTGTGCCTCAGCTACATATCCGCGGGATCGGTAAAATCGGCACCGCAGGCGATGTGACGATCTGGACGCCTGACCCTGAAAACAGTCTGGTTGCGAACATCGACAGCTATGGCCGCAGGGATAATGTGCATGATCTCGACAGTGGCGACTACACGAGTTTCTGCGGGTTGATCCGCGGCGTGTTTGGCTATCTGACCGATCCGGTTTCCGGCCCGCTGGATGTGGCGCATTTTCGTCATCAGGGCAGCAACTCGATGGTTTTGGGCGATAATGCAGACTGCGACAATGGAACGGTCAGCATGGGGGGATTGACCTCACAGCGAGAAGGCGATTTCCCGACATGGGAGTGGATTTTTAATGAGCTGTCGCAAGGTCGTGCCGTCACGATTCTGTTCAGTTGGTACGACCTGAACGGCGAATGGAAAGGAGGCCATAGTGTCCGGGTCTATGGTGCAGCCCTGATCAATAACAAGCATTACATCATGACACTCGATGATGCTTCGCAAGGGGATAACTTCAGTAATGTGTCCGATCCGCGAACGCAGCAATGGGAAGTGGCTGACACCGGCCAACCGGGTCTGGACGGGGTACCCGACGGGCGCCTGAACATGGATGGCATGAGCTGGGAGATTGACTTTGCGTTGTCCATTGAAGCAAAACCCACCCTGCTGATTCCCTGAATATCGTTTTCAGAACGAAAAAAAGCGGGAGGTTTGCTCCCGCTTTTTCGTGTTCACGATCCCTGATGTCCACTGCCCCTGAGCAGAGAGAGATCAGCTTGCCGATGTTGCTTCTTCAGTTGCGGCCTGAACGCCGTGCCACTGGAAGTGATGGTTTGGCTTCTTGCTGACCATGCCTTCCTGCATCATCTGGTGGAACACAGCATCGACTTCTTCTGCGGTCAGCTTGAGTGCCCGGATGATGGCGCGTTTCGAGCAACTGACCGCATTGGATGTCAGCGCGTCGACGACACGCTCATAAGGTGACTGCGGGCTTACCGCTTCAGTCTGTTCTTTCTGTTGCTGGTCCTCGTGGGCTGCTTCCAGCGCAAGTGTTGCCAGACTGGCTGAGCTTTCAGTCACGGCGTTTGTCGAACGGGTTTCATCGGATGTTTGATTGTGCATGGCGTCAGATTGCCGCACCGTTGTATCCGAGACATAAATTGCGTGCTTGCGGTTGAAGTTCTGGCGGAAACGCAGCTCTTCACCGATCAGCCCGACAAAGAAAGCAGCAAAGAAATCCAGTAAAACAGACAGGAAAATCACCAGTCCAAGCTGCGCGGATTCAGCGCTGACTCTGAGGGTCTTGGCCAGACCGTCAATCAGACCCAGCACCGATCCCTGGCTGACGACGGGCAGGTTGTCCCTTTCTATGGCCAGCGCCTGCTGCTGTTTGCGGAGTTTACTGTTTTCATGCTGGATCCGGGTGACCCCGGTGGCAATGCGCGCCATCTGGATATATTTCTGCGCAGCCACGTTATTCAGAGCAATCTGTTTTTCGATTGCTTCAATCTGCATGTTGTAAGCATTGATTTTGCTTTGCTGAACGCTGACATGGCTTTGTGCCTGATTGGTCGCACTCTGGATACCGCCCACGGAGCCGCCGATAGAAATTGCGGCCAGCACGGAATAGAAAGCAAAAGCAGAGGCCGCACCGGTGTAGCTGCGTCTGGCGCGTCGCTCGCCAAATTCATACCAGGCAAAGAATTTACCCAGTTCGAAAATGACCGCCAGTCCACCAAAGAGCACCTGCATGACCGGGTTCTCGTCGATAGATAAAAACAGCAAGAGCGAAAAAATGATTGAAGCCAAGATTGAGGCGCCGGTAAAGCTGTACACCGTCCACATGGCAAAACGGCCTTTCGGAAAGCGGATATTGCTTCTCCCGGGAATTGCGTTGTCTGAAACCATAAGTGCGTTTTTCTTTGGCTGGGCTGTGAGCCCGGCACATTCGTTATCGATTGGCGGGCAAGGATACCGGAAAAAAGCAGTCAGACCGTATGAAATTACCGGGAATTCAGGCCTTGAGCCGGAAATTTGCACAGGCTTGTCATAACTGGTGAAAGCTTATCCACCCGGAGATTGCTGTGCGCCGGACGAACCCGGAGGGGACCCGGTCATTATGATACGATTGTCGATAAAGTGATCACGCTTCGGATTTTCTCATCCACTCTGTCAGAACCCTCATGTGTGGCTAAATTCTGTCGCATATTCGCCGCATTGGATTGATGCCAAGGTTTCTTGTTTGCTTTGGTGTGAAACGATGAGAATGGCTCTGCAAAGCCATCGGTTTGACAAAGGATACAAATAGTGACACTTCCGAAATTCACATATCATCCGGATCCACTGGCAACCGGTGCCGTCGTGAAAAGCATGAAAGTTTGCGACTGCTGTGGTGAGGCGCGTGGATACCTGTACAGTGGCAGTATTTATTCTCAGCGTGATATCGAGTGGCTGTGCCCTTGGTGTATTGCTGACGGTTCGGCTGCCAAGGCATTTAAAGCGTATTACTCTGATGACTTTCCGCTGGACGGCGCGGGCCTGAACCGCGATGTGATCGCCGAGGTCTGCCAGCGCACGCCGGGTTATCAGTCCTGGCAGCAGGAAGTCTGGCTGGATCATTGCGGAGACGCCTGCGAATTTCATGGCTTTGCTGAACCCGAGGAACTGAAAGCGCTCAGCGGACAGGCCCTGCAGGCGTTTTTGAGCCGCCATCTGCTGAAAGCGGAAATCTGGCAGGATATTCTGAGTACGTACGAGAAGGGCGGAAACCCGGCTGTTTACAAATTCAAATGTCGTCACTGCGGCGAAATCCTTTACGGGATGGATTTTCTGTAAATACTGCGCGTGTTGCCCGAACGGCGTCCTGATGCGTCGTCACTCACTGACTTCTCATTTCTGAGGCCGGATGTTGTGGTTATGTTGCGGAAAGGTTAGATTAAAAACTCTAACCTTATCCTTGAGGAATCAAGATGGACGCAATTCTTCAGCAGTACCCGGTGATCACTGAAATTCCTGTTGCCTGGGGTGAAATGGATGCCCTGAATCATGTGAACAACGTGGTTTATTTCCGTTATTTCGAGACCGCGCGACTGGATTACTTCCAAGAAGCCGCTTTGATGGACGACATGAAAGATACAGGTGTCGGACCTGTACTCGGTGAAACCAGCGCCCGCTACCGCTTGCCGGTCACTTACCCGGATACTCTGCTGGTCGGCTCGAAAGTCACCCGGATCGAAGACGATCGCTTCACCATGGAATACGAGATCTTCAGTAAAAAAATGGGTGCGGTGACCACGCGCGGGACTGCATTGGTGGTGATGTTTGATTTCAAAAACAACACCAAAGCCAGCATTTCTCCAAAGCTCCGCGAAACCATCGAGGCCATTGAGGCCCGCAAAGAACTGCCTGCCAGCGCATAAGCGACGACAGACCAGACAGGAAGACTCGTGCTCAGCTCCTATACTCAGGTAAGGAGCTGACTGAGGAATTTTGCATGTTTATCGCGACGGAACACAATATTACGGACGTCGAGCTGTTCTCACAAAAGGCTGGGTCAGCACTGGGACAGCCGCCGGAAGGGCTGCATCTCCGGACGGCATTACTCGATAAAGACAACCACTGCTGCCAGTGTGTCTGGGAAGCCGACTCCATCGAAAGTGTTCAGGGATATCTGGATCCCGAGCTCGGCGCAGCATCCGTGAATGTGTATTATCTGCTCGATCCGGATTCAGCTATCGGGTGAGATAATCGATTGTTTACCTAAACAAAAAAAGCGAGCCGAAGCTCGCTTTTGAGGACGGTAAGCGCATTTATTTTCCGGCGATACTCAGGCTGTTAAAACGAATTTTCGGTGCGAAGAAATCGCGCTCATAATCGTTCTCCAGCTGATTCCCGACCGCATCAATGGCTTTGATCATCTGATAGAAGTTTCCGGCAACGGTGATGCCCCGGACCGGCTGAATGCGTTTGCCGTCGCGGCACAGGAAGCCGCTGGCGCCGAAGGAGAAATCGCCGCTGATCGCATCAGCACCGGAATGAACGCCCTGCAACTCGACCAGTTCCAGATATTCACCTGCGGTGACTTCGGCCTCGGAACTCTGACCTTCAGCAATCATCAGATGACGCGACGCCACACCCAGACCACCTTTCGCAGAACGGGAGGCGTTGGCCGTATTGGCAATGCCGAAATAACTGGCCGTATGGCTGTTATGCAGCAGGCTTTGCAGCTGGCCTTCACCAATTAAAATGGTGTCCTGCGTCGCGAAGCCTTCGCTGTCGAACGCTTTGATGGCAGAACCGCCTTCCATGTAAGCCATATCGCTGACGGTGAGGAGCGGGCTGGCCACCTGCTGATGCCGTGAGTCACGCCATGGGTTGATGCCTTTCATGGCCGACTGGCCGGACAGGCACATGCCGAACGCGCCGAACAAACTGCTGAGCTCGCTCAGGTTAAAGATGACCGCATACTTGCCGGTTGCAATCGGGCCGCCGTCTAACAGGGCCATCGCGGTTTCAACGCCGTGGCTGATGCAGTACTGCGGGTCCAGCTCGGCAAAACGGCGTCCGGATGACATGCCGCCATGCATGGCCTGTTTGCCGTCCTGATCGATCAGCGCATAGGTATAGCAGTACGTGGAACGCTCTCTGTGCTGACAGAAGCTGCCACGGGTGTTTGCCAGCAGACTCAGGCTGTCGGACTCGCCAAAACCATTGTAGGGCGCACTTTTCGCACCTTTGCCGATCACACCTTGTTCCAGAGACAGTGACAGAGCAATCTTCTGATCAATCTCCGCATCATCCTGCTGATAAATTTCCGGATGAGTGGTCGTCAAACGGCTGTTTTCCGCCTGAATGCGCTGATGTGCGTCGGCTTTGGTGTACTGAGCACTTTGCAGCGCCTGTTCTACCATGAGCTTCAGACTGTCCGGATGCAGCGATTCGGAATAGCTGGTGGCTACTTTGTCGTCTTTGGCGACGCGAACACCAATCACCTGACCGGACGTGACTTTGTACTCGTCCAGCTCGCCGTTGTTGGCTTTCAGCGACAGGTTATGGCTGTTGCTGGCCAGGACATCCGCTTCTGCACCGGCTGCTGTAGCCAGTTCCAGCACTTGTTCCATGGCGTGTTGCAGGGTTTGTTGATCCGCCATCAGTTACCTCCCACCAGAATGTTGTCTACTTTCAGCGCCGGCTGTCCAACTGTTGTCGGAACCGAGCCACTGACCGAGCCGCACATGCCGGCGGCCAGTTCGAAATCCTGTCCGACCATACTGATCTCTTTCAGGACTTTCGGACCGGTGCTGATCAGGGTGGCTGATTTCAGCGGACGGGTAATTTTGCCGTTTTCGATCAGATAAGCTTCCTGCACCGCAAAATTGAATTCGCCTGTTCCCGGCTGGACTGAACCGCCGCCCATTTTCTTGGCGAAAATACCTTTCTCGACACTGGCAATCATCTCATCCAGGCTGCTGTCGCCCGCTTCAATGAAGGTATTGCGCATCCGGGAAGTCGGCGCGAATTTGTAAGACTCACGACGGCCGGAACCTGTCGGCGCAAAGCCGGTTTTCTTCGCGCCCATCTGATCCACCATGAAGCTGGTGAGCTTCCCGTCTTTGATCAGCTGAGTCCGCTGAGTGGCCATGCCCTCGTCGTCAATGTTGATGGAGCCCCACTCATTTTCCATGGTGCCGTCATCGACAGCACTGACCACAGGACTGGCAATTATTTCACCCATCTGGTCATGGAATACCGAGGCTTTTTTGGCAACAGAAGTCGTTTCCAGCAAGTGGCCGCAGGCTTCGTGGAAAATCACGCCGCCGAAACCGTTGCCGATGATCACGGGCATTTCGCCGGACGGACAGTTCTCTGCCGTCAGCTTGATCATCGCTTGTTTCGCTACTTGTTGGCCCAGGCCAGTCGGGTCAATGCTGGTATTGAATTCCCAGCCGGTCAGCGCGCCCGGTGCTTCGAAACCGGTGGACTGTTCACTGCCGTTTTGTGCCACAGCAGTTGCCGCAATTCGGGTGTAATGGCGGGTATCGCCAATGTGCAGGCCGTTGGAGTTGAAAATTTCAATTTGCTGTTGGCGTTGCAGAATGCGGCCAATGAACTGAGCGATTTTGTCGTTTTCCGCACGGGCTGCTTTGTCGGTGGCGCGCAGGAAAGCAATTTTCGCTTCCAGATTGGCATCCTGAGACAAAGGCTGATGCACCGGATGGCGGTCGGCCAGTCGGGTAAAGTTCAGTGCGGCAGCCTGAGCAATCTGGTCGCGGCTGTCTTTAGCCGCCAGCAGGCTGGTGACCCGCTTGAGTTCCTCTTCTTCGGTACTGTTGGTGTAGCCGTACAGTACTTTATGACCGAAGAACAAACGGATACCGATACCAAAGTCGATACCGCCGTTAATTTTATCGACATCACCTGCATTGAACTCGACAGAGCCCGACTGGTGGTGCTCGACGAACAGTTCGGCGAAATCTGCGCCGAGAAACAGCGCATGGTCGATGACGGCTTTCGCCGTTGATGGGTTTAGCATAATTGCTCCTTGCGTAAATTCAGGTGGCAAGTTGATCCCAAATCATTGATTAACAATAGCAGTAATCAGGCTTTTTTAGCCAAAGAGCATAAGATCTCTTCCAGCTCATCCCAGGGCAGGATGTCTTTGTCGATGACTTCAATGCGGGACTCAAACCCTTCCAGTGTGAGTTCGTTCACCGAGACTACCTGATTCACGACGTTGAATGCAAAACATCCCCGTCCAGTGTTCACCACGGCTTTGACCCGTTGTGCGTTCAGGTTGGTAAACAGGGTAAAGAGTTGTGAGAAGTCGAACACTAAATCGGTGGCGAAGAACCAGCCGCAGCTGTGGTAGCCCTGTCCGTGGTTTTCTCTGCGCACAAAGGTTTCGCCCGGTGCCAGTTCAAGACCCGGCAGCGGCGCAGCATCGTCACTGCTGTGATCATGGTGATGGCTGTGCGCGGCCTGACGTTGAATGCGGGGCACTTCCAGCAGCGATAAATCCAGCTGTCCCTGCTTCACCTGTGCAAGGGTCTGTTTGGCGGGCTCGCATTCATTCGCGTATTGCTCGAACATCAGCAGATCGTAGTCTGAGCAGGCATCAATTTTGTTGGCGACCAGGACATCGGCCAGCGCAATCTGGTCCTGAAAATTCTGGTTGTCGGTATAGAGACTGTCTGAAAACTGTCTTGGGTCAACCAGCGTAATGGTCGCTTTCAGATCAATATATTTCGCATAACTGTCTGAGGTCAGCTTATTGATGATCTCTTTCGGGTGGCCCAGTCCGGTTGGCTCCAGCAGCAGGCGGTCCGGATTTTGTGCCAGCAGGGCATTGATGCCGACAGACATTGGCAGTCCAGCCACACAGCACATACAACCGCCCGGTACCTCTTTCACGATCGCACCCTGCTGATCCAGCATTGCGCCGTCTACGCCGACATTGCCAAATTCATTAATCAGAATGGCCCATTTTTCATCGGCTGGCTTGCGTGCCAGGAGAGACAGGATTGCCGTGGTTTTTCCGGCGCCCAGAAAGCCGGTGATGATATTGGTCGGGATAGGTTTGCTGATGGTCATTGTATATCCGTCTTACCGCAGAACTAAGTGACAGCCATCATACTGCATGGCGGGGCGGGAAATGAAGGGGAATCCATGACTTGGATCAAATGTCTCGCCGTTGAAATATGAATTGAACAGAATAAAGCGCCCGGTGACGCCAGGCAGAAGCTGACCGGTGATGACTGAGTAAACAACGATTTCGAATCACTTTTCTGCTCATCAATACTCGCAGATTTCAATGATGAATGGGGTATTGTGATTGATTGCGTCAATAAAACCTTTTTATTGCTGCAATAAAAACGTCAAAAAAGATTGTTTAACTGGCGCCGCATTTATATTTGGGTACCAAGATGAAACATATAGTCAAACCTCTTATTTTAGCCGCTGCAACTTCTACAATCTCTTTTTCAGCATTATCGGCAGAAATTAAAAACGTCATCTTAATGATTGGTGACGGTATGGGACCACAGCAAGTCGGCTTGCTGGAAACCTACGCGAAAAATGCGCCACATTCAGTGTACAAGGGTGAAACCACGGCCTTGTATAAACTCGCTCAGGAAGGGGTCATCGGCGCTTCAATGACGAATCCGGGCGAAGCCATTGTTGTCGATTCAGCTTGTTCAGCAACTATGCTGGCGACCGGGGTGTATACCGCTTCAGAAGTGATTGGTATCGACGCCCAAGGCAACACGGTTGAAACCGTGCTTGAAAAAGCGAAGCGTCTTGGGAAAGCGACCGGTCTGGTTTCAGATACCCGCCTGACGCATGCCACGCCTGCAGCATTCGCGGCTCATCAGCCACACCGTTCTCTTGAAAACGACATTGCTTCCGACATGCTCGCAACCGGCGCGGATGTGATGCTGTCCGGCGGTCTGCGTCACTGGATTCCTCAGTCAGTCAATGACAAAGGTGCGACGTATCAAGCCCTGCAGACACTGACACATGGCGACGTGAAGCTGAAATCCAAGCGTAAAGATGAGCGTAACCTGCTGACGGAAGCAAAAAGCGATGGTTACAGCCTGGCATTTAATAAAGACATGCTGGAAGAAGCGCATGGAAATAAGCTGCTGGGTTTGTTTTCTGATTCAGGCATGAATGATGGGATTGCTTACAGCAATTCTAAAAACGACCCGAAACGGACACAACCAACACTGAAAGAAATGACAGAGAAAGCAATTAATCTGCTTTCTAAAGATAAAGACGGCTTTTTCCTGATGGTTGAAGGCGGCCAGATTGACTGGGCGGGTCACAGTAATGATGCCGGCACCATGCTGCATGAAATGATCAAGTTCGATGAAGCGGTCAATTCGGTGTATCAGTGGGCGAAAGGTCGTGATGATACCTTAATCATTGTCACTGCTGACCATGAAACCGGTTCATTCGGCTTCAGTTATTCTTCACAAGGGTTGCCGCAACCTGAAAAACGTTCAGGGAAAGCTTTCCAGAAGCAAGCTTATGCTCCGAATTTCAACTTTGGTAAGTTCGAAATCCTGGATGGTTTGTACAACCAGAAGATGAGCTACGCGACCATGTTCGCTGAGTTTGACGGGTTGAATCAAGCCCAGCAAACTCCGGAGAAACTGGCTGAAATCGTCAATGAAAACAGCGATTTTCCAATCACTGTTGCTCAGGCAGCAGACGTGCTGACGACCAAGCCAAATCCATACCGTCACGACAACCACAGTTACCTGTCTGTTGAAGAAGTCCCGGCAATCAATGATTTTGATGCTTACTTCCCGTACAACGATCGCGGAAACTTGCTGGCACGTGAACAGGCAACAGCACAAAACACCGTTTGGGGTACAGGGACGCACACGCATACGCCTGTGAACGTCTTTGCCTGGGGTCCGATGAAAGAGATTATTCCGGTCTCGAAGATCATGCATCACTCCGAACTGGGTGAGTACATCAAAGGTATGGTGAAGTAAGGATCTGCTGAGGATTCAGACCTCAGGTCAGTTTAACTGCATACATCACCATCAAAGATTGAAACGGCCCTTTGTCCTCAGGGCCGTTTTTTATTTTGCATCACCAACCCGTCCACCTTTCCTTATTTGTGGTTTCCGCGCTCACAGCACCTATTTATCAGGTTCTCAGTGACTGTGCTTCCTTTATGGCATTTGCGACATATGCTTAATTAAAAGTGTGGCTGACTCAGTGGCTGACGGACGCGAGCGGTGGTCGTCAGGTATTCAACAGCTGAAGTGACCGGGGTGGTATATGAAAGTCGGTTTTTTAGAATCTTTGCCTATCTCTCTGATCTTTATCGGCATTGCGCTGTTCATGCTGATTTTCTGCGAAATAGGTTTTCAGTTTGGCTACCACGCCCATATGCGGAAGGACAAGGCTGCCCCCAGTACACTGGGATCAATGGTTGGCGGGTTACTGGGCATGCTGGCTTTTGTGCTTGCCTTTACCTTTTCGATTGCATCTTCTCAGCACGAGCTCAGACGGAATAATGTGCTCGAAGAAGCCAATATTATTGGTACTGCCTATTTAAGAGCCGATTTGCTGGATGAAAAATCTGCCACAGCGGTGAGACGGCTCTTAAGAGAATATGTCGATATTCGCCTGAATGCCGTCCAAGGCAGTGACATCAACCTGGCCTTAGAAAAATCTACTGAAATCCATCGTCTTTTATGGAAAGAGGTCTCTTCCGCTGCCATCGAAAATCCAAGCCCCATGACATCACTGATGGTCCAGGCTACAAATGAAGTGATTGATATGCATGAAAAAAGGGTGACGGCTGCATTGCGGAACCGGATTCCGCTCAGTATCTGGATTGCGTTGGCTGCAATCACAGCTCTTGCCATGATCGCGCTGGGGACTCAGGTAGGTTACACCGGGAACCGGAGGCTGATTGCCGTGATCCCTTTAGTGCTCGCTTTTGCTGTCCTGGTGACGCTGGTTGTTGATCTCAATCGTCCTCAGAAAGGCCTCATTATTGTCAGCCAGCAGTCGATGATTGATCTCCGGAGCAGCATGGGTACGGAATAGCCGGTAGGGAAGAAATAATCGGTGAGGCGTCAAAGCCAGTTCTCGTCATCAATCCGGGGCAATCTCCACTTGCCCCGGGGCTGCTTATCTTTTTAGATCAAGGTGCTTTAGATCAGGGTATTGAGCCGGGCGATTTCAGCCCGCCACTGTTGTTGCAGGTGTGGCTTCTGATGCTTTGGCCGCCGGTTCAGATCCTCTTCCAGCAAGGTTTCCAGTGTGATCAGCCGGTCCAGCAGCTGTTCTTCGTCACTCATTGCTGTGCCGGTTTCAGACGGTTCCGCACCGGTTTCACCCGGTTCAGCATGAACAGCAGGCTGTGATGGCTGAGACGACAGTTGCTGATACACCGCTTCAGGAGACAGATATTCCGTCAGCACGCCATGCTGAATCAGCCAGAACCGGTTACAGCTTTGCTCAATCAGGCTGCGGTCGTGGCTCACCAGTAAGGTTGCACCTTCAAACTGATTCAGGGTCTCAATCAGCGCTTCTTTGCCTTCCATGTC
This sequence comes from Photobacterium sp. R1, assembly GCF_054600795.1. Taxonomy (NCBI): domain Bacteria; kingdom Pseudomonadati; phylum Pseudomonadota; class Gammaproteobacteria; order Vibrionales; family Vibrionaceae; genus Photobacterium; species Photobacterium sp. R1. Next base: position 401,271 of record NZ_BAAHZP010000003.1, read on the forward strand.
GAGGTGGTTGGTCGGCTCATCCAGAAACAGTAAATGGTATCGGGCTAACGTGAGCCCGACAAACAGCAGGCGAGCCCGTTCACCGCCACTGAGTGATGCCACGGTTTGCTGGTGTCTTACATACGCAAAACCGGCACTGATCAGCGCTCGTTTACACTGTTCTGTACTGAGTGAACCGAAAGACAACAAGGCATCACTGATAGTGTCCTGATCGCGGAGCTGCTGCTGGGTTTGGTCGTAGTAACCTAACCGGCAGCGATCGTGAAAAGTCACCGCTTGTGGTGTGCTTTGTGAGTCTTCCGATGCCTGATAGCTGTTGTACAGCTGGTTGAGCAGGGTCGATTTACCACAGCCATTGCTGCCAATGACTGCAATGCGGTCACCACTTTTGATGCGCATATCGCCGATTTCAAACAAGGTGACTTGATCCGGCCCGGTTTCGGCTGCTGATTTCACCGCCAGGGATTTGACCGAAAATGGCGTAATTTTAACCAGCCGGTTTGCCGGCATTGCTTCCCCCTGAAGGGTGAGTGTCCAGGGCGTACCTTCACTCAGTTCTGTCTGTTCCTCCTCTAAGCGCTCCTTTCTCGCCAGCATCGTTTTTGCTTTGCGGGCCAGGTCTTCGTTGTCATAAACCTTGCCCCAAGTCGCGAGCCGTTTTGCACTTTTGGCAATCCGGTCGATCTCTTTTTGTTCGCTGAGATGCCGCAGCCTGTCCGCTTCATCTTTTTCTTTCAGGGCGGCCCGGGCCAGCGAACAAGGCAAGGCAAAATGATGCAGCGCCTGATCGCGCATGACCCAGGTGGTGTTGGTGACCGCATCCAGCAAGGTTTGATCGTGGGACACCAGGATGAACGCGCCTCTCCAGGAGGATAAAAATTGCTCCAGCCAGAGTAAGGCAGGTAAATCCAGATGGTTGCTTGGCTCATCCAGCAACAGTAAATCCGGCTGGTGGATGATGGCGCGTGCCAGCAGCAATCGCATCTGCTGGCCGCCGCTGCAGTGGGCGACGGGCATGTGCCATTCCGAAGGACTGAAGCCGAGTTCATCCAGCAGCAGTTCTGCCCGCCAGTACTCATCTTCCGTCAGCATTTCTGACAGCGCGGAGAGCACCGTTGCGGCCTGCAAGGCGTGCGGAATGTGCTGTTCCACATAGCGCATCAGGCAGGAATTGGCTTTTGCAATCTGTCCGTGACTGGCCTCCAGTTGTCCGTCGAGCAGCTTTAACAGCGAGCTTTTGCCGCAGCCGTTATGACCGATCAGGCCGATTTTATCGCCGCGGTGAATGGTCAGGCTCAGGTCTTTAAAAAGTGACGCGGAGGAATAGGAAAGAGTCAGGGATTGTGCAGTTAAAAAAGTACTCATTATGTTCTCAAGAATTTTGGGCGCAAAAGGCCGTTGTCAAAGCTGACAATAATTCTTCGAGCATGAGGGAAAAAACTCGGGTTGACGCTACAAGTCGGTCGTAAATATTTCGCTCAAGTCGAGATTATCGCAGCGCGATCTCTGAAACTCTTGAGCGGACATCAATACCAAATAAGCGTGAGTTGATTGAACACCACTGCGACATAAATATCCTCCTTTTGTTTGTGTTGGGGAAAGCGAAAACACTTTCAGTGAATCGGTGGCGCTATCATAAAGCCATATGCAGCCATGTACACAAATAAGCGTGAAAAAATTCGGGAATAGTGGGATTTGTCAAAAAACAGCGGCTTTGAAATTTTTTGGCCTGAGACTCACTTTATTTCAATGTTTTGAATTCGTTCTCAATGGTTCAATGACAGCGATCCATTTTCCTTCAGACGTTTACCGGCCTCATCTCTGTGTTCACTTCCAAAAAAATCTTAAACCGGGACGAAGAAACGCGCGGTGAAATTTTTAGGCTAGACTCTAAGTCATCATGCTCACTCTGTTGCGTATGTTGCTGTTTCCGTATTGCATTCTTTGGTGATCACCAACATTTTGGACAAGGGGTTGGTTCCTATGAGAGTAAAAGCAAAAGTTTTTGTAACTTTTGGATTTGTCGGATTCGTGGTGGCCGCTGTCAGTCTGTTTGCGGTCAGGGCTCTCTCGTCAAGTTCGTCATCGCTCAATTACATTATCGGTGCTGCATGGAATACGGCAGATGGTGCAATGGAGACATCGATTGAAATCGAAGCGCAAATGTTAGCAGTGAAAAACCTCATTTTTGGCGCCGACCTTGCTGCGGTTGAAAAAGATCTGAACAAGGCGATTGAAGGGGCGAATGAAGCTTCCTCCCGGATGATTGAGGCGGGATTACTGGGAGAGCAGCGAGCGCAACAATTTACGCGCCTCAATCGTCAGTATCAGACACAACGGAACGAGTTGATTGACGTTTTTCATCAATATAATGCAGCGAAAAAGGCCTATGATCAGGCAACCACACGGCTGGTGGATTTTGGTGAAAAATATGAAGCACTCGGGGATCATGCGGTTGAAGCACTGGAGCAAGAACCCGACAAATTGCTGACCTGGCGTGAGGATGTTCAGAGGCGCTGGCATGCCGCTGATGGTGCGATGGAATCTAATATCGGATTGCTCTGGAAACTCTATCAGACACAGCGTCTGCTGGATGGCGAGGATGACCAGACGCAACAGGCAAAGATAGAACAGGCGGCTCAATTCCAGAAAGAAGCGAATGCAGCCATGTTTTCGACGGGACTATTTGATGTGGCCGTGGGGGGCGATTGGGAAGAGCGAACCTATACCGAGGTTTTTCAGCAGTTAAACAGCCAGCATGAACAGGCGACCACAGACGTCATTGAAGCTTACCGGCAATACCGGGCGCGGTTTGCGGAGTACAACACGACCTCTCAAGCGTTTTTGAGTTTTATTTCTGAAATGGAAGCCTATGCCGACAGTATGGTGGAGCAGCAGGCGGTTGAGACTTTGAAAGAGAGTGCTGTCGCAGCTTCTGTATTCAAAGCCGTCATCGTCGGTGCCTTGGGGATGGTCATCATTCTGGGCTGGATTTTATGCAGACAGATTTTGTCTCCGGTTGAGCGTTTAATTGAAAGAATGAACGATATCTCGGACGGCAACGGAGATTTGACGCGCCGCGTCGGCATCGCGTCACAGGATGAATTTGGTCAGCTCGGCAGTTCCGTTGATAAATTCATTGCCAAAGTTCAGGTGCTTGTCGATGAAATCAATCAGTCGATTGAGACGGTGCGCGGGGCTGCGGCCGATCTTTCCCACACGTTTCATCTGACGACGGACTCGGTGAAGGAGCAGACGATTGAAGTGAAGGCGATTGCGTCGGCGACAGAAGAAATGGCCAATAACTCCACACAAGTCGCCAGCAGTGCCCGGGATGTGGATCAGTCTGTTGCATCAATCGACAGCGATACCCAGAACACCCTCAATAGTGTCCGCGAAGCGTCAGTTGCGGTCAGCGAACTGGTCACGGAAGTCACCCGGGGAACGGAAACGATCAATGCCCTCAAAAATCATGTCACGAATATCGAACCGATTCTGGATGACATCAACGGCATTGCTGAACAAACAAACTTGCTGGCGCTGAACGCAGCGATTGAAGCGGCCAGAGCCGGTGATCAAGGGCGTGGTTTTGCCGTCGTGGCCGACGAAGTTCGGTCCCTGGCGATCCGGACACAGGACAGCACCAGTATGATTCAGGAAAGTATGCTGAAATTGCGTCAAAGCGCTGATGATTCCGTGCGTGTGATGAATGAGGGGATGACGAAAGGCAGCCAGACAACCAATATTGCAGAGCTGGCTGAGGAATCGCTCCACCGCGTTGCACTGGAAATCAACCGGCTCACCGAGATGAATCAGCAAACGGTTTCTGCAATTTCTGAGCAGGAGCGGGTCGCGAATGATGTGGTGTCCAGCGTCTCGAACCTTCAGGAACTGTGTGACAGTACGCATCAGAATATTCATCAGAGTGAAAGTACGATCAATGCATTGCTGGCCAAGCAGGAAGAGCTGGCCTTGAAAGTCAGCCGATTTAAAGTGAGCTAGCCGGGCACCGGCAGGGCGTTGATAACCCCCTTTGCTTTTGTGGCTGGCAAAGGGGGGAGCGAAACCATGGTCAGGTTCTGAGCTGCGTCAACCCACGGAATAATTTCTTCAGCGGCTGTGTGATCCAGTAGCGAGAAACAAACAGGCCAATCTGGATCAGGATGTACTGGCGCTTGCAGTAAAGGATACAGGCGTAATCGAACTTCTCGGTCGGTCCTTCATACAGGACATGCGGATAAACGAATTTCTGCCGGGCGGCGACTTTCGGGTTGCGTGCCCCGCTCATGAAATAGCGCTTTTTCATCCGGTAGGCTTCCCAGCAGGCATAGATGAAGACATAGCCTCGCTCAAAATCATTCAGATCGGGCATTACCCAGAGTCCGCCCCCTTCCACGATATTTCCGGTGGCGAGCTGCAGCGGGTGCTCTCCCATCTGAGGCGGCAAATCTGAAAGATAGGTCAGGGGCGTACGGCTGTTCACGGTGAAGCCTGCACACATTTTTCCTTCTGAATCGTAAAAAGCTTTCACGCACGAGCGGTGTCTGAGGTACTCAACCGTATTACTGTTGCCGGAAATGGCGTGGTAATGTTCGGCAAACTCAAGCAAATCCTGCTGGGTAGAAAGACGTTTGCACCGGAGGGTCATCCTTGTTGCTCCATGGATAAGTGGGAAGAGATGTTCTGTTGGTAGCGACCGGGCGAGACAATGTCATCCGGATCGAATGCGGTTTTGATGCGCTGGCGGAGCTTCAGGGCGTCCTGTTCCAATTCCTGCTCGCCGTCGAATGGCATTTCATCGACCGCACGGCGGTAGCAAGGCCAGCTGTGGGCGCGGTATAACGCACGGAGATCCCTTGCAAGGGCCGTAGCCCGCTCGACTTCATCTTTGTTGCTGGTGTCATAGTAAATACTGATAATCGCCTGACACAGATGAGCGTTGACGGCCGTGAGCGTAACACCAAACTCGAAACCTGCTGCATCGAAGGCTTTCTGAGAGAGTTGCATGCATTGCTCAACTTCAGTGCCAATTAAAGGCAGCGCTGGCGCGACCCAGAAAAATCCGCATCCGTCTTCCACTGGATTCATTCTGGCCGGGATGTCTTTCCGGTAACGCCAGTAACAGCCTTTCAGCGCCATATCTTTCGGATTACCTTCCAGCATATCCATCATTTCGGTGAAATCGCTGAGGCTGTTTTGAAAGCGACGGTAAATCGCGATACGTCCGAAAACCGGACTGATCTTTTGGGCCATCTGATTCAGCTGCTTGAGCTTTTTCAGGCTGACAATATTAACCTGCGCAATCGGGCTGAGCAGTTTTTTCACCCGTGCTGCTTTGGCTTTGGCAATCGCTGTGGCGCCGGTAATCACAAACGCACCCGACCAGGGCGTCAGCTGATACTGCTGACAGAGTCGCGCGATGTCGGCTTCATTTGCACCTTTGGCGGGATCCCACCGTTCGAAGTTAAATCGTTCCATCATGGTCAGCATGCGGTAGGTATTTCCCAGATGAGGGAGGCCGTCAATGGTGCCTTCAGACTTGAGGCGGCGCATGATGTCGATGTAATCCGGCAGATGTTCGGGCGATTTCAGACGGACCAGGCACCGTAAACTGCATTCTGGTTTACGCATCAGCTCAAAGGTCATCTTACTGATGACTGCGATATTATTCTGGGTAAACAGCTCATGGAGGTTCGCAGAAAGCCCGGCACGCCCGCAGTAACGCGAACTCTGGTTCAGTCGGATCATTTCACCGTCCGCCAGAATCAGTTCGCTGATGGTAAAGTGCTGACTGCGGTTACCCACTGGACCATGACCGAAGCCCCGCTCAAGCACATTCCCCATGATGCTGGTATCCGGTCCGGCACCTGTACAGTCGAGCATCCACGGCGTGTTTTCAAGATAGCGGGCAACCTGACCCTGCGTCACTCCGGGCTCAATTTCGATGACGCCTAGTTCTTCATCAAAACTCAGAATCTGATTCATCGCACTCAAATCAAGCAGCGTACAGCCATCTTGGGGCGGGGTTTTACAGCCATACCCCCAGTTGTTCCCTTTCCCGATGGGGTATACCGGTTGCTTGTTCTGGTAAGCCTGCGCAATGCACTGCTGTAATTCTTGTGCTGACTTCGGCTGTACAACCTGACTGGCAACGCGGGCATGAAAACCGAGACCGCTGAACAGCGTTATTGATGGGCTGATTTCTGCTTCTTCTGCAACAGATGACACGGGCAATTCCTTTTACGGGTGAATAGAGAAACTCCTGAGAGACCGTTCTCAGGACATTTTCTGTTGTCCTCAAGAGGACGCAGATTATTTCAGCCGGATCGATATAAATCAATATTCATATTTGTGTCATGAATGATTTTTGAAAAGTGTTTTTTATCAATAGCTTCTGGAGGGTTTGAGATTGTCTGGAGCGTATGTCGCGTTTTGATTTGGAGCCAATTTCAGCATTTGTGCATGCGCGCCAGGTAGGCTTTGCTGGCCCAACTCATACCCAGAAATGCCTTTTGTTTCTCTGGTGTTGTCCGGTCCGGTTGCCGGTGCTCCCGGCGACGACAACTTAAAAATACGTCCTGAATTTTTTCTTGGGTTGTGGGGTTGTTTTAACTTCTAACTCACTATTGCCCCAAAGTTGCTTAGCTCTACAATCTTGACTCGACACTGTTGTCATGAGTTGACCTACTTCAGCTAATGGTTAACTATGTGCCTAGTTTACTATGGCGTGTTGGGCAGAAAATGTCTGTATTGTTTGATTTGCCTAGTCAAATGACCTACTTCGATGAAGCTAGGTTGTGTCAAACTTGGTCGGAATGAATGAAGAGTTACAAGGATTACGCAAGGTATTTTATATGGGCAAGTTCTGATAGAAGTTGTCTGTCTAATAACTGTTATGTTCTCAGGTGATCATTCGTAAAAAAATCAAACAATGCGGTTTTTAAGTTTAAAGGGAAGGAATGAAATTCAAGAGTAGAAATCTGCGCGCAATTGCGGAGTTGGTGGTTGGGGACAAAGAATTCTTCCCGTACCGTTCAAGCCGCTACATCACTCAGTTTTTCGAAGAATGTGATCTTGATTTCGTCCATGATGGATCAACGCGTTGGCATTGGACTTCAGAGCGCTTGGAGGAATTACTTCAAGAGCCGCAACCCGCTGCCCACGTCCTTCCTGAACGATTTGTTCATGTCCTTCGAGTGTTAATGCATAAATCCGACGCCGAACCAAATGATCCTGATCGCTTTCAGGCATTGGAAGAGTTAAACAAGCCTTTGGCACGGGAGGGATACGAAGCATTCTATGGAGAAGATGAACTTCTTTATATTCGCCACATAGGCACCAAAACAATTTCCCTTGCTGCAAATCCTCATCGACCATTTACTCCGAAAGAAATTGAAAAGAGAGACCAGCTAATTGGTTACTTGGATAAATGCTCTGAAGACGAACTAATTGAAGACGTTCTTCTTCCTCTATTTAGACAGTTGGGTTACCACCGCATAACGTCTGCGGGGCATAAGGACAAGGCCTTGGAATATGGTAAAGATATTTGGATGCGTTTTGTCCTTCCCACACAGCATGTTCTTTACTTTGGTATACAGGTTAAAAAGGGAAAGCTGGATGCATCTGGAGTAAGTAAGGCAACAAACGCCAACGTGTCGGAGATCTACAATCAGGTTTTGATGATGCTCGGCCATGAAATCTTTGACCCTGAAACAAGTAGACGTGTTCTGGTTGACCACGCATTTATAGTTGCTGGAGGGGAAATTACCAAGCAGGCGAGAAATTGGCTTGGCGGTAAATTAGACGCGTCCAAGCGAAGCCAGATACTCTTCATGGATCGCGAAGATATACTAAACCTTTACATAGCGAACGGCCTGCCATTGCCGCAAAAGGCACTTCCAAAAACAGAATCAGAGTTTGATGATGACATTCCGTTCTGACTTTGCAGTCGAACATAACAAAACGCTGCTAGGGACTTGCCTACGCTTCGCTCCGTCAAACCCCAGAGCGCATCCATAGGCATCAGGAGATTTGCATGAAGCATCCAAAGTTTAAAGGTGTTGGCACATTAGATGCCGAAATCGAAAAGTGCGAAAAAAATTTGCTGAACAAAGAAATCGAGTTTAACTGGATTGTTCAAAAACTAAAGTCTGCAGATCCGTCACTAGATAATATCAATAAGCTTAGGCAGCAGCTTCGAGCTAAAGAGAAACAAGTGATAAAAGCACGAAGGCAAGTAAAGGCGAAACAAGATCAAAAGTCTCGTAAGGTCAATGAGCGGCAAAGAACTAAGTTAGGTGGTCAAGCTAAGAAAAAAGAACGACTGGCTCTAAATCGAGCGATTAATGAAGAAATGGATAATCAGGAGAATATTTTGTCCCAGTTAAAATATATAACAATCGAGTTTCCTTCTGATAAAGAAGATACACAATCAGGGACTGAGTTATTTATTTCCCACGCTTCAGAAGATAAAGCCGATTTTGTTAAACCGCTAGCCGACGAGTTAATAAAGTTGGGTGTGTCCGTGTGGTACGATGAGTATACACTGCGTATTGGAGACAGCTTACGCCGCTCAATTGATCTAGGTCTAGCCGAATCAAAGTATGGTCTAATTATTCTATCTAAAGCTTTTTTCGAAAAAAACTGGACTCAATACGAGCTGAATGGGCTAGTAGTAAGAGAAATGGAAGGTGATAAAGTCATATTACCTATCTGGCACAATATCACAAAAGACGAAATTATGAGGCTAAGCCCATCTTTAGTCGATAAGGTCGCGTTGAACTCAACTATGTTCACGGTCAGAGAAATAGCAGAAAAAGTAGCTGATGCTGTGAAAAATGCCTAACAAACGATCAAGCCATCAACATACTTTTCCTAATCAGACAGAAACGTTCTAGAGCATCCGAGCTAGCTCGTTTATGTCCAAATGCGCGTTTAAATATCTAAATTTTTCCAAATCTAGGGAAAAATTCATGGATGAATTTTTAGGTTGTCGGCGCCTGGAGCGCCTACAACCGTCCCGGGCAGCACCAAAGAATCAAAAGGCATTTCAGGGCACTCTTTGTGCCAGCAAAGAGTGCCTGGCACGCATCCCCAATGCTGAGCATTGCATCGAATTTGACGCGTGACATACCAATCATGCTTAAACAAAGAGTTCCCGCTTTTGTTGGACTGAACTGACAGATGAACCAGACTCTTTGTACCAGCAAAACCTCTCTGCCGTGCATCAACTGGAGCCGAGATCAGGCTCAAATTGAAACGCGACATACAGCCGAACCATACTAAACGAGAAAATTCAGTGCCCAGGATTTCCCTTGTTCTGAAAACTCCTCCAGATATCTGATGATCATTCAATATTGGTTTTTCGTGACGTCTGAAGCAATTTTATTTATATCCATGTTTTAAAGGATATTTTTAATTTTTTATAATCTATTGTTTCGATTATTTATTAATTATTCCTAAAGTTCATATCTTCATGGAATTCTGAGATTAAACTTAAGTGTGGTTTTCCATCTGCCGGTCCTTACTGACTATATTGTTTTTTTAAATATCGCAAAGCTATGCACTTTTTAGATTGTTTGCTATATTTGATTTACTACCTTCTCTTTTGTTCTCATTTCTGAGATATTAGTCATTAATTCGAGTAATAGATTATTGTTTTATTGCATGAATATGGATAAATAATAATCTCTGTCACGAAATGAACTTAATTAATATATCTCGCATCAGCGCTATTCATCCTGTTCTATAGTTACCTCTGCGAAAACAGTTGGCTTTGTATTTTTCGCTTTATTAAAGAAATTTAATAAATTCACTATTCTAATCAGGACAATAATTATGAACCAGAAAATAGCAATTGCTGCAATTGCGGGCTTGTGTATTTCTGCCGCAAATGCAAGCAATCTCAATAACTTTGTAAAATTGGATGAAAAAGCAGCATTCATTGAAGGTGAGAATGTTGTTCAAGTTCCTTCTGCGTCAGAGTATTCGCTGCGGCAAAAATACACTGCAGCAGAAAGAGCGGAGGCGATGAGTGCGGTTGCGGTTTCAGCTGACGGGACTCAATTCACAGCCGAGATATCAGAAGAAGCGTTAGCGCTTTTAGAAAAGGCCATTCAGACGATGCAGGCGCAAGGTTTGGATTCGAGCTTTTTCAGCGCTGGTGCACACTCGCCGACAAAAGCAGCCGCAGAGGATGATTCAATGTCATCATCGCGAGTGATAGGCGCGGATAACCGGGTACGAATCACGAACACTGTTGTGAACCCACATTATTTTAATGGCCGGATTGATGTCGGTTGTACGGGGACATTAATCACCAAAAATCACGTTTTAACAGCAGGTCATTGTGTTTCGAATGGTGCCGGGAGTTGGTATAAATCCCTGAATTTTACCACGGCTCAAAATGGCTCCTATAAGCCATGGGGAACCGCAACCTGGAAAAATTCGGTCACCACGTCAGGTTGGCATAATAACGGTGATACCAACTATGATTACGCAGTGATTGTCCTGAATAGCGCTCCTCACGGCGGTAATTCTGGCTGGGGGGTATATTCAGGCGGAACACATAGTGTGACCGGTTATCCCGGTGATAAACCCGCAGGCACCATGTGGACAGACAGCGGTTCAACCTATGCGATCTCGGACAGACGAATCTGCTATACCCTGGATACTTCCGGCGGACAAAGCGGCAGTGGTATTAAAGACAGTAATTACTATGTCAGAGGGATTCATACGACAGGATCTACAACGCAAAACTGTGGTACCCGGATGAACAGTACGATCTTTAATACAATTCGGGGCTGGATTACTCAGTTCCCTTAGTTCAACCGATTGGACTGACTTTGTAAGCCCAACTTTGTTGGGCTTTATATCGAGAGTGGACGATATGATGAGAAATATGATCGCGATTGCACTTTTAATAACGATGCAGGCGTGTTCAGCCAGTGATTCATGGGAACGGGTGATGATCCGGGGAAGTGCAGAAGCCAATGATCCCGTTCTGAAACAAGTCCGGGAATTTGAAAAAACGGGTCAGGTGAAAGATGTGACTGTACTTGAATCGTTTCCTGTTCAAATCTGGCTGACCGCCTCAAAAGACACCATTGAAGCATTGCAGAAAATACCGCGAAAAACTGCGACTGATCAGTAACGGGATTCAGCAGCTGTTTTACTGTCATCGGTGCAGAGCTGAATACACAATCTCACCCGTCAAATGCGTTCGCAGGAATGACGGGTGTATATCAATCATGGGGTGACATTCAGCGCCAGCCAGATGTTGCTGTTTTACGCTTTACTCAGCCCTTCCGCCAAAAATTCCACCAGCAATCGCACTTTGGGAGACAGCCGCACGCTGGACGGAAACAGCGCCCAGATGCCTTCGATGTCGTCGCGGTACTGGGGAAGCACTTCGATCAGTTCGCCGGATTCCAGATCCTGCTGGATGTAATAATCCGGGAGCTGGACTAACCCCAGTCCGCGTCTGGCGGCGTCGCGCAGGGCAAAACCGCTGTTGCATCTGAGCCGGCCGGAAATGCGCATGGATTTGGACTGATGGTTGTCTTTGAACCGCCAGACATCAATGGTGCCGACCAGACACTGATGTTTGCTCAGTTCCGACAGGGTGTGTGGTTCGCCATATCGTTTCAGATAAGCCGGGCTGGCACAGACGTAGGACTGACGGGTTGATAAACGGCGGGCAATTAAACTGGAGTCTTCCAGCCGTCCCAGTCGAATGGCCAGATCGACCCCGGATTCGAACAGATCCAGCTTCTGATTGGTCAGCATCAGCTCCACATCAACCTGAGGATATTGCTCCAGAAACTGATTGATCAACGGGGCGAGGTGCATTTCACCGTAGGTCACCGGGGCGGTGACACGTACCAATCCTTTGGGTGTGGTCTGCATTTGCGTGACGGTCAGCTCTGCCTGTTCCAGCCCTTCCACCAGATGTTTGCATTGCTGGAAATACAGCATGCCGGCTTCGGTGAGGGTGACTTTTCGGGTGGTACGGTTGAGCAGTTTCACCGCCAGACGCTCTTCTAATGCCGACACTCGCCGGCTCACCTGAGCCACCGAGGTGGAAAGTTTTTGCGCCGCCAGCGTGAAGCTGCTTGATTCAGCGACGGCGACAAATTCACTGACGCCTTCCCAGTTTGCCATGATGCGTTCCTGTGGTTGGGTTGACTGGTTTCGATGGAATTCAATTATTACATATCCGTAAAAATGATTTACCTGAAAGTGAGATTATCTACGGAATCGAAAGGGATATACTTCAGCCATCGACCATGAACTTAATGTAACTTATTCAACAATAAGGGAAACACTATGACCCACGATTTGAAACTGGCATTGAAACCCGGACAGACTTCAATTAAATCCAAAGCTGCTGTTGCCTGGGCTGCCGGTGAACCGCTGAAAATGGAAGAAGTGGACGTACAACTGCCGAAAGCGGGCGAGGTGCTGGTGCGGATCGTCGCGACCGGTGTGTGCCATACCGATGCTTTTACGCTGTCAGGCGCTGATCCGGAAGGGATTTTCCCGGCGATTCTGGGCCACGAAGGCGGCGGTATTGTTGAAATGGTGGGTGAGGGCGTCACCAGTGTTGAAGTCGGTGATCACGTGATCCCGCTTTACACGGCGGAGTGCGGTGAATGTAAGTTCTGTACTTCCGGCAAAACCAACCTGTGTCAGGCAGTGCGGGAAACGCAGGGCAAAGGCCTGATGCCGGACGGCACCACGCGTTTCTCGATCAATGGCGAGCCGATTTATCATTATATGGGCTGCTCGACGTTCTCTGAATATACGGTGTTGCCTGAAATTTCGCTGGCGAAAGTCAATAAAGCTGCGCCGCTGGAAGAAGTCTGTCTGCTGGGGTGCGGCGTCACAACCGGTATGGGTGCCGTGCTCAACACGGCCAAAGTGAAAGCTGGTGACACCGTGGCGATTTTTGGTCTGGGCGGCATCGGTCTGTCGGCCATCATTGGTGCGCGCATGGCAGGTGCCAGCCGGATTATTGGTATTGATATCAATGAAAGTAAATTTGAACTGGCGCAGCAACTGGGTGCGACGGATGTGATTAATCCGCAGCACTTTGATAAGCCGATTCAGGAGGTGATTGTTGAAATGACCGACGGCGGTGTCGATTACTCATTTGAATGTATCGGTAACGTCAACGTGATGCGTCAGGCGCTGGAATGCTGTCATAAAGGCTGGGGTGAGTCGGTGATCATCGGTGTTGCGGGTGCCGGGCAGGAAATTTCGACCCGTCCGTTCCAGCTGGTGACCGGCCGCGTCTGGCGTGGTTCTGCCTTTGGTGGCGTGAAAGGCCGTTCTCAGTTACCGGGCATTGTGGAGCAGTATCTGGCCGGTGAGTTTGGTTTGCAGGAGTTTATTACGCACACCATGGGGCTGGAAGCGGTGAATGAAGCATTCGAGCTGATGCACGAAGGCAAAAGTATCCGCACTGTGATCCACATGGATCAGTAAGCGTTGCCTCGGATCCATCATTGAAAAAGCACCATGCAGCCTCAGGCCGCATGGTGTTTGCGCTATCAGATACTGACAGAAGAAATCGCTCAATGATGACCTCTGATGTTTAAAAAACGAGAAAACCGTGAAGAAAGGCAGGAATGCGGCATGAAAAACCTCGAACTCGCCAGTCAGAATAAAGTTTTTGGCGGCTGGCTGAAACAATATACCCATGAATCCACATCGCTGAACTGCACTATGCGGTTTGCGATTTTTCTGCCATCGACGGCATCTTCAGCACAACCTGTGCCCTCGGTATACTGGCTGTCCGGTCTGACTTGTACCGATGAAAACTTTTCCCAGAAAGCAGGGGCATTCCGGGTGGCAGAAGCCCTGGGAATCGCACTGATCATGCCGGATACCAGCCCGCGCGGAGAAGGGGTGGCAGACGATGAAAACTACGATCTGGGGCAGGGCGCAGGTTTTTACCTGAATGCGACCCAGGCGCCATGGAACGCGCATTACCGGATGTATGACTACGTGGTCAAAGAACTGCCGGGCATTGTGGAAGCACATTTCCCGGTGTCTGCTGTGAAATCGATCTCCGGGCACAGCATGGGCGGGCACGGCGCATTGACCATCGGACTGAAGCATCCGGATATGTATCGCTCTGTCTCTGCATTCAGCCCGATCAGCCATCCGATGAATTGTCCGTGGGGGCAGAAAGCCTTTGCTGCTTATCTGGGGAACAATAAAGATGACTGGCGTTTGTATGATGCGTGCGAACTGCTGAAGCTGGGCAAAGCAGAATTGCCGATGCTGGTTGATCAGGGGGATGCCGATAACTTCCTGAATGAACAGCTGAAACCGGAAGCGCTGAAAGCTGCTGCGGCGTTGCATGACTCTCCGCTGGAGCTGCGCATGCAGGCAGGCTATGACCACAGCTATTATTTCATCGCCAGCTTCATAGAAGACCACCTGCATTTTCATGCCCGGTATTTATTTGCTGAGCAGCGCTAAGTGGTCGGGTTCACCTGTTTGTTGGGCACGTCATCGCGTGCCCAACTTTCGTCAATTTTAATGGCTTTCCTGCCGAGTCGATGGCTCCGAATCAACGCTTTGCCCCTGCTGTGAAACCAGAACTGCGCAAAGACCCCAGACAAGACTGCATGCCAGCAGGATTTTCAGGCTGAAGTGCCAGTCGCCGCTGAGGTCATGGAAAGAGCCGAAGATGACCGGACCGGTTGCTGCGACCAGATAGCTGACGGACTGCACCATGCCGGACAGCGCAGAAGCGTGGCCTGCATCTGTTGAACGCCAGTTCAGCATCGACATGCCCATGATGAATCCCAGGCTGGTGCCCATACCAATCAAGACGCCAGCGAGCAGTGCCGTCTCTTGAGTGATCAGCAGCAGGACAATGCCGGTAAGGGTCAAAAGTACGGCGGCAACACAAGGGTAAAGCGGACTTTTCAGCTTACTGAGTATGGGCACCATGATCAGGCTGGGAATCATGGCGGAAAGCAGCGCGATTCCGTGATACAGACCCGAATCTTCTGTGCTGTAACCCATTTCCTGCACAATCACGGCGTACCAGGCCACAAAAACATAGTTAATCAGTGAATTCATGGCCATATAGGCGGTGAGTTTCCAGGCTGCGGCCGAGCGCCAGACGGTCTGCTCCGTCGAGGTCGTTGCGGATGTTCGGGTTGCGTGGCTGAGTTGCGACAGCCAAGTCAGTCCGGCCAGCACTGCAATCGGCAGGCAGGCCATTAAGGCCAGCGGCCAGTTGTTTCCACCGCCCAGTGTTGCAACGGGCACCACAAGGGTGGACGCCACGGCTGCACCGATGCCCATGATCAGGATGTAAAAAGACGTATAGGCTGCCGCACGTTCCGGATAACGGCGCTTCAGAAAGGCGGGCAACAGCACGTTACAAAATGCAATGCCTAAACCGATCAGCGCGGTGCCAGTAAAAAGCAGTGCGGCATTGCCGGTGCCCCGCAGCCCGATCCCCAGAGCGACAGCCATTAACCCCAGTAAAATGCCCTTTTCGATGCCTGTTTTAGACGCAGTGACTGAAGCCAGCGGAGAGAAAAAAGCAAAAGCCAGTAAAGGTAATGTGGTGAGTAACCCCGCGCTCTGTGATGATAAAGACAGAGTACGGCTGATGTATTCCAGGAGGGGCGACACACTGGTAAAGGGCGCCCGCATCATGAGGGCGGTGAGCGTCAGGGATATCAGAAACAGGATGTGGTGATGTGTTTTTTTCATACTTGTCTCAGTGAATGAATCAGAAGGTAGGGCTAGTGTAAGTGGCCTGAATCCTGTTTAATTGAGTGAATTTGACAATTTATTACTAAAAACAGTCATGATGAAACCCGTCAGTGAAGCTTTATATGACAGTACGTCTTTTCCGCAGCGTGCTGTTGCTCTGAAAGTGGGCAAAGATGCCGACAGAGAATCGCCGATTCATCAGCATGAGAAGGGTCAGCTGGTGATGCCGACCACCGGCTATGTGACCAGTCATATCAAAGAGGCAATCTGGATGGTCCCGCCTCAGACGGCGGTATGGATCCCGGGGAATATGCCGCACAGTAACCGCATTTCTGAAGATGGTGAAGGCTGCATGCTATTTATTCAGCCTTCCGCGATTGTGATGCCGGAGGATGTGTGTACGGTGTCTGTTTCTCCGATGCTGCGGGAAATGATCCTGTATTTATCCGTGCAGGATCAGCAATATTCACCGGGCAGCGAAACAGATAAACTGGCGGAAGTTTTGCTTTCTCAGCTTTCGCAAATGCCTGTGGCGCGGTTTGATTTCGCTGTTCCTGAAGAACCGAGATTACATCTGATTGCCAAAGCTCTGGTGGATAATCCGGGGGACCGGCGGACGATCGGCCAGTGGGCGGCAGATTATGCCATGAGCGAGCGGACTCTGTCCCGGCTGGTGGAGAAACATGTGGGGATGACATTCGGGAAGTGGCGGGGGCAATTACATATCGTCGTCGCCCTGCAGCAGCTGAATTCAAGGGTACCGGTTCAGCGGGTGTCTGAAAACCTGGGTTATGAGTCGGTCAGTGCCTTTATCACTTTTTTCAAAAAGGCACTGGGGAAATCTCCCAAACAATATTTAGCCGGGCGTTGACCCCGGTTGCAGGTCAGTTCAGACTTCACGCTGTGGTGGCCGTGTTTCGGCAGATAAGAACAACAATATGAAGTGTTCCGAGAACACAATGAAATGATGAACAGGATTTGATTTGATGGAAAAAGTGGCCATTTTTGTCGATGTGCAGAACGTTTATTACACATCCCGGCAGCGTTATCAGCGCAATTTTGATTACAACACATTTTGGGCAAAGGTGACTCAGGGACGGGAAGTGGTCGCTGCCTTTGCGTATGCGATTGACCGGGGCGATCGGAAGCAGCAGGAGTTTCAGAACATCCTGCGGGCGATTGGTTTTGATGTGAAGCTAAAACCTTTTATCCAGCGTTCGGACGGCTCAGCCAAAGGCGACTGGGATGTTGGGATCACGATTGATGCGCTGGAATATTCTGTCGATGCTGACGTGGTGGTGCTGGTCTCCGGCGACGGCGATTTTGATTTGCTGCTGAATAAGCTTCGCGTCGGCAAAGGCAAACAGGTTGAACTGTATGGCGTGCCGGATCTGACAGCTGCGTCACTGATCAATGAAGCCAGCCTATTCTGTCCGATTGACGATGGACTGTTGCTGTAGACCGGCTGTGGTTTTCAAAATATAAACGCCCCGTACGGGGCGTTTTTTGTGATGACTTCACGGCTGAATGAATTTACAGACCCCGTTGAATCACCTTCAGGCATCACTGACTGCTTGAGTCGGCACGAATCAGCACGACAATTCAGGCCGATGCTTATATTGTTCCAGCGCCTCCGGGTTTGCCAGCGCACCGACGTTTTTGACCGGTTGCTGGTGGACCACATTCCGGACGGCCAGCTCGACCAGTTTGCCTGATTTGGTCCGTGGAATATCAGTCACCGCAAGAATGACTGCTGGGACGTGGCGGGGCGAGCAGTGTTCCTTGATACGCTGGCGAATTTTCGCTTGCAGCGTCTCATCGAGCTGATGACCTGCCGCCAGCTGAACGAACAGCACCACACGCACATCATTTTGCCAGTTCTGGCCGATGACGATGGAGTCGGTAATTTCATCCATCGGATTCACCTGCCGATAGATTTCTGCGGTGCCAATACGGACGCCGCCCGGGTTCAGCACTGCATCGGAGCGACCAAAGAACACCAGGCCACCGTGGCGGGTCAACTGAATAAAATCACCATGATGCCAGGTGTTCGGATACACCTCCCAGTAAGCGCTGTAATACCGCTGATCCCCTTCGTCATTCCAGAATCCGACGGGCTGGTTCGGGAAGCTGTTACAGCACACCAGCTCTCCCTGAGCTTCGATGACCGATTGCCCGTTGTCATCATAAACCTGCACATCCATCCCTAAAGCGCGGCCCTGACATTCGCCCCGGTACACAGGGCTGATGGGGTTGCCAATCGCGAAGCAGCCGCAGATATCGGTGCCGCCGGAAATCGATGCCAGCTGTAAATCCGATTTGATCGACTGATACACATAGTCGAATTGTTCCGGTGCCAGCACGGAGCCGGTGGAACAAAGTGTTCTCAGATAAGGCAGCTGATGGGTCTTTTCCGGCTGATAACCTTGTTTTTCGAGCGCTTCCAGATATTTGGCGGAGGTGCCGAATAAGGTGACGCCTTCTTGATCGGCCATGTCCCACAACACATTACCGTCCGGATAGAATGGTGAACCGTCATACAGAATTAAGGTTGCTCCGGCTGCCAGACCGCTGGCCATCCAGTTCCACATCATCCAGCCGCAGGTGGTGAAGTAAAACACCCGGTCCCCAGGGTTCACATTACTGTGCAGCATGTGTTCTTTCAGGTGATTCAGTAAGATACCGCCGACACTGTGCACAATACATTTCGGCTTCCCTGTGGTGCCGGAGGAGTAGAGGATGTACAGCGGATGGTTGAACGCAACACGTTCAAACTGAATCGGTGCTGGGGGAAAGGCTGCTAACACATCGTGCCAGTCCTGATACCGCTCTGCCAGAGGAGAATCGGTGGGTGCGTTCAGACTGGCGAAAGGGATCAGCACGACTTTCTCGACACTGTGCAGTTCACTCAGCATCGCGTTGACTTTGTCGATGCAGCTGTGTCGCTTGCCGTTATAAAAATAGCCATCGGCTGCGAACAGAATTTTGGGGCAGGTTTGCCCGAAGCGTTCAACCACACTGTCGACACCGAAGTCCGGCGAGGTCGAGGTCCAGATGGCTCCGACTGCGCTGGTGGCCAGCATGGCAATCAGTGTCTGCGGCAGGTTGGGCAGGTAGCCGGCAACCACGTCGCCCTGAGTAATTCCCTGTGCACGCAGGTACTGGCTGAGCTGAGAAACCTGCTGCTGAAGTGCCTGCCAGCTCAGTTGCTGGCGACGTTCCGGCTGCCCCTCACAATGGAAGACGATTGCGTCTTTGTTTGGTGCCTGATTGCCATAGGCCAGCAGATTTTCTGCAAAATTCAGCCGGGCATCCGGAAACCAGAGGGTATCTTTGGCCGGTTCAGTGCTGTTTGGCGGACAATCGGTGACCCGGTCGCCTTTGTCACCAATCACACCACAGAAATCCCACAGGCGGTCCCAGAAATGCTCGCTGTGCCGGACGGACCAGTGATGCAGTTGCTGGTAGTCATGGAACAGGGTGTCTTCCCGCTCGCTCAATTCCACCATGAACTGGTAAAGCAGGCTGTCGTGAATGCTGTCTTTTGTCGGTTGCCACAAGATTGGCGCTGACGCTTCTTCCAGATGATGGTCTTGCATGCTCATCGTTATTGTCCTTATCGTGATGGCTACGTCCTGAATGGCTGACCTGATGTTTCAGTTCCGGCTCTGGTGAGAGTTTATTTGGCCTGATTGTCCGGATGGGGCTGCCTGAATGCCTCCAGAGCCTGACAAGCTTCATCAATCCTTACCAGTGTAGGATAGGGCGATAAATCAAGCTCAAAACGACGGGCGTTATACAGCTGCGGGATCAGGCAAAGGTCAGCCAGTGACGGCGTCTCACCGCAGCAGAATGTGCTGGGATGCTGCTGATGACGGGAAGCCATCCGGGTTTCCAGTGCAGCCAGACCGGCTTTCAGCCAGTGGTGATACCAGGCGAGTTTGTCGTCCGGGCTGACGTTCAGTTCGCCTGTCAGATAATTGAGGATACGCAGGTTATTCACCGGATGAATATCACAGGCCACAATCAGCGCCAGCTCCCGGCATTGTGCCTTCTGCCACGGATCGGCAGGCAGAAGCGGAAACTGGGGATGGCATTCGTCCAGATATTCAAGGATTGCCAGAGACTGGCTCAGATAGCCGTGCTCTGTTTCTAAAGTCGGCACCAGTTGCGAAGGGTTAATGGCCTGATAAGCCGGGGTTTGTTGCTCTTTTTCCACCAGTGAAACCGGGTGGCTGTGATAGCGCAGCCCTTTCAGGTTGAGCGCGATGCGCACCCGGTAGGCGGCGGATGAGCGAAAATAATCGTAAAGCGTCATCCGGCCTCCTGGTCAGTTCGGTTGATGGTGGTTCAGATCAGCCGGGCTGTACTGGTGTTCATACTTCACTACGGTTTGCTCGATCGCACCGAAGATGGTGTCACCGTGATCATCGAACATTTCAATTTTCACTTTATCGCCAAACTTCATAAACGGCGTGACGGCCTGACCCTGATCGATAATTTCAAGCATCCGGCGTTCTGCCAGGCAGCAGGAACCGCTCGAACGGTCGATGTTTGAGACTGTCCCTGAACCGATGATGGTTCCCGCACTGACATGACGGGATTTCGCCACGTGCTGCACCAGTTCTGCAAAGTTGAAGGTCATATCCACACCGGCATTGGGTTCCCCGAACAGTTCGTCATTCAGATGAACGGTCAGGCGGTGATGTACTTTGTAGTCGTGCCAGCGGTCACCCAGCTCATCCGGGGTTACGGCGACAGGTGAAAAAGCGGAAGCCGGTTTGGACTGGAAGAATCCAAAGCCTTTGCTCAGTTCCGCAGGGATCAGGTTCCGCAGCGAAACATCGTTGACCAGCATCAGCAGTTTGATGTGGCCATGGACTTCTTCGGTCCGTGTTCCCATCGGAACATCGTTGGTAATCACGGCAATTTCGCCTTCGAAGTCAATGCCCCAGCTTTCATCCGCCATTTCAATATCCTGACGGGGACCAAGGAAACCATCGGACATGCCCTGATACATCAGCGGATCTGTCCAGAAGGTTTCCGGCATTTCTGCGCCGCGAGCCTTACGGACCAGTTCCACGTGGTTGACGTAAGCACTGCCGTCTGCCCACTGGAATGCGCGTGGCAGCGGCGAGGCACAATGTGCCGGGTTGAACGGAAAGACATCCTTCGCGATGCCATCGTTCAGGTTTCGGTACAGGTGCTGCAAATCTGCCTCGACCTGTTCCCAGTTATCCAGCGCAAATTGCAGCGTCGGTGCGATATCGTGCGCATGCACGGCTTGGGTAAGATCACGTGAAACAATAATCAGTTGTCCGTCACGGCCATGGTTCAATGAGGCTAATTTCACGTTTTACTCCTTACTTTACAATGTAAATCTAATGCTTGTTTTTTGACCCGGGGATCACTTCCGGTTGATCCAGGAATACACATAATCTTTGTTTTCAACACCATCCGGCAGCTCTGCCACTTCCAGCGGATAGCGGGTATCGATCATCACTGCCACCTCGTCAGTTTCTTTTTTCGGCTGTGACATGCTGGCTGCCAGTGCTTTCGGATGCGGGCCGTGAGAGAAACCACAGGGGTGATGGGTAATCATCCCGGCTTCGATGTTGTCACGGCTGAAGAAGTTGCCACGGTGATAGAACAGCACTTCATCGTAGTCGTCATTGTTGTGATAGAACGGGACTTTCAGTGCACCCGGATCCGATTCGATCGGACGCGGTACAAAGGTACAAATCACGAAGCCATCTGCGACAAACGTCGTGTGAGCCGACGGCGGCAGGTGATAGCGGTGGCTCATCAGAGGGCGAATATCACGCCAGTTCAGTTTGAACACGGTCAGATTCCCTTTCCAGCCCTGTGCGTCCAGCGGGTTGAACGGGTAAGTGATGGTATTCATCTGATTTCGTGCTTTGAGCTTCACCTGCCAGCGCTGATCGTTGTTTTGCTGGGCAAGAAATGCGTCATCGATGCGCGCATATTCCAGAACCGCCGGGTCATACACGGCATGCTGACCCGCAAGACCGCGATCCGGCATCTGGTAGCCGCTGTTGGTGGCTTCGATCAGCAGCAGAGACACGGGCTCATCGACTTCAATACGCCAGCTGGTTGCGCGCGGGATCGTAATATAGTCGCCGTCGCGGAATGTCAGGTGGCCATAGTCACAGTAAAGGTGGCCACTGCCCTGATGGACAAACAGCACTTCGTCACCGTCACCATTACGGACCAGATGGTCCATACTTTGTGAGGTGTTCCAGACGCGCATTTTCAGTTGATTGTTGAACAGAACCAGGGATGCATCCCAGGGAGACTGACCTGGCTGTTCCAGACGCGTTGTATCAATCGCGCGGGGGCGCAGCGGGCCATCCCATTCCACCCAGCCGGTCGGCGGGTTGTCGTGGTACATATGGCTGGCGGGGCCGAAGAAACCTTCCTTACCGCATTCACGCTCATAGGTGCCATCTGGCAGGTCACAGTGTGCCTGACGGGATGCTTTACCTTCGATAATCGGAAATTGAAACCAGTGACGCATCTTAATGGTCCTCATTGACGATGACAGCCCGGTTCAGTCAGTACATCCCTGAACCCGCTGTCTCTATCCTTGTCTGCCGGTGCCGCAGCTGAGGAGTACCCGGCATAGCAGGTGATCTCAGCTGATGTGGTCATACCGGATTAACATTGTATTAACCTGATGCTTTAACTCTGGTTGAGAGCGAATGAACAAGCAACCCCCCGGCTGATATTCGCTTTTTATGAGTGTGCGTTTTTTTTTACATAACTGTATGTTCTTATTGATGGACTAAGTAAAAGTTCTGTTTGTCTTTTTCCACCGTGTTTCATCAGACCAACGCAACAAAGTGTATGTAAAAATATTGTTACACTGATGTGATTTTGCGATTCAGGACAGATGGTTCCATTGCGATCCCGAAAACGCCTACCCTTAAACGAGATAGGGAGCAGCCCCGGTTTCTGCTGAAGCAGATGTAAAGACACATCTGGCTGAGCGGATCAAAAGAAGCCGCTGCGCTGAGAATTGCCAAGGTAAGGCAAAGAGATATAGAAGGTTGTTTTATGGGTAAAGCGACAAAGTATGTATCGAACAAGCCGGATGAAAACGGCGTGATTCACTGGTCTGATGATGAGCATCAAATCTGGCACGATTTGGTGACACGTCAGCTGAGTTGTATTCAGGGCAGAGCCTGTGATGAATATATCCAGGGGCTTGAACTGTTGAAGCTGCCGGTTGATCGTGTTCCGCAACTGGCTGAAATTAATGCGGTTCTGAAAAAATCAACGGGCTGGCAGTGTGTTGAAGTCCCGGCGTTGATTAACTTTGACCGTTTTTTCAGCCTGCTGGCGAACCAGCAGTTTCCTGTTGCGACTTTCCTGCGTTGCCGGGAAGAGTTCGACTATTTGCAGGAACCGGATTTCTTCCATGAAATCTTTGGCCATTGTGCCATGCTGACCAACCCGGCATTTGCTGAATTCACGCATACTTATGGCCGGCTTGGCCTGGCTGCCTCAAAAGAAGAGCGTGTGTATCTGGCGCGTTTGTACTGGTTTACTGTCGAGTTTGGCCTGATGCGTCAGCACGGTGAACGTCGCATCTACGGGGGCGGGATTCTGTCGTCACCGGGTGAAACTGGATATGCGATGACAAGCGATAAGCCAATTTACAAAGCGTTTGATCCGATTGATGTGTTACGTACGCCGTACCGCATCGACATTATGCAGCCGATATATTTTGAAATTGATGGGATCCAGCAACTCTATGAGCTGGCTCATCAAGACATTATGAGCATGGTTCATCAGGCACAGTCACTGGGTCTGCATGCACCTTTATACCCACCAAAGAACAAGGAGCAAGTTGGGGAATATGTCTGATTTAACTGAATTGAAGTGCGAAGCTTGTCAAATTGATGCCCCTATGGTGACAGACAGTGAAATGATGCAACTGTCGAAAGAAATTCCGGAGTGGCAGGTGCTGGATGTCAATGGCATTAAACAGCTTGAAAGAGTGTATAAGTTTAAAAACTTCAAACTGGCCTGGGCATTTGCCGATAAAGTTGCGGAAATGGCTGAGGAAGAGTTCCATCATCCGACCATTACCCTGGAATGGGGGAAAGTGACGGTGAACTGGTGGAGCCATTCAATCAAAGGCCTGCATAAAAATGATTTCATCTGTGCCGCGAAAACGGACAGACTGTCAGAAATTTAAACATATTGAAAAGCCACAAATAAATCAGTCAGCAAGGTTTAAAAAATAAAGCGTTGGTTTTCCAGCGCTTTTTTTATTGAATCAGCGAATGCTGCTGTCAGTCGTTTTTACAGTCTGGCTTCTTGCCTGATGTTCCTACGGCTGAACCATGGGGGTGCTCCGGTTTAGCACTTGCTGAGACCCGACCTGCTAAATGTATTTGATTTCGAAGCACTTCGCATTTTGCCTTGCAAAATGAGAAGCAAATCACAAATTTATCCCCAGTCTTTTTATTGATACGCTTCATTGCATTGACGGATGCTCGGCACCCAAATTGCATAGAGATCACACCGCTGTCTGAAAATGATGTCATTCAGACAGGACGACAAAATCAGGCTGTGCATCCTGAATCCCTTTGGGTTCGGGCAGTTGTGAATTATGGGGGTGGCATTATGTATGACGCAGAGATGAAGCTGAACCATCAGATTGTACAGTTTCTTGAGTTCCAGATTCAGACACTGCAGGAAAACGTTCAGGAACAGGTGACTGAACCGCCGGAGCTGTATACTGCGATTCTGGCTGTGCTGGCACAGTACATGACCGGATTAAAGTCGATCAGTTGTTTGTTAAACCATGGTTTTGTGGCCCAGAGCCGTGGGATATTTCATACGCTGGGCGAAGATTATGAAGATATCATTTTCCTCAGCCTACCTGCGATGAATGGCTTAATGACCAATCTTCATTATGCGTACCTGAAACGGATTGCGGGTGAGGAAGAACATGCGTATTACAGCCCGCTGTCCAGATGTGAAATTCGCAGCCAGATCCGGGAAGCCAGCGGAATTAATCACAATGTCTTTCAGCTTTACCCGAAACGGCAGGCATTGCAGGTTTTACGCCCCGTTGGTGACAAGCCTTGTTCTGCCAGTCTGGCGATTGAGTTACATCGTCACTTTGCCTATAAGGCGATACTGCTGACTGTATTAACGGCGAAAGTTGCGGGTGAATCCGAAGTGATGGGTGAATGCCTGAATTACCGGGCCCGTCTTGAAATGATTGATCCGCAGGCAGTCATGATGCCTCAGGCCCAGCCGCCGCGCCGGACTCAGCCAGTGGCAGACAGAGCAGAGAACGATATATCTTATGCTGCAATCAGATAAAAACCTGTACTGCTGAGCTGTACCCAAACATCAAAGAAGATGTTAACGTCTGAGTTATTCACTGAAAGCCATGACATTTTTGTCATGGCTTGGGTCAACAGGCCCGATCCTTTGACGGACCAAAGAACAGACTTGGGAACAGCATGGCAGACAAAAAAGCATTAGATACCAAAATTATCACCGCTGGTCGTTCAAAAAAATGGACTCAGCATCTTGTGAATCCTCCGGTCAGCCGTGCATCAACGATCGTTTTCGACTCGGTCGCTGAAATGAAGCATGCGACAGCGAACCGCGCCAAACAGGCGCTTTTTTACGGACGTCGCGGCACCAATACTCACTTTGCTTTTCAGGATGCGATGGTTGAGTTGGAGGGAGGCGTTGGTTGCGCGCTTTATCCCTGCGGTACAGCCGCAATATCGAATGCCATTCTGTCGTTTGTGAAGGCGGGCGATCATATTTTAATGGTCGACGGCGCTTACGAACCAACCCGTGATTTTTGCGACAAAGTGCTGGCAAAAATGGGGGTAGAAACAACCTTTTATGACCCGTTGATCGGTGAAGAGATTCGCGAACTGATTCGCCCGAACACGACGGTACTGTTCCTGGAATCTCCGTGTTCCATCACGATGGAAGTGCAGGATGTCCCAACGCTGGCGCGGGTTGCCCATGAGCATGATATCGTGGTCATGCTGGATAACACCTGGGCTTCACCGATCAACTTCCAGCCGTTTGAACATGGTGTCGATATCTCGATTCAGGCCGCGACCAAATATATTGTCGGACACTCTGATGTGATGCTGGGAACCGCAACGGCCAATGAACGTTGCTGGGATCAGCTGCGTGAACACAGCTATCTGATGGGGCAATGTACTTCACCGGATGACGTTTATCTGGCAATGCGTGGTTTGCGGACATTGGGGGTCCGTCTGCGTCAGCATGAAGAAAACAGTCTGAAGGTTGCCCGCTGGCTGGCTGAGCGTCCTGAAGTGGATCATGTCCGCCACCCTGCACTGCCAAGTTGTGAAGGACACGAGTTCTATCTGCGGGATTTCAAAGGATGTAACGGTCTGTTTTCGGTCGTTCTGAACCGCGGAAATACTGAAGCGCTGACAGCATTGCTTGATGGGATGGAACATTTCAGTATGGGTTATTCCTGGGGAGGTTTTGAAAGCCTGATTCTGGCGAACGAGAATATCAATTCCCTGCGGACGGCGAAGAAGAAAAACTTTGCCGGCCCGATATTGCGTCTTCACATTGGCCTTGAAGATACCGAAGATTTGATCCGGGATCTGGCACAGGGTTTCGAGCGATTAAATCGTCTCCTGGAAGCAGAATAAGCTGCGTTGATAAAGCGCATGGAATGACGGAAGCCGCGTATTCGCGGCTTTTTTGTGGCTGTTTTATGAGATCGTGACGTGGCAGTCGCCGGAAGTCGTCTAAAATTCAGACATAACAAGCTGCGTCGTAATACAGGAGTACGGCAATGAAAATAATATCAGTGATGTTTTTCGGTTTCTGGATTCTGACAGGGTGTTCCGGGATGGATTCAAAATACGGAGTCGGTGAGTACACACTTTTCCCCGAGGCTTATGTAAATCAAGAACCGTATGACAGTATTTATCATTATGGATTCAACCAGGGATGTGAAAGTGCGTTAAAGCTGAAAGGCGTAGCTGAAACAACCTATATGAAAGATATCACGCTGACCGATTCTGATACCCGGTATGACGAGGGGTGGGAGGATGGCAAAACCGCCTGCAACAGTGGACAGCGGAGCATTATGGAAAGCAGCAAAATTCATGTGGGTTCGCAAAGCGTCAATTCATCGACGGTCTATTAATTGGGTTGGGATAAATGGGAACAGGGTAATACTGCACCAAGATGATTGAAAATCATCAGCTTAGAGGGCTGAATGGTGTTTCGATGAGCAAAGAATAATAATTATCACTCAGATTGAATAGTGATTCGGGAATGATATCTTACCGTTAGGTTAGATATCGGATGAAAAAAAACAGACCGGAAGGTCTGTTTTTTAGTACGCATCGAATCAGTGGACAAGAAATAAACCTAGCCCAAGTTCTTCTGTTTGTTTTTCCACAATTCTGATGCGTATTATGCCGCTAAAGGTTTGTTCAGAGAACGAACTTGCCCTTGGTGGAACAGCACCGGCACAACAATGTGGACTTCAGTCAGAATCAAATAAGCCGGGTGATCTGCCGGGGTATGCAGTTCAACAACGACCTGTAAATTTTGATCAATCGCTTTCTGAAGCAGTTTTGTTGCAGATGTCTTTCCTAGCTCGGCAAATGGACTAAATTTTCCATTTCGGGCGTAGACCCAAATGGTGAAAGAGTGTTCCTCTCTTTCGAGTTGCTCGATGAAATCAACAATGTGTTTCATTAACAGTCCTTATTGTCGAATCAATATTGAAATATTGACCCGACTATTATGAAATGCCTGTAATGAAATTCAAATTCTTTAATAGGATTTATTTGAGAATGTGACTTGAGCGATCTTTTTGTGAAATGGGTTCTATTTTTGGGAATGCTTTTCTTCTGAAATTATATGTACAGTGTTTCTTATATTTTTGTCTATACAAAAAGCGTTGTTAAAAAATATCGTTTTATTTCGACTCTAATAAAAGAAAAATAATTGGAAAGATTATTTGCTTCAGTATTTTATCGTTAATTTATGACATAACGATTTAAAACCTGTGTTTTAACGAATAGGTAAATCAATCGTCAGACATGCAGCATTAAATATGTACATGCAGGTCATGAAACAATCTTTTGGGGTTGAGGCGAATGACTGAACATGATGGATGACAATGCATTGATATCTTCTTTGATTTAAAACTGCTGTTTGGGATGCTGGATGGTCAGCATGTCCCTGAGTGTTCCCTTGCGTTGGCAAGATGTCCTGGTCTCGGGGAATCTTGCAATACAGCGGTCAATTCAGCGGTTGTATAATCATCATAGAGAGAGAGGCTGCAGCCCTGAAATGAAGGGAAACGAATTGCCGCACTTTGTCCGCTGAGATTGTCCGCTAACTTTGTCCAGGATAGTCTGGCAGCTATGTTGGCGTTCGGTATGTCGTGGTCTGAGATGATGAAAAGGCAGGGACGGGGTTTGAAACAGGAATGAGTATGCAGGATTCATCACAGCAGCAGGATATCCATGGCCGGGTGGTTCGCTCCGCGACACTGGTGGGGGCAGTGCTGAACATTTTTCTGGCGGTGCTTAAAATTGTTGTCGGTAAGTTGTCTGGCAGCCAGGCACTTGTCGCTGATGGTGTGCACAGTTTCTCGGATCTGGCGACCGATGCTGCCATTTTACTGGGTTCCAGATACTGGACGGCCCCAGCTGACAGCAGTCATCCTTACGGCCACGGGAAATTTGAAACGCTGACAAATGTCTTTATCGGCGTGATGCTGGTGCTGGTCGGGATCGGGATTGGCTGGGAATCAATCCAGACGCTGAGTGAGGCGCCGCCACCTGCCCCGGGGATGATGGCTTTTTATGCTGCGATGATTTCAATTTTTCTGAAAGAATTCTTGTTTCGCTGGACTATCCGCAAGGCCCGGGAGATTAACAGCGGCGCGCTGCGTGCCAATGCCTGGCACCACCGCAGTGATGCACTCAGCTCAATTCCCGTGGCCGTTGCCGTAATCGCCAATGCCATTTTTCCCGCATTGAAGTATCTCGACCAGATTGCGGCTTTGCTGGTGACCGGCATGATTATGAAAGCGGCATTTGAGATTCTCTGGCCGGCTTTTCAGGAACTGACAGATGCCCGGGGTAGTGAAGAAGTCGAGAAACAGCTGAAGAAAATGGCTGAGCATGACACTGAGATCCGTGAAATTCATGCCATTCGCAGCAGACAGACCGGCGGCAGTATTCTGCTGGACTTCCATTTGCTGGTTGATCCGGAGCTGACGATTGACGCGGCACACACGATCAGTGAGCGGTTTAAACGACAGATTCTGGACCAGATGGATGATGTGATTGATGTGGTGATTCACATTGAGCCATACACCTGTGAGGAACGAATTGTGAACCCCTGCTCACTGGAGGAGTACCGGAAACAGCAAACCCAGCGTAAGCAAGATAAGCGCTGACTTTGGTACTTTTTTATCATTCAGTCTCAATTGTGATTCTGTTGGAATGATAAAGGATCACTAGGCTTAAAGGGAAAATCAGGGATAGAGGTCTGCGTCTAACTGACTGATATCACTGAGAATATCTTGTTTCATACCGATTGTTACGGTATGAGCAATTGCCTGATGACTGGGGGATATATGCCGCTGATCCGTATAAAATCGTTGCCCTTTGCCGGGGATGTGGAAGTGAACGTTGCGCTGGGGCGATTATCTCAGGCGATTTCAGATGCCACACAGATCCCGCAGCAACATATCATGATTGTCTGGGAATACCTGCCTGCAGGTCATTACGTTCATGGCGGCCTGCAGGCGAATCAGCAGCCTTCCAATTCACACCCCATTCTGGTGGATATGGTTGCCCCGAACTTCAACACGGAAGCCCAAATTGCTGCGATGCTGGAGTTAATTGCCGGGAACCTGTCGAAGTCATTACCCGTGGCGCAGAACAATATTTTCATTAATTACATTCCGGCGTACAGCGATGGTGTCTACGATGACGGGCATGTGGTTGAGTGGGAAAATTAACAAATAAGGAGCTGGTGGTGGGTCATGAGAGAACTTTCGGCGGGCAGGCAGAAAATTTCTTCCTCTTGTCATGGTGCTCAGTACATTCGGGTGTAGAATGAGCCGTTTTTTTCCGGATGTGAGTCAATCATGCTGCATGTTATTTCTGCATTGCCACCGATGGTGTCGCTGTTTCTGGCAATTATTTGTGAAGTGATCGCCACCTCAATGCTTCCTAAAACGCAGCAGTTTACGCAGTTGGTGCCGACGCTGGTGGTACTGACAGGCTATATGGTTGCGTTCTTTTTGTTGTCTGTGACCGTCAAAGTTGTCCCAATTGGAGTTGCATATGCGATCTGGTGTGGTGCCGGGATTGTTCTGGTCGCGCTCATCAGCTGGTTGTGGTACGGACAAAAGTTAGATTTGTATGCCTTACTGGGAATGACGCTGATTTTGGCTGGGACCCTCATCATTAACGTCTTTTCTAAATCAGTCTCACATTAATCCCTCCCGTTTCCGCTGTGTCTGGCTCTGCGTTTCGGGGCCAGCCGGGCTCATAAACCTGATCAGACACACAAAATCAGAAGAAAGAGTGAGAAAAATTCACTTGGATTTGACCTGCAGAAGTGCGTAATTATGTATTCGTTATGCAGTTCAAAGGGCAGCGAATCCGGACTCGCTGCTCAGGTGCTTTGAATCAGCTCTGTGTGCCGGATGAATCACGTCTATGCTTTTATAACGTATCTGAATGCAGCCGCAGGCTTCAGGCATTTGAAAAGAATGTGTACAAAAGGCTCTCAGCCCTTCTGCCTCTTTGAAAGTACGAAAAATCAGGGATTCAGACCGGGAAATCCGCGGTTAATCTTCCTGATATATGAGGAAAATGTCCCCGGCAACAATGTCCTGATCCGGGCCGTTTTCATCCGCCGCAAACACAGGTGAAACGTTGTGTCTGGCTGACAGACAGCGGTGAATAGGCATGCTTCAAATTGGTGTGAATATCTAATTTATAACATTTGGTTAGACAAATATCTGGATCTTGTTGCTAATGTAAAAGCTTTGTTATCTTTAGCCCGAGATAAATTGAGATGGAAAGTCTATGAAAGCACGTGAAGCGAATTTTGACGGATTGGTAGGACCAACGCATAACTACAGTGGTCTGTCGTATGGTAACGTCGCGTCAGCCAAGAACCAGGCGGCGCCATCCAATCCGAAGCAAGCTGCGAAGCAAGGCCTGGACAAAATGAAGGCTCTGGCCGACATGGGCATGTTGCAGGGTGTACTGGCGCCTCAGGAACGTCCTGACGTACACACGTTGCGCCGCTTGGGTTTCACTGGCAGTGACAAGTCTGTCATTGAGCAGGCTGCGAAGCAGGCGCCGAAAGTCCTGGCGGCTTGTTGTTCAGCCTCCAGCATGTGGACTGCGAACGCGGCAACGGTGTCACCTTCTGCGGATACTGCAGACGGCAAGATTCATTTCACTCCGGCGAATCTGACAAACAAGTTCCACCGCTCGATTGAGCACGAAGTGACTGGCCGTATCCTGCGCAGCACTTTTGCTGACCCTGAATACTTCTCTCACCACCCGGCACTGCCTGGTGTAGAACACTTTGGTGATGAAGGTGCAGCAAACCACACCCGCTTCTGTCATCAGTATGGTGAGCAAGGTGTAGAGTTTTTCGTTTTTGGCCGTCATGCATTTGATACCCGTCATCCGGCACCGAAAGTGTTCCCGGCCCGTCACACTTATGAAGCCTGTGAAGCGGTCGCACGTCTGCATCAGCTGGATCCATCGAAAGTAGTGATTGCACAGCAAAACCCAGACGTGATTGACCAGGGTGTATTCCACAACGATGTTATCGCGGTAGGTAACAAGAACATTCTGTTCTGTCATCAGCAGGCATTCCTGGATCAGCAGGGCACGTACAGTGCGCTGAAAGAGAAAATGGGTGAAGGCTTCAATATCATTGAAGTACCGACCAATGCGGTTTCTGTTGAAGATGCGGTGACCAGCTACCTGTTTAACTCACAGCTGATTGAGCTGCCAAACGGCGAGACACTACTGGTTCTGCCGGAAGAATGTCGTAAGAACGATAACGTCTGGCGTTATGTTGAGCAGCTGCTGGCTGACAAACGCGGTGTGGATCAGGTGAAAGTATTCGACCTGAAACAAAGCATGGCCAACGGCGGTGGTCCGGCTTGTCTGCGTCTGCGTGTGGTTCTGAATGAGCAGGAAGCGCGTGCAGTGAATCCGTCAACGCTGATGAATGACGCACTGTACGGACGTCTGACCCAGTGGGTTGAGAAGCACTACCGTGACCAGATGGTTGAAGCTGATCTGGCTGATCCGCAACTGCTGGATGAATCACGCTCTGCGCTGGATGAACTGACTCAGATTCTGTCTCTGGGTTCTGTGTATCCGTTCCAGCGTTAATTCTGACAATAAGCATTGTCCCGGTTCAGGCGGCATCCGAGAGGGTGCCGCTTTTCTCTTTTTTATCATCTGCTTGAATCTCACCCCATCCGAAGTGAATCCCTCTATACTTGTCAGACAGAGTAAAATCCGTACAGGACAACGAGACGAAGTCGCATTGCTGTCTGAACAGCCGGAATGGTCCGGGCTGCCACTGATGGTTTTCGTCTGTTGAGTGATCACAACGGGTTACAGATTGTTTTGCCTTGTGCCCGGCAATCTTTCTTATCAGAAGCCGAAAAGCGTCTTATCCCGGTTGTTTTCTTCCCACTGAGATTTTTAACTGCGAATGAATATCATTTGTGGTATTTTGTGTTCAGATCCTGCAAGTAGGAAGACAGAGAATGAAAGAACAAATTGCACAATGGTTAGCGCGAGATCCCGATCCGGTCACCCGTAAGGAATTACAAGATCTGATTGATACAGGAAATGAGACCGAGCTGGCGGAACGTTTTTCCGGCCGGCTGGCTTTCGGAACGGCCGGTCTGCGGGGGATTGTCGGCGCGGGGCCAAACCGGATGAACCGTCTGGTGATTCAGGAGACTGCAACCGGACTGGGGCAATATCTGCAGGACACTGTCGACCTGGCTACTCAGCAGGGCGTCGTCATTGGTTATGATGGCCGCCCAGACTCGAAGCGTTTTGCACACGATGCTGCAGCCGTTCTGACAGCGCAGGGCATCAAGGTTTACCTGACTGTGACCGTGGCGCCGACGCCGTTGGTGGCATACGGTGTCACCGCCCTGAAAGCGGCCGCAGGGATTGTGGTTACAGCCAGTCACAATCCGCCAGCTTATAACGGCTTTAAAGTTTACTGGGGGAATGGCGCTCAGATTATTCCGCCGCATGATAAAGGCATTGCGGCAAAAATTGATAAGGCGGCAACGCAACCATTGACGCTGATGGATTTGCAGGAAGCAGAACATCAGGGGCTGCTCGTCTGGCTTGATGATGAATTTTACAGCGATTACCGGGACACGGTTCAGCAAAGTGTACTGCTTCAGAACCATACCCAGCCTGAGACGGTCAGCATTGCGTATACGGCGATGCATGGTGTCGGCGCTGAGATGGCAGAAGCTCTGCTGGCTGATGCCGGATTTACACAAGTGTTCAGTGTGGCTGCACAACGTGAACCGGATGGCAGCTTCCCGACCGTGAATTTCCCGAACCCGGAAGAGCCCGGCGCCATGGATATGGTGATTGCTGAAGCACAAAAACATCAGGCTACGCTGGCTTGTGCCAATGACCCGGATGCGGACCGTTTTGCTGTCGCTGTTCGTACAGATGAGGGCGATTACAAGATGCTGACCGGCGATCAGGTCGGTGTCTTGCTGGGTCATTATTTACTGACCCGAGCCAATCCGGAAGAGAGTCTGGTGGGCACCACGATCGTTTCTTCCAGCCTGCTTCAGAAAGTAGCCACTGCGGTTGATGCAGCTTATTACCAGACACTGACCGGCTTTAAATGGCTGACCAATGTCGCCATGCAAAAGCAGAGTGACAGCAGCCGTTTTCTGTTTGCTTACGAAGAAGCGCTGGGCTACACCGTGGGAAATATGGTCTGGGACAAAGATGGTTTGTCTGCCATGCTGGCGTTTGCACAGTTAACCGCAGAGCTAGCTGCACGCGGCAGGACGGTCTGGGATCAGCTGGAAGCCATTTACCGGGAGCACGGGCTTTACCTCAATGCACAGGTGAGCATTGGCTTGTCTCCGGATTCTCCGCCGATTGGTGACAGCCTGCGCCAGCAGCCGCCGGAAGAGATCGCCGGTCGTAATGTGATTCGTGTGGATGATTTGAAAACGTCTCAGCGTCAGTATGCCGACGGGACGGTCGAATCCATTGACTTACCGGCCAGTGACGTCCTGATTTATTTCCTGGAAGATGAATCCCGAGTGGTGGTGCGTCCGTCCGGTACTGAACCGAAGCTAAAATGCTACTACGAAGTGGTTGAAATGATTGATCAGGTCGACACACTGGAGCATGCCGCCCAGCGGGCCCAGAGCAGTATGGATGAGCTGATTCGTCGTCATCAGAACAGTCTGACAGGCATGACCGCCGACTGATCCGCTCTTGTTCCGTCTTCAGAAACGCCAGCATGATGCTGGCGTTTTTGATGGATTCAGAAAAATCGGATTTAAAGCGATGAACCGGCGGAGTCCTGCTGATTGTCGTTCAGGCTGGCGTAGTGATGTAGCAGATCCGTCAGAGTTTTAATCCAGCCGAAAGTGTCCTTCGGGGCATTGGGCAGTATGTTTTCAACCGCTTCACAGTGTTGTTCCAGCGTTACGGCGGCTTCAAGCTGGAAGGCAATCGCGTAAAAATGCCAGAGTAACAGCCGGGTCATGCGCTCCGTGTTTTGGGTTGCCTGTGCTGAGTCGGCAAACGCAGCAGATACTTCTCCCAGAGCAATCGCTGACATGCGCAGCATCGCGTCAAACTGAGCTGAACGAAGCCGGTCTGCGGTTTGTGTTTCTTCCGGCTCAAAGGTAAACAGCTCTTCCATGACGTCTTCAGGTACCATCCGGCTGAGGATGCGCTGGCTGAATTCTTCCAGTTCATGACGTGGCATGGTCAGCAGACAGTTCAGTGTGTAATCCCGTTGCATTGCTTTTCAACTCCCGATTGGCCTGCAATTTTGAAAGGGCCGTATTGTGCGCGATGCCTTGTTGAAAGGCCAGTTTTTTGGTTTTGAGCAGAGTCTGCTGCCGAATTGAGCGTCAATGAGTTGACACAGGATTGACAAGAAATGAGCAAAATTTAGCTATCGTGCATGCCTGAAATCCCAC
Source organism: Photobacterium sp. R1 (assembly GCF_054600795.1). NCBI lineage: Bacteria > Pseudomonadati > Pseudomonadota > Gammaproteobacteria > Vibrionales > Vibrionaceae > Photobacterium > Photobacterium sp. R1. The sequence goes on from NZ_BAAHZP010000003.1 coordinate 436,306, forward strand.
ATTTTATGCCGGGTAAGCATACATCCGGCCGCAAGTGAAGAAATGAGAATGACAGAGTCTGCACAACAATCTGCCCATACTTCAGCCCGCTATTTATCGGGTAAAAAGTCTGATGGTGGCGAGCCGCCACGCCGCAGTCCGTGGAAAAAGCTGGTTGCCCTGATCTTAATCGGCATTGTGATTGCCATGGGTGGTCTGGGCTGGACACTGAATCAACAGATTGCGGATAAGTTTTCCGGCCAGCTCTGGCAGCTGCCGTCTGTTGTTTATGCCCGTGAACTGGTGCTTGAGCCGGGCGCTCAGGTTCGCTATGAAGATCTGGTGAAAGAGCTGAAAGCGCTGAACTACCGTAAAGTCAGCAAGCCGACCCGCGTGGGCGAGTACAGTACCAGTCGTCTGAGAGTGGAATTCATCCGCCGCCCGTTCCAGTCGCGGACCGGCCCGCAGCCGACCCGTCATGTCATTGTTGAATTCAACTACGGCTCGGTGAAGCGGGTTGTGGATGCCAATACCAACCGTGAATTCGGTATTTTCAGCGTGGAACCGCAGATGCTCGGGATGCTGGAAACAGATTCCAACGAACTGCGTCTTTACAAGCCAAAAGCTGAGATGCCATCGACGATGATCGATGCGTTGATCGTGACCGAGGACCGTGATTTTTACACCCACGATGGGGTGTCTGTGGTGGCCATTGGCCGTGCGTTTCTGGCGAACCTGAAAGCTGGCCGTACCGTTCAGGGTGGCAGTACGCTGACACAGCAGCTTGCGAAAAACCTGTTTCTTTCCAGCGAACGCAGTCTCTGGCGCAAGCTGAAAGAAGCCTATATGGCGATGATCATTGATTATCGCTACAACAAAGATGAAATTCTGGATGCCTACCTGAATCAGGTTTATCTGGCGCAAAGCGGCGCGGATGCGGTTCATGGTTTCGCACTGGGTTCCCGGTTCTATTTCGGTTTGCCGCTGTCTGAGCTGCGGGTGGATCAGCAGGCGTTGCTGGTCGGTATGGTGAAAGGACCGTCTTACTACAACCCATGGCGCTATCCGGAGCGCGCAAAAGAACGTCGCGATTTAGTGCTCAGCCTGATGCATGATGCGGACAAGATTGATGACAAGACGTATCAGAAAGCCATCAAACAGGATCTGGATCTGCAGCCGAAAGGTCATGTTGCCGGACGTCAGCCTTCGTTCTTCAGCCTGCTGAAACAGGAGTTAGGCCAGCGGGTCAGCCAGGGCTATCAGCCGGGATTGGGGCTGCGTCTGTACACCACGCTGGATCCGATTTCACAGGCCAGTGCTGAAAATGTTGTCCGGACGAAAATGGCAGCAATGAAGAAGCAATACGGTAAGCAGCTGGAAACGGCGATGGTGGTTGCTGATCGTCAGACCGGTGAAATCCGGGCCATGGTTGGCGGCAGCCGTCCTGAATTTGACGGTTTCAACCGGGCTCTGGACGCCCGTCGTCAGATTGGTTCTGTGGTGAAGCCGGGTGTTTATCTGTCTGCACTGGCGCGTCCTGAGCGCTTCAGCCTGGGCAGTAATCTGGATGATAAACCGCTGACACTGACAGATGAGAAGGGCCAGACCTGGTCCCCACGGAACTACGATCGTCAGTACCGGGGCGAGGTGCCTCTGGTACAGGCGCTGGCGCGTTCATATAATATTCCGACCGTGAATCTGGGCATGTCTGTCGGACTGGATAACGTAATTGATACCCTGGAGTCCCTGGGTGTTGATCCGGAGCAGATCCCGCATGTACCGGCAATCTTGCTGGGAGCATTTACGCTGTCGCCGTATGAAGTGACGCAAATGTACCAGACGATTGCGAACGAAGGTCGCCGCAGCGAACTGACGGCACTGAGTGCGGTGACTGATCGTGACGGCAAGATGATTTACCAGCATTTACCGTCTGCGCAGCAGGTGGTCTCGAAACAATCGGCCTGGCTGACCATGTACGCGATGCAGAAAGTAGTGACTGAAGGGACAGCACGCTATCTGGATTCTATTTTGCCGTCGCTGAAACTGGCGGGAAAAACCGGTACCTCGGATGAAGGACGTGATACCTGGTATGTGGGTGTTGATGGCCGTGAAGTTGTTACTGTATGGATGGGACGCGATGACAACAAAAACGTGAAGCTGACCGGCTCTTCCGGACCACTGCGTTTGTATGCGGACTATATTCAGCGCCGCGATCCGGAGCCGCTGTCTTTACGGGAACCGAAAGAGATTACTGAGGTGGCTTATCAGGTCAATCAGCAGGGCGGATTCACTCAGGCCTGTATCGGACAGGTTGAGCTGCCGGTCTGGGACAAAGACGGGCGGTCAACGCACGGCTGTGAGAATAAAGTCTCTACCATTATTCGCTCAATCTTCAATTGGTAAGTTGAAGCAAACTGGAAATCAACAACGGGTCGGTTACAATGCCGACCCGTTTTTATATACGAAGGAAAAAGTGATGCGGCTTCTTCAGACAGCAACGCACCCGGATGTAGCCGATAAGCAAGGGACAATGTTTTATCGTCAGGCCGCCAGAGCCATTATTCTGGATGGCGAAAAGATACTGATGCTCTATACCGCCCGTTACCATGACTACACCTTACCGGGTGGGGGGATTGATGAGGGAGAGAACGTCGAGGACGGTCTGATCCGGGAACTGAAAGAGGAAACGGGTGCCCGGAATATCCGTGATATCACGCCGTTTGGTATCTACGAGGAATTTCGCCCGTGGTACAAACCGGACTTCGATATCATGCATATGAAGTCATTTTGTTTTACCTGCCAGATCGATCGAGAGCTGGGCGAAACACAACTCGAAGATTATGAGATCCGAAATGGTATGAAGCCGGTATGGATCAATATTCATCAGGCCATCGCTCATAATGAAGAAACCCTGGCGAAGAGTGACAAAAAAGGCCTGTCCGTCGAACGTGAGCTGTTTTTACTCAGGACCATCCGTGATGAGCTGCTTCAGGTCCGTATCAGCGCATAATCATTTGCAGAGACTTGGCTGAAGACGCTGTGTGATGACGTGAAGCCGCACGAAAATTGTTCGGCGATGAAAGATTTTACACACGGATATGGCAGGAAGTGCCTACTATTAATCCAATATATCTCAATGTTGGAGAAAGTTATGACAATGTCTGTCCGTAATCTGGTTCTTGTTGCCCTGTCGGTTTTTCCGCTCTGTGTTTCTGCCAGCTGGAAGCTCGACAATAATCAGTCACAGTTACGTTTTTTATCGGTAAAGAATAATAGTGTGGTCGAGCAGCATACATTTAAGCAGCTTGAAGGCACGATCACGGACAAGGGAACGGTGCAACTGATTCTGGACTTATCCAGTGTCGATACTCAGATCCCCATTCGGGATGAGCGCATGAAGACCATGCTGTTTAATGTCGCGGATTTTCCTAAAGCAATGCTGGAAGGTGAAGTTGATGTTTCTGGTCTGGAAGATCTCAAAGCCGGCGAGACGTTAACACAGCAGGTTTCTTTCAAACTGAATCTGCATGGTGCGATTAATCCGGTTAATGCGGATTTACGGATTACCCGTCTGGTGGACGATACACTGATGATTACCACCCAGAGTCCTGTGGTGATTGATGCCAAAGCCTTCGGGATGGACAAAGGTATTATGGCACTGCAGGAAGTCGCAAAGCTGAATGGTATTTTGCCGAGCGTGCCGGTCTTCGTGAGTCTGGCTTTTGTCCCTGCGTCGTCATAACGTCCTGAATCTTTTGACTTGTCTGGTGACGCTCTTTATTCTCTGCCTTGTCATTCATCAAGGCAGGGAGCAGCCATGAAAAGCGTAACGGTTCTGAATCAGTCGGTGCAACCGGGGAAAATTATCTGTATTGGCCGGAATTATGTCGCCCACATCGAAGAGCTGGGGAATGAAGTCCCGGACGATATGGTCATTTTCCTCAAGCCGAATACTGCAATGGGGACGTCACTGCATGCGACACACCAAGGTGAAGTCCTGCACTATGAAGCCGAAATTGTGTACCACTATCAGAATGGACGATTTACAGCGGCGGCGATCGGACTGGATTTAACCAAGCGTGATCTGCAAACCCGGCTGAAAACGAAGGGCTTACCCTGGGAACGCAGTAAAGTGTTTGAAGGTGCAGCGCTGTTCAGTCCTTTTGTTGAGCTGCCCGATTCTGATGCGCCGCTTGGTTTAACCCTCTACATTAACGATGTCCTGACGCAGCAGGGGGATACAACACTCATGCTGTATTCACCGGAGGTGATTCTGGCGGAAGTGCAGAACGTCATCCCGCTGGAGGATGGTGATCTGGTGATGACCGGGACACCTAAAGGTGTTGGTGAGGTGGTTGCCGGACAGGTCTTCCGTGGTGCACTGACCTGCGATGAAAAAGAACTGGTCACTGTCAGCTGGAAGGCGCAAGCCTGATGAGCGGCATAATTTCTAATAAACTATCTTCTGAAAAAACAATCTGCTGAAGTCAATGTTTGATAAACGTGATTTGGTCAAGCTGGCCAATATGAAGATGCCATTTGGCAAATACAGTGGCCGGATCCTGATTGATTTGCCTGAACCTTATTTGCTGTGGTTTGCGAAACAAGGGTTTCCGGAGGGTGAACTTGGCCGGTTATTGGCATTGGCCCTGGAAATGAAAATTGAAGGGCTGGAGTCTGTGATCCGTCCGCTCAAAGGATATCAGGGAGAATTATGATCCTGATATCTCGGGATTTAATCCAATCTGAGTGCAGGTCAATCCTGCACTTTAAACATCAGACACGATTTTTTGCAAGAGGGCCAGCATCTGCTGCTGCTCTTCGGCATTCAGCGCCCTTAATAGTTGTTGGTTGATGGAGAGAGGGATGGGGGTCAGTACTTCCTCCAGATCACGTCCTTTCGGGGTCAAATAGATTCGAAAAGTCCGTCGGCTTTGTGGATCCGGATGGCGTTCAACCAGCCCCAGTTTTTCCAGCTTGTCGAGTGTGCGTGTTGTGGTCGAATTTTCAACTTTCGCCTTCGCCGCAATCTCACGCTGACTGACGCCTTCTTCTTCCCAGAGACACATCAGAGTCGGCCAGAGCGCAATAGACAGGCCGTGCTTCTTCAGTTCAGTGTCGAACAACTTTTCTGCTTTACTGGCAACGACATTGACCATCCAACCGAAACTGCTTAGCCTGTCAAACTTCTCACTCATTGTTTATTCCATTGAAAGTACAACCATCGCCATGGTAACGAATACGGCACCAAGAAGCACGAATAAGGCGCGTTTCGGGGAGACAAAGCTTGGCTCAGGCAAAATCAGGGGCATTTTTTGTCTGCCAGTGATCATGGCCGTGATCAATCCGTGTCCCCGGAATTGATACAGGATCGCAGCGCCGACATGAATGCTGACGATCCAAGGTAAGCCCTTCGCAAGAAGCATGTGAAATGAGGTCAAAACATCCGCGACCAAATCAGTCAGCCAAAGCTGCGCAAAAGGCAAACGGTCAAGGAATCCTCCCAAAGCCAGGCCGGAGATGCACTGGATCAGAAGCAGGGTAATCAGTGAAAACACCATCCAGGCCCCTGCCGGGTTGTGCCCGGCACCGGCATTGTCCATCCCCTGAAGATAACGCCACGCCTCGGAAGGAGAGCTGCTGAAATTTGCAAATCGTGCTGTTTCACTCCCGAAGAATCCCCATCCCAGTCGCCAGACGAGCAAAGTAAATAACATGAGTCCCAGAGGAATATGGGGGCCCGTTTCTGTATAGCCGGTGGCTAACAATGCAACAAAGAGTAAAGCCTGTAACCAGTGATAGACGCGGATCGCCAGATCCCAAACCTGGATTGTATTCGTTGCCTGCATAATTTCTTCCCTGCTGAGTTGTGAATGAGATTCTTCTGTCTGTTCCAGAAGCGTGATTCGTTGGGTAGATAATTTACTCGACAATTGTTGCGTGAGCAACTATTGTTATTCGAACTTAACTCGCTGGAGATTGATAACATGCAACGCATCCTTTGCTTCATTGTTTTATTGACGTCGGGTTTTGCGCTCGTCGCTGCCGATAAGACTGTGATTGAACACCGGCAAAATACTTTTCAACTCATTGAGACCGAATTAGAGGAAGCCGAGGATTTGCTTGATGGTGCAGAGACACCATGGGGTGCGCTTGATCCAATCGCCCTGAAGTTATTGCTGGCCGGGCGGGAGCTGAAACAGAGTTTTCCGCCGGGCAGTGACGCAGGAAGCAGCGCAAGCCATCAGATCTGGAAGAATCCTGAGCCTTTTCAGGCGCTTTTGGACGAGATGGGGCAAGGGTTTTCTCTGTTGCATCAGGCGGTAAAACAACAGAATGTCCGACTTGCTGAACAGGGCATCGAACAGGCTGAAGCGACGTGCCGTCGTTGTCACCGCAGTTACCGGTCCTTTTGGTAAATCCAGGAGAAAATGATGAAAAATTTAGGAAGCGTACACCGAATTGCCGCTATCACGGCTTTTGTGCTGATCGCCATCTTTTTCAGCGCCTCCTTAATGAGCGAATTGTTTGCCGGGCAGCAGACGGTTGTTGTCGTGAAACAGCTGATCGGGGATGCCGTTTGGATCCTGTTGTTGCTGATGGCCGTGGCAGGTTCGAATGGCACAAAATTAGCACCAGGTGTTCAATCTGGCCATGGGCCGTTGGGTCAGAAAAAACAACGGATGCCGATTGTGGCTGCGAATGGAATCATTGTATTGCTGCCATCGGCACTCTATTTAAGCCATTTAGCAGCACTGGGTCAGTTTGATCGTTCGTTTTATTGGGTTCAATCGATTGAGTTGACCGCTGGTGCGGTGAACCTGACCCTGATGGGACTGAACATTCGGGATGCGCGTCGATTCAGGAAAGGGGGAAGCGTTTGAATTGAAACCGAGGTAGAAGTGCACACGGCACTTGTCATGACCATCACAGGACACCGTTGTGGCCGCTGTGATGGTCATCAGAGCCGCATGGGCTGCGTGTTTACCGACTCAGAAAAGCATACCCTGCTACAAATGCATTTTCCTGGAACTGGCGCAGACCTGTGCCTCGGAAATCAATTGAAAGCGGGTTATGTTTCAGCTTCTGTTTGATATCTGCGTTACTGATGAAAGTAACATCCAGGTTCTCAATCAGCTGAATTGCAGTTTCCATTTTGAAACTTTCTGCACTGCCAGCTTGTTTTCCGCGGGTTTCACGGGTTTTGATGACAACCTGTTCAACCTGATAATCTTCGACCAGTTTCTGGAAGGTCTTCTGGAAATGGCGCATCTGTTCATTGTCAGATGCGTTGTTCAGCACCAGTTTTTGAGACCGGCAATCAGGAATTGAAAACATCCCTTGGTTCAGTGAAAGCAAGCAAAGGAAGGCTTCATTGCCTTTCAGTTCAACAGCAAAAATTTTCATGGCATAACCTGATAAGAGACTTTGGCCGCTATTGTAGGGCAAGACCAGCGATCCTGTTAGCGAAAATCTCTGCAGCTAAGGTTTTTTATCAGGTTGCAACATGACTTTGCTTGATTCTGTCCTGCAAACCGGGAGGGGTTTAACACTTCATTCACAACATAGCGCCATTGATCATAAATTAGGCTTATACTTTTTAATATCAAGCTGTTGACTGTGATTGAGGGATCCAACATGAGATTCAGAGTTTCTCCTCCTTTGGTGTTCTTGCTGACCTTGGCGGCTATGTATTTACTGGCCCGCTATGTACCGATCTGGCGCTTTGCATTTCCCGGGAAGGTATTGCTGGAATGGGCATTCAGTTTAATGGCTGTCGGGTTTGGTCTGGCAGGAATTATGGCGTTCGCACGCGCCAAAACGGCGATCAATCCGAGTAAAGCAACCCGTTTAGTGACTTCTGGTGTGTACCGGATTTCCCGAAACCCAATTTATCTGGGGCTGCTCTTGTTGCTGGTGGCGGTGTTTTTAAATCTGTCCGCGTTATCCCCGGTGATTATGATCCCAGTTTTTGCGCTGTATATGAATAATGTTCAGATTGCAGCAGAGGAAAGAGTTCTCAGGCATGCTTTTGGCCAGCAGTACAAGGACTATTGTCAGCGGGTCAGACGCTGGTGCTGAATGAAGACAAGAAAATAAAGGGGAGCCGGAAGCTCCCCTTTTATTGAGGAGAAAACAGTGCGTAACGGCCTGTTAAGGATTAGTCACGGGTTGTTTTAATGTCAGCGGTTGTCCGGCAAAACGAATTCCCTGCCAGCCATATTTGATGAAATTCCGGATATTCATGTGGTCTGTTCCGTCCGGATTGTTCAGGACGGCATCAAAGTAATGGTGACCAAAACAAGCCAGTGTTTCCTGTTCTGTCAGCTGGTGGAGTTTTGCAAAGGCAAAAATCCGGCAAGAACCTTCATTGCTGCCGGCTTTATTGGCAAGCGTGTCGTTGCCTATCCCATTGCTGAAGGCTGTCGGCTGATAATTGTAATGGGCGTTGATCACGTTCAGAACGTGTTCAAAAACAACCGATTCCGGTGTTTCCCTGATTGTTTTGAGCAGCGTATCCATGCTGTTCTCCTGATAGGTTAAAGATGATTCCCGGAAAAAACGGGTTACACTGTTTTCACCGGGAAGAAGTGGAGAAATTGTGGTGAAGTTAGCGGCGGCCTGATTTTTTTGCTTGCTGTTTCAGTGCATCGTCAAACTCGTCCGGGTACAGGATGAGTCCTTCCTCTTCCAGGCTCGGGAAAATCACAATGGCCAGTTCGTCGTCTTCCAGCCCTGGAGTCCAGCGGGTGTGCCATTTATTAACAGAAATCGATTCTGGTTTGCAGTCTTTCCAGTCGCCGGTTGCCCAGGCTTGTGCAAATTCCTGATTTGGCCATACAGGCACACAATCTTCGTCATCGCTGTTGAGCATGACGCAGCCATGTTCGTCAGTCAGAATCCAGATTTGCCCCTGGCTTGTGACTTCTTTCAGCAAATATTGAAACCTTTTTTCCGCATCGTACTGCAAAATGGTGTCAATTTGTTCTTGGGATAATAGGGGTGTGGACATCGTCGGATCCTGTACTCGAAGATAGATTTGCAAGCGGATAACTTGCTTCAACTGCCCCTAAGCATAGTGGAAAGCGGGATGGGAAGGAAGGGAGATGCCAGCTCGGGCCGGCATCTTTGGGGAGGATAATCCGGTTATTTCAGCGTGTAAGGTACGCGGATGGTCAGCTGGAAGTCCGGCGCATCTGCGGTTAAACCCGCCGCAGCGCCTACATTGAGCGTTGTTTCCCGGTTGATGGCATAGTTTGCACCAAAGGAAATGGTATCCAGCTGGAGCAGTTTGGCATCGTCCGGATAATCACCATTTACTTTCGATTTGAGGATTGTTTTGTGGTTCAGGCCGATGCTGAATGAAAATTTCGGGTTCACGGCGAAGCCCATGCCCGCGCCCAGCGAGATGGTATCTCCTAAATCAATGGTATTGATCTGAGTGCTCGGCGCCTGATCAGTAGCCGGGATCTGCACACTGACGTCGTCTTTAATATTCCAGATGTAACTGGCATTCAGGAAAAGTACGGCGGGGTCCAGCGGCATAATCATGGTGATGCCCGGCTCTATGCTTGGAAAACCGGAACCGGTTGGCAGTTCTTTGAAGTCATTGGTATCGTCCAGCGGGACATCATAAGGGGACGAACCTGTGGTACTTTTGAAGCGCAGGCTCCCGATCCAGTAAGGCGCTTCCAGCATGTTGAACTGGTATTTAAAGGCCGCTTCTATATCACCCAGGTCATTCCCTTCCAGGGTTTTGGTGGTCGGGCTGTTTGAGGGGCCATTGATGTCACGCTCTGAAATTGAGTCGTTCCGGTACACCCAGGGGATCCGGGCTTCGACTTCTAACCGGTTGGTGATCCCGTACCGGCCTGTCAGGCCAAATGTCATGGTCGTACGGTCAATATCACTGGCGCGGATCAGACCGACGATCAGAGATGGCAGAACGGTATAACCAACAACGGAGACCGTATTGGATGAGTTCTGGGTGTAAGTTAATGAGGTATCCAGAACGAAAGAACCTTTCGGGGTCAGTACACCGGGCTTTTCCAGAATATCGGTGACTGTCTGGACTTGACGAGATTTTTGATGGGTTGTTGTAGATTTTTCTGCAGTTTCCTCTGCAGCAACCATGGTTGAAAAAATCGCTGTCAGCGCTAACAGGCTGTATGTATTGAACTTTCTCACGATATCCTCACTTAGTAAGCAAAGGTAACCCCTAATAATATGAAAGTCAGTTGCACTGGCTTGTCATAAGAATAGTCAAGCATCATATAAAAAGAGAGTGATATAAGGTTATTTTTGTCTTATTTCTGATAAGCAATAAATAGGTTTTAATATTAATACAAATATTATTAATGAGGACATTGACTCTGTTCTTATAAATAAAATGATAGTAATTAATTTGACTAAAGTGTGATTTTGATTTTTATGGAAAGGCTTTTATTAAAAATAATACAAATCAAAAAGTGGCAAAAACTAGTATTAAGTTATCTCTCGTGGCAACGCGGGAGTGTAAAAAATAAAAAACTCAACATATTTGGAGTCTTATCATGCGTAAATCTAATCTCGCACTGTTAGTGGCAGTACTGGTAGCTTCACCACTTGCGCTGGCAAGTGGCTATCCTCAGCAGCCTCAATCACCATCTTATGGTGGTCACTATGGCGACTACGACGATAATGATGCCACCATTGTTGACTCATACAATGATGACATCACAAAAGAAGCCACAATTACTTATGACAGTGATAAAACAATTACTGACAGCTTTAATGAAGACAATGATTATCTGAAAATGAAGGACATTAATAATGATAAGTCCTTCAAATATACAGATAATAGCGACAACAGCAAAAAGTTCTACTATGAAAGCAATTACAATCATAGTGAAACCTGGAAAATTGACATCGACAAAAACTTCTACATGGCGAAGTCTGACCTGGATGGTGAAGTCATTAAAAACGACGTAAGTTACGGTGGCGCTTGCTGTAATGACCGTGGTGGTCACGGTGGCTACGGTGACAGCTATTCACGTGGTGGCAGCCATGGTGGTGGTTACGGTGAAGTTGGTTCACTGACAGTCACTCATGTGAACGAGATGTCTGGCTCCTTTACGAATGCTTCTGGTATTAACCTTGCTGGTCAGAACGCAGGTAACAACTCGCTGATTCAACAAAGTGCAAGTACCAACGCAGTGCTTCTGGGTCAATAACACATTAGCTGGGGGATGTCTGAGACAGCTCTCAGGAGGACGTCATGAAATATTTAACACTGACTGTAGCTGTACTTCTATCATTCGGTGCCGCTGCTGATGAGTTGGATATTCTAACAAGTTCCGAAACGTTGAGTGACAGTTCAATGGTTGAGGCTCGGGGCGGGCAGTACGAGCTCAACATTGACTATATGCAAGCCGATTCGGATATGTACGGTGATGTCATAGGTAACGGCGCGTATGGAAATACAACGGGGAATAACATCATAGATGGCGGATCCTTTGACGGAGCCAGTGGTGTGATAAGCGTTGTCCAGAATAGCGCTCCTAATGTGTTAATTCAGAACTCGACCGTAATTAACCTGACATTGAAGTAACACTGTTAGTGTATCTAATCCGGAATAAGATAACCGGAAATAAACTGAATGTTAAATTACTAGTAATTGATATTTAGTTTCGCAGGGCTAACATCATTGCTTCAACAGTTTATAACATTGAACCCCGCATGAGATTTTATATGAATCTCATGCACTAAGGGAAACATAATTGGAGTAATACCATGCGTAAATCAAACGTATTGTTATTGGCAGCACTTGTTGCATCACCTCTTGCTTTAGCGAGCGGTAATAATCATGCACCAGATGCTGATCTCATTGACGGAAGTTTTAATGATACAGTACATAAAACATTAACCGTTGATGTGGATAAAAATAAAGAGATTGATTATTCATTCAATGAAGATAATGACACTCTTTATATGAAAGATATCGGTAACGATAAATCAGTTCGCATTAAAGATAACAGTGATAACTCATGGCGAATGAAAGCAATTAAGAACTCTACATATGAGAAGACATTCAAACTGGATGTTGAGATCAACAAGGTTCTGGCAAAATCTGAACTGGATGGTGAAGTGATCCGAAATGAAGTTACCTATGGCGGTGCCTGCTGTGACGGTAAGTCTGGTGATGTGAGTGTGGAACACTTTAACACCATGACTGACTCGTTTGTTGATGCTTCTGGTATCAACGTAGCGGCTCAGAATGCTGGTAACAACTCCATGGTTCAGCAATCAACCAGTACAAATGCAACTTTATCTGCCTCTGCTGGCGGTTATTAATCAACCGGGGCCGTCGAAAGGCGGCCCTTTATCCTTTTTATCTATATGATTTCAATGAACAGATTTGAAAAATCAGATAGATAAAAATGATACATAACCTGACGGTATTCTTACTGGTTGCCCTGTCAGATGAAATGAAAAGGGTGTGGTCATGAAAAAGAAATTCGTTGCCTTTGCATTGTTTGGATTCGCGATAAGTGCTACGGCAAATGCGCTGGATTATTTCCCCAGTCGGGGCGCTTATAACGTAAAGGTAAAAAGTTATCAGGAACAACTTTTCGGTGATGTGATGCGTCAGCAGTACGACTTTAGTTGTGGTTCAGCTGCCGTCGCGTCATTAATGAGATATCACTACGGGATTGAGACCACGGAAAACAAAGTCTTTAAATCCATGTTTGAAAAAGGTGACAAGGACAAAATAGAAAAGCAGGGATTTTCTATGTTCGATATGAAGGAATATATGCGCTCAGTGGGATTAGATGCGAATGGTTATCGTCTGCCACTGGAAAAGTTTAAGTCACTGGGCATACCAGGCATCACCATTGTTAATTTTGATGGCTATATGCACTTTGTGGTCATTAAAGGCATGAACAGTGATCAAATCATTCTTGGTGACCCTTCCCGGGGGACCATGGTGATGAAACTGAGTGAGTTTAAACCTTATTATCGCGGCTCTATTCTGTTGGTGAAAAACCGGGTAGATAAGGCGCGCGAAAGCTTTATTACCCAGGAAAATTACAGCGTTTATACCCCATCTCCAGTGTCTGATGCTGTGACGAGAGATTCCCTGTCGACGTTCAGTATCACATTGCCGGGTTCAAACGACTATTAAAACGCAGAGGCTAGTATGAATAAGCTATCTCATTATGCGGTTGCAGCAGCCATTGGCGGTGCTGCCCTGATCGCAAGTACGTACGCGGATGCATACGCCAAACCATCCCCCTTTAAGATGCTGGATGATTCAGGTCTGATCGCCATGACACAATCAGAAATGTCGGCGATTCGGGGCGGGTTCTCGGCGGAAGGGTCTCTGATCAGTATCGGGCTCAGCATCATTACCGCGCTGAACGGTGAAGAGATTCTGCGATCCCACATCGCGAATTTCACCATCAGCAACGGGGTACTGACGACAACAGCAGGCTCTGCCTATGCCAGCGGAGACATGATTAACCTGAAACAGGTGGGGAACGGCAACACCTTTGAGCGACCCGAGCTGCTCCCGAACAGTATTATGCAGGTCGTCCAGAATACGGTGGAAGGCAGCCATATCCGGATTGAACGGAACATAGACATTAATGCCGATATTAATAGCTATTTGCAGAATAGTGTACTGAAAAGCAGACTAGAAAATTCACTTTTACATACAGGGTATTAATTGTTCGCTACTCCTTTTTTATGCTTTTAAGTGGCAAGGTACAGTATTTCGCTGTACCTTTTTTGTATGCAACTTAGTCCGAACGAGCATACGATCTTAAAAAAATTGAACTTTCTTCCCATTCTTAACTGATTGATTCATAGTTTCTTCTATTATCAGAAGAATCTTCTCAAGACAATTCTTACTTCTGATACCACCCGGTGGTGGGCTTTCTTGCCTATATTTTCCAATGAACATAAATAATAATATGCATTGATATGAAGGTGACTTCTAATGGTATCTCAATGTCAAAATAAAGCTCTAAATGGAAGGCTGGTGGCAATCGGATGTAACTATGAGCCTTGGATAGCGCTTTTGGAACAGTCAGGTTGGAAGACTCAGTGCTGTTACGATCTAAGAACGGTTGATTCAATCCTGGAAGAGTTCAGCCCATGTATATGTATTGTCGATTTAAGCAATAATGATTTTAGCTTGAATAGTATCTCTTTGAGGGCAAATAAAACCAAACAAGTGAAATGGATTGCTCTGATCAAAAAAGAGCAATTAAAAACCGACGCAATATGTCAGTTTATTAATAATTTCTGCGTCGATTACTTTACCGTTCCGGTTCCGGGAAGCCACTTATTAGATACAGTCGGCCATCAACTGGGCATGCTGGATATTGAATCTTCCTCCTGGCAGGAAATCACGTCACAGCATGAAATGGGACTGTTTGGTGAATCGAAATCCATTAAACAATTGCGTGATATGGTCCGTCGGGTGGCATTGACTGAGGTGAATGTTTTCCTGACCGGTGAAAATGGCACAGGGAAAGAACTGATTGCGAAATCAATTCACAGCCTGTCTAAACGGAAACATGCGCCTTTCGTCACCATCAACTGTGGTGCACTTTGTAAAGACGATGAAAAGCTGAACTTTCTGAAGCACGTGTCAAAGCCTGATGAAGAGGGAACCAGCTTTAACGGCACCATCATGCTGGATAATGTGGAAGAGCTGGCCAGAGACTTTCAGGACCTGCTTCTGTCTTTCATTCAGTCACCCGGCAGTGACTCCCTGGATGGTGATTCCGCCTGTGATGTCCGCATTATTGCGTCTACCAGTGCTGATCTGGAAGCGCTTGTCGCGAAAGGGGACTTCAGCAAAGAGTTATACTACCGTCTGAATGTGTTCCACATTAAAGTCCCCACACTGCGCGAACGTGGTTCAGATATCTTTTTACTGGCAGAAACGTTCCTGCGTCAGTTCGCGAAAGAATACAGCACCATGGCGTCATCGTTTTCGGAAGACTCCAAACAGCTGCTGCTGCGTTATAGCTGGCCCGGTAATGTGCGTGAACTGATCAATCAGGTGAAGCGTGCAGCTTTGCTGGCAGAGGGGAATGAAGTCAGAGCTGAACACTTCGATTTGCCAAGCAAAGCGAATCTGAAGCAAAGCTTGCGTAACATTAAAGATGAAGCTGAGAAAGATGTGCTGGTGGCTGTGCTGGAAACACACCGGGGTCAGGTTGCTTCTGCAGCCAAAGATCTGGGGGTTTCAAGAGCGACGATGTACCGGCTGCTGAATAAGCACAACATTGTGCCCGATGTGCGGCATTATAATTCGCCATTCCTGCGTGAATGAACGTGAGGTCAACCGAAACACCCCGCATATGCGGGGTGTTTTTTTGTGGCGGTTCTGGTAAACCAGCCCGAAATTACAGAGACAACAGAATAATTTCGTTGTGCTCGTCAGAATCTGTGTTGGTGAAGACACACTCTGGCTGGTCAACCATCAGTTCATCCATGGTTGGCACAACGAGTGTTGCCAGGCTGATATGCTCCATTTGTGTTCCTTACTACTTCTAAAGGCTTTGTATTACCCTAATCACATGGCATGACATTAACATGACAATCCCGGGTTGTGGATATTAATGCGCCTGTCGTTGATCTTTGTCCACAAATAATTCAGATTGTTCCCCACATTCGTCTATTGCATGCGGGCTGAGGGTAACGGAAGCCTGAGCACGACCGGGCAGTGATCTGAGAGGTTATAGCGACTAACATCCTCCCGAGGGAAACTGAATTGATACACCAGTCCCCGTTGTGCGGCTCCCGCGATATCTGCTGATGCCACAAAGTGATCAATCAGCTTTTTGTAGTGCCGGTATTCGGTTTTTTTCCCTGTCCGACTCAGCCGAACATAGCATGAGGCGTTCACGTCTTTTGTCAGTAAACGGACAGAATCTTTGTCACCACCCTGTTCAGCCAGTGATGTAAACAACCAGCTGCCGGGCTCTGCCATGCGATGATTGAAATCGCCGCTGATTAGAAAAGACTCCTTACGCGTCAGCCGTTGTGATATCCAGCCGCTTAATACTTCTGCCTGATAACCAAGCACCCGACAGGACGCGGAGCGTTGACTGGCTGCACGGCTGAAACACCCTGACTTCAGGTGGACACTCAGCAAGTGAAGGGGCGGGCCAGATTCGGGATAAACAATCACATAGGCACCGTAGCGGAGACGACCACGGCGGGGTTTCTCACCGGAAGCCGGTGCATGCCGGATGTTCAGGTCCGCCAGATCTTTCGGGTCAGTGATCCTCAGTGTCCGTTTTACGGCAAATCCAGTGTACTGGTTGCCGTCCTGAAACCCTTCCCGCAATTGACCTTGACGGTCAGACATAAAGATCCGGTATTGATGGTCAGGCAGAATCTGCTGCAGTGCAGAGCTGTTGTCTATTTCCTGGAATGCAATGATATCCGGCGCAATCTGTCGGATGATACCGGAATAATATCGGGTATCGGCTGCAGTGCGTGGTCGCTGCGGTGCGCCGAACCATTCCATATTCCAGCTCATGATAGTGAGTACCTGCTGAGGCTTCACGTGATGAAATTCATGGGGTTTCGCTTCTGATGCCAAGGCGCTGAAGCTGGCATTCCAGGAGAGGATCAGCCAGAACACGAGCAGGAACATTGGCTGTCTCAGGTGCACCATGTGTCTGAATCCTTCAACGAAAAAGCAAAATCATCGCGGTGTTCTAAGTCTAACCGACATTCGTACAACCCTGATTCAGATCAAAGCAAGCTTGCGACGATTATCGCTAAATACACTACATCTTGTGTTTACGATAATTACAAATTGCATATTTAGTGTTTGTGGGGTGCGTGGTGACTAATAACAGGGATGGCGTTCAACCTTTGGGTCGTATGCTGGAAGAAATTCGTGGGCTGATGGCGCAGACCCACACTGAACTGCTGAATGAAAATGCCAATAAAGACGGCCGGGTTATACCGACTCAGCGTGATTTACTGGCCGGTATTGTGGCCAAACATTATGCAAAGCAGTTTCTGTTACCTACTGCCGTGGCCGAAGCGCATGAAAAAGGGGAACTGCATTTTCATGATCTCGACTATGCGCCGTTCTTTCCCATGTTTAACTGTATGCTGATTGATCTCGAAGGCATGCTCACGCAGGGCTTCAAGATGGGCAATGCCGATATTGATACGCCCCGTTCCATTTCTACCGCAACGGCAGTTACTGCGCAGATTATCGCTCAGGTTGCCAGTCATATTTACGGCGGTACGACGGTCAATCGCATTGATGAGGTGCTGGCACCTTATGTCACCAGCAGCTACCAGAAGCATCTGCAGGTTGCCCGGCAGTGGGAGATTCCTGATGCCCGCGCCTATGCCAGACAGCGCACCGAAAAAGAGTGCTTTGATGCATTTCAGTCGCTGGAATATGAAGTGAATACCCTGCATACCGCGAACGGACAGACCCCATTTGTGACCTTTGGCTTCGGACTGGGGACGTCCTGGGAATCCAGACTGATTCAGGAATCCATCCTGAAAAACCGGCTGGCAGGCTTAGGGAAGAACCGGAAAACTGCGGTCTTTCCAAAGCTGGTTTTTGCGATTAAAGACGGTATCAACCATAAAGCGGGAGACGGAAATTACGATATCAAACAGCTGGCGCTGGCATGTGCAGCAAAACGGATGTACCCGGATATTCTCAATGTGGAGCAGGTTGAAGCTGTGACCGGCTCGTTCAAAACGCCGATGGGGTGCAGAAGTTTTCTCGCACGCTACGAGGAAGACGGTGTCGTGAAGCATGAGGGGCGCTGTAATCTGGGGGTTGTCAGTCTGAACCTGCCCCGGATTGCCCTGGAGGCCAAAGGGCAGGAAGCGGTGTTCTATGAACTGCTTGAACAGCGACTGAATCTGGCAAAAGAGGCCCTGGACTTTCGTATTGCCTCACTCAATGGGGTGAAAGCCAGAGTGGCGCCCATTCTTTATATGGAAGGGGCTTGTGGTGTTCGGCTCGGGCCGGAAGATGAGGTGTCAGAAATCTTCCGGCATGGCCGGGCTTCTATTTCGCTGGGTTACATTGGCCTGCATGAGACCCTGAATGCATTGTACGGTTGCAGCAGACATGTGTTTGATTCAGAAGCATTACAGCAAAAAGCATTGTCGATTGTCCGTCACCTGCGTGAGGCGGTGGATCGCTGGAAAGCGGAGACCGGGTATGGTTTCAGTCTTTACGCGACCCCGAGCGAAAATCTGTGCAGCAGGTTCAGTGCACTGGATCGGCAGACATTTGGTGAAGTTGCCGGTGTGACCGACAAAGGTTATTACACCAACAGCTTTCATCTCGATGTTGAAAAGCAGGTCAATCCTTACGACAAGATTGACTTTGAAATGGCTTATCCGGCGATCTCCAGCGGTGGTTTTATTTGTTACGGCGAGTACCCGAACATGCAATATAACCTGGAGGCACTGGAGAACGTCTGGGATTACAGTTACAGCCGGGTACCTTACTACGGCACCAATACACCGATTGATGAATGCTATGACTGCGGATTTCAGGGGGAATTTCACTGCACCAGTAAGGGATTTGTCTGTCCCGGATGCGGAAATCATGAACCGTCGCGGGTTTCTGTGATTCGTCGGGTCTGCGGATATCTGGGGAGTCCGGATGCGCGTCCGTTTAATGCCGGTAAGCAGGAAGAAGTGCGTCGCCGGGTGAAACATCTGTAATCCGGATGCAGAGGCTGGAATGAATTTTCATCAGTATTTTAATTGTGATGTGCTGAATGGTCCCGGTACCCGCTGCACGCTGTTTGTATCGGGGTGTGTGCATCAGTGCCGGGGGTGTTATAATCAGTCGACCTGGCCGGTCAACAGCGGCATGCCCTTTACTCAGGACATGGAAGACAGACTGATTGCTGATCTGCTGGATACACGGATTGTCCGCCGCGGGTTATCCCTGTCTGGCGGCGATCCGCTGCATCCGGCCAATCTGACGGATGTGAATCGGTTAATCCGGCGGGTCAGGAATGAGTGTCCAGGGAAAGATATCTGGCTCTGGACGGGTTATGTCATGGAGCAACTGTCAGCGCCGCAACGCCAGGTTGTGGCTTTGATTGATGTGATGGTGGATGGTCCCTTCGTACGCCAGCTGCATCAGCCCGGGTTACAGTGGCGAGGCAGCAGTAATCAGCGCATCCTGCGTAAAGCGGGCTCGGGCGGAGCATGGATGGAAGCCAGTGCTCAGGCCCCGGCAGACTATTAAGCTGTTCCTTTATCATTGTATTTATTGATAACTTCAGAAGTTATCCACTGTTTCTGTGCATAACTGTGGGAAAATAAAGTGAATGAATCGGAAAACCGTGGATAAGCAGGTCCCGGCAAAGCCTGCTGCCACTAGGCTTGCCGGATAAAATCCGCTACACTTCGCCCCCAGATTCAGACAGAACACATGAGTCCAGCTATGGCACGTACAGTGATTTACACCTATAAAAACCAGAAAAAAAGCATCAGTTTTTCCTACAGTCAGTTTCGTTCAATTCATGAAGCCGTTGCTGCTGCGGAAGGTATTGATTTAACAGACTATCTGAAGATGGAACTGCAGGTCGAAGCCGTGTCGAGCGGTGAAAAAGCCGTCCGGGATTTTCGTGACAGCCACTTCCGTAAATTAGGCTTTGGCAAAATTGCGCTGGCACCCAAAGAGCATCGTGGTATCGGTGAAAAGTGAGTTATTGCTGCGATAGTCGCTTTTTCAATAACAGATAGATCCACCACCCCGACAATGCGGCCAGTAAGTGTTTCACACTGTGGCCGCTTATCCACCCGCCAGTCAGTGCAAACACTTCGTTGTCCTGATATTCGGCCAGTTTGGCCAGCCCGTATGACATCAGGGCTGCCAGATAATATCGTCCCCCCGGCCGCTTTTCGTCATACAGCAACAGAATTAAGGGTAAATGCAGAACGGGCAGCAATTGTACCAGGACGTAGGCACTTAAATCAGCGGGGCGATCGCCGGTGCTGGTCTGAACATACCAGTAAATGACCGCCAGCAGCCCGTACACATTGAGCGGAAACAAAAGTTTCTGCCCCAGACTGGGCTGAATGTATTCACTTAGGACCAGACAATACAGACTCAGAAACACCAGACAGATTGGCAGGCGGTCCAGCATCAGACTGAAAGGTGCCGGCGAAAGATGGTAATAGGCTGAGCCTAAGGCAGCGGCAATCAGGCCCTGAAAAAACAAAAAATAGGCCGGAGACACTTCCGGTTCAATCACCCGGTCTACATGATGTCTGCTGATCTGGCTGAGCAGCCGGACTCCCAGGAAGCCGATGAGCGCAAATGGCAGGTTGGTGATGACATTGGCAAAATTTGCAACACCGAAAGCAGCACGCGTATCGGCGTACTGATAATAATCAGCGGGTTGTGTGATGGGCGATTGAGACAGAACCAGCACCAGCAAAATCAGCGCAGTGGTGATCAGCAGGACAGCTTTGAACTTTTCCGTTCGTTGCATCACCAGGTGCCCGTGCTGCTTTCGCTTCATGGCGGCCGATTATTTCTTCATCGCAATTAAGGTGTGAATGTGCCACTGGTGTTTCGTACCGGTCAGGCGTGAAGAAACCTCGTGCCGCTGCTGCCAGGAAACGACATAAAACTGACTGAATAACCGCTCCAGCTCTTGTCTGCTGAGCGTCATGACCTGATCAGAGTTGTCGGTTTCATCTCCATTCATGCCAAGAAAATGACCACAGAATAATCCTCCCGGATATAAGCACTGAACAATCTTTTGCCACACCGCGTAGAAGTCTGGCCTCGGACAAAAGAAGAGTGAAGCACTGGCATTAACAAGGTGGGCCTTTGGGAAACGGTATTCGCTGAAATTGCAGTGCTGAAGATCCAACAGTGCATTGGAAGCCGCCAGCGGATGTGTTGATAATTGTCTCAGGCTTTCAAGGTTACTGTCGAAGGCATAGACCCGGTACTGATTTTCCAGCAAAAAGAAGGTATCCCTGCCGCGACCGCAGCCACAGTCCACAGCCACTTTTCCTCGCAGCTGATCCCCCAGCAACTGATGGGCTTCGATCAGATGAGGGCGAGGCGGTTGCAAAGCTGATGGAGACAGATAAGTTTGCCAGTCAATAGTGGCCATGTTTACCTCGATAATGCTTACTTCGTGGTCATTACAAGTATAAACACGGTCTGAGACGGTCAGCGTTCAATTGTTAGACGGAGTGAAAATCGGCCTAAGAATTTGATCTTACATTACGGATAAACTTTGCTACTATTTGCGCCAGCAGCCCGCGAATCAGCGAGCCCCTAATCAAGAGAGATATCACGATGACGAAATTAACTGCAGACGTTCAGGCAAATGCCGAACTGTTCTTCACTGAATCCAAAGAGGCACAGGTTGTCTACGGTTTGTGTAACGAAGAAGGGGATTGGCTGTCGGTTGATTCCAGTGAATTTGAAGAGTCAGAAGTGATGCCGTTCTGGTCGAACGAAGCTGACGCGAAATTCCACTGTGTGGATGAGTGGGCTGAGTTTCAGGCGACTGAGTTGCCGCTGGATGTTTTCGTTCAAGACTGGATGGTCACCCTTGCCGAAGATGGTGTTCTGGTAGGTCTGAACTGGAACCAGGAACTGGAAGGTGTTGAACTGGAACCTCAGGAAGTGGCCAAACAATACCTGTAAGGTTCAGCATTTTCGTGGAAAACCGCCAAAGTTGGCGGTTTTTTTATAGGTGACAAGTTGATTATCTGCCTGCTATCAACATTCTGATGATTCAGGGTTGCAAAATGAACTGTGTTCAATATTAAATGCAGCCCTCACAAAACCACGGAATGGACAAAACATGAAGAAAAGAAAAACACTGCTCGTTGCGGCAATGGGATTACTGATGAGTGGCTGCGCGTTGGTTGGATTGCAGGCCGATAAAAATAGCGGTGTACTCGCCCTTTATATGGACATCGATTCGGAAGCAAATCATTCATTGCCTTGTCGTGCAATTGCTTTTCGAATGAAAAAAGTGACCGATGAGAACGGCACTGAAGATATCTGGAGCGCAGAATCATACTTCGATATTGAAAATCAGGCTGCCATTATTACAGGCATTGCAGATGGTAAGTACGTGATTGACAACATGCGTTGCTTTGCAAAAACGCGTCATGTCTTTAATAATTTCGCCCAGTATCTTGATATACCAACATTTGATATCGTGAACATTTATCAGGGTAAAGTGACACTGAGTTCGAAGGCGTTTAAAGCGGGACAGAGTCTTGACAAAGAGAAACGCGTCTATGTTCAGTTGACAGATGCCGGTAGCCTGAAACAGGATAAGCTGGCTGATGTACTCCGGGCCAATCCGAGTTTGGCTGGCTGGGAGTTGATAAAAGATTAAAAGAGCAAATTATGACAGACGAAAAACGTTATCAGAAAGGCCTCTCCAGACTCAACGAACTGGATCCTCACGCAGCCGGGCATTTAAAAGAAAGTTTCAAGTCTGTTTGCCCGGAGCTGGCTGACTTTATTATTGCTTTTCCATTCGGTGAAGTGCTTTCCCGTGAAGGGCTGGATTTTCAGACCCGTGAACTGGCGACGATTTCTGCACTGACTGCAATGGGAAATTGCCAGCCGCAGCTGGCGAGTCATATCAAAGGTGCACTTCACATTGGATGTCAGCCGCAACAGATTGTTGAAGTCATTCTGCAAATGGCTGTCTATGCGGGCTTTCCGGCTGCCATCAATGGGATGACAGTAGCCAAAAATGTTTTTGAAGAACTGGGAATCTCATCCGTCCGATAAACAATAACTAGTCTGAAATTCCGCCCGACAGGGCCTGCAAGAAATGTTGAGACATAAAATCTCGCGGCCGGAGCCATGCATTGAACGGTTCCGGCCCTGTTTTTGTTCCGGCAGTCTCAAATCTCTCCTTCGTCTTTTTTCTCCCTCTCTCAAAAATATCGATGCAGTACATCGCATTTTGACATGTACGCGAACTAACACTCTGTTTTTAAAGAGAATGAAACTGAATCGTCATCGTTTTCTCTCCGTGTTGTAACACTGCGCCGTCAGTATATGAGCCCGTTTGTACATCTATGCTGATAATCATCACAACTAGGGAAGAATCATGAGCAAGGCGACGTTCGATCCAAATCGCTATAACAAAAGTGGCAATGAAACCTTTCAGGAAGTTCTGGACAAACATTTGTCCCGCCGTACGGCACTGAAAAGTACATTAGGGCTGGGTGCACTGACGGCGCTGAGCAGTTTCGGGCTGGCTGGATGCGGCAGTGACAGTCAGTCAGGTAAATCAGGCGGCAGTACAGATACAGTCAGCCGCAGCGATGTGGTGCTGAATTTTGAGTCGATCCCTGGCGCTTTGCTGGATGCTGTGGCAGTACCAGCAGGTTATCAAGCTCAGGTACTGGTGCCATGGGGCACGCCATTGAACAACAAAGCGAGTGTCTGGGATAACACCGGGAACAACTCGGCGGATGATCAGGCAAACGCCATGGGGATGCACCATGACGGGATGCATTTTTTCTCTTTGAATGATGCTGCTGATGACGGTCTGTTGTGCATCAACCACGAATATATTGATCAGAATGCCTTGCACCCGAACGGTCCGACCAAAGATGGCGGCACAGGTTTGCGGACAAGCGTTGAAGAGATCCGGAAAGAAATCAATGCACACGGTGTCAGTGTTGTGCGTGTGAAACTGAACGGAAACACCTGGCAGATCGTGGACAATGATCCGTTGAACCGTCGATTTACCGCAGCCACTGTCATGGACATGGCGGGCCCCCTGGCCTTTACTTCTCATCTGGAAACCCGTTTCTCGCCCGATGGCAGCCAGACTCGCGGCACCCTGAATAACTGTGGTAACGGTTACACACCCTGGGGCACATACCTGACCTGTGAAGAGAACTGGCCGGGTTACTTTGTCAACAAAGGCACGAAAACTGAAGATCAGAACCGGATTGGCGTTTCTGGTTCGGGTACGCGTTATGGCTGGGATGATCTGGCGGGCGATGCTGATGAACGTCTGGATGAGTTTACCCGGTTTAACGTCACACCATCGGCAGGCAGCGCAGCAGGGGACTACCGGAATGAAGCAAACGGCTTTGGCTATATTGTGGAAATCGACCCTTACAATGCCTATGCGCGCGCTGTAAAACGAACTGCACTGGGCCGTTTCCGTCACGAAGGGTGTGCGTTTGGAAAGCTGGAAGAAGGAAAGCCGGTCGTTTTCTACTCGGGCCATGACTCCAAGTTCGAATACATTTATAAATTCGTTTCTGATGCAGTCTGGGATCCGGCTGATGCGAGTCCGGCGAACCGTCGCGCAGTCGGTGATAAGTACATGGATCACGGAACACTCTATGTCGCGAAATTCTCTGAAGACGGTATCGGGCAATGGCTGCCACTGACGATGGACAGCCCGAAAAAAGACGGCGGTGTATTGGGGGACGACTTTGATTCTCTGGCTGCGATTTTGCTGAACACGCCGGGAGCTGCAGATCTGGTGGGCGCGACACCGATGGATCGTCCGGAATGGACGACGGTTGATCCTTACACCGGTACTGTCTATCTGACACTGACCAACAACTCCAGCCGTAAGGAAGCCAATGCAGCGAACCCGCGTCTGGATAACTATTTTGGTCACATCATCCGTTGGGATGAGGGCAGTGACCAGAATTCATTCAGCTGGGATATTTTCCTGTTCGGAGCGCCGTCCGGTGCAGATGCGGATATCAACCGTTCGGGTCTGACGAATCTGAATATGTTTGCCAGCCCGGATGGCTTGTCGTTCGACGGGCGTGGCATTTTATGGGTGCAAACCGACAATGGTGCTTCGGAAGTGACCAAGTACACCAATGATCAGATGCTGGCAATCGTGCCTTCAGCCATGGTCGATGCACAGGGGAAACAACAGGTGGTCACCAGTGAGAATCAGACCCAACTGAAACGTTTCTTTGTCGGTCCGAATGACTGTGAAGTGACAGGATTTGCAATCAGTCCGGATTACAAATCAGTCTTCATCAATATTCAGCACCCGGGCAACTGGCCATACTCTGAGAATGCGGCCGAAGAAACACCGGTAGGTGTGACGGTTCGTCCCCGTGCTGCAACGGTTGTGATTCGTCGCAATGACGGTGGTCCGATTGGCGTTTGATGTCTTCAGCTGAATCCGTCTGAGATTTCAATCGAAACCCGCAGCGAGCTGCGGGTTTTTTTATGCTGTCTATAGTTATCAGGCCCGAGTTATCAGGCCCGAGTTATCAGGCGCGGCGTGAAGCATCTCTGGCGAGGAGCTTTGGTGCCGATTCAGACTCACTTGTGACGAGGTATCCCCCGGAATGAAACAGAGGGTTTTCAGATGCTTGTTCTTCTCCTGCCTGTATCTTGCTGCCAGTTCGGCGCTGGTTCAGGCTGCAACGTTGAATCCCGGTTGTGTTGTGCTGCTGCACGGGCTGGCAAGAACCGCTCATTCAATGTCCGCGATGTCTGAGGCGCTGAAGCAAGCGGGCTATCAGACAGTGAATGTCGATTATCCTTCAACTCAGATGAATATTCCGGCACTTGCAGAGCGGGTGATACCGGAGGGGGTGTCTCAGTGTGGCCACACGCAGCCGGTTCATTTCGTGACACACTCTATGGGCGGCATTCTGGTCCGGCAGTATCTGTCTGTGCATCACTTGCCCGCATTAGGGCGCGTCGTTATGCTCGCACCGCCGAATCAGGGCAGTGAGGTCGTTGACACATTGCGTGACTTTTTCCTGTTTCAGTGGATCTACGGACCGGCGGGGCAACAGTTAGGAACGGATGTCCAGAGCCTGCCGAAGCGCCTTGGTCCTGTCAATTTTGAATTGGGTGTGATTGCCGGAAATCGCAGTATCGACTTTCTGACCTCATGGCCATTGCCGGACCCGCATGATGGCAAAGTGAGTGTCGAAAGTACAAAAGTTGCAGGGATGAAGGCTCATCTTGTCCTGCCGGCAACCCACACATTGATCATGAGTGATGACGAAACAATTCAGCAGGCGGTCTATTTTCTTGGACATGGCTTTTTCCTGAACCCGGATATTTCGAATCAAGAAGAACGTTACTGACTGATTCAGAAGATACACAGGTTGTGACGTTAAGCAGGCTGTGACTCGTGAACAGAAGCTGCCTGAGGAAGGGCATCAAATGAGAGATCATCATGAAAACAATCCTGAAAGTGGTTGCTCTGGTGTTACTGGTGGCTGCCGGTTTTATTGCTGGCGTGGCCTTCGAAAGGTTTCGGTATGAGGACGTATGTCTGGATATGGGAGGCGGCCAGAATCCCGGTGATTACCCCATCTGTGTGATAAAGATTCCATGATTGTTGTTGCGTGACTCATGCCGTCATTGTACAAACAAATTTTTGGAATGTGGGTCGCTTCATGGATGTCATTGAAATTAAAGATTTGTCGCCTTATTTTCAACAGTTAACCGGGTTGCTGCAGGATTGTGTGGATGATGGTGCTTCCATCGGTTTTCTGCCGCCTCTCTGCCGTGTTGATGCTGAAGCATACTGGCAGGATGTTGCACAAGCTTTGGGGGAGCACAGAAAGCTTTGGATTGCCTGTGAGGGTGAACAGCTGCTCGGTACGGTTCAGCTGGCATTGTGTGGCAAGAAAAACGGTGCGCACCGTGCTGAAATCGAAAAGCTGATGGTGAACACAAACGCACGTGGCCGTGGGGCAGGTAAGGCGCTGATGCTGGCTGCAGAAACATATTGTCAGCAAATAGCCCGCCACTTGCTGGTACTGGATACCCGGGAGGGTGACGTCGCCTCATCGCTGTACAGAACGCTGGGCTATACAGAAGCGGGACGGATTCCACAGTTTGCGTTGAGCGCGACGGGTGAACTGGATGCAACGGTCTATTTCTATAAGCTCCTGTCGCAGTAATGTCTGAAAGTCAGGCCAATCAGTAGGCTTCCTTTTGTGAAGATTGTCTGTCAACAGCAAGGGAAGTGTGAACCGGAGTTTTCTCTGATATGACGCTTTGGAATAAAAAATTACCCCATATGAATCATTCGCATAGAAATTGTGAATCAATGTGAGGTGAACGACATAATATCCGGTCTTGAGCGTGTTAAATCGGATAAAGGGTTTTCGTAAATGCTTTGGTAGTATATTTTGTGGATATGAGAGTTGAAGTTGTAGGATCGGAAGTCATGTTAGTGCCGGAGAAGCCCAGAGATGAAGTTGAACGGCTGCAGTGTCTGCGTTCGCTGGCAATATTGGATACGGAGCGTGAAGAGCGTTTCGACCGCGTGACCCGACTGGCGCGACGGCTGTTTAATGTCCCGATGTCGACGGTGACTCTGGTCGATGAAAACAGACAGTGGTTCAAGTCTTGTTACGGTGCTGAACTGACCGAAACCGGACGGGATGTTTCTTTCTGTGGTCATGCCATTTTAGGGAATGAGCCTTTCATCATCACTGATGCCTCCAAAGACGTGCGATTTCATGATAACCCGCTGGTGGTTGGTCCGCCTTTTATTCGTTTCTACGCCGGTGTGCCACTACTGTATCGTGGAAAGTACAAACTGGGGACGCTTTGCATCGTCGATCATCAGCCTAAAATGCTGAATACAGACCAAATCCGGGATTTAATTGATTTGGCAAAAATTGCCGAACAGGAACTGTCGGCGCTGCATGAAGCAACGATTGATGAACTGACTCAGATTTCCAACCGGCGTGGTTTCATCAAACTGGCCTCGGAAAGCCTGCAAAATTGTCAGAAATACGATGAACCGTTTTCTCTGGCTTTCTTTGATCTCAATAAATTTAAGACGATTAATGATCAATGGGGTCATCAGGCCGGCGACCATGCGCTGAAAGATTTCGCAATGCTGATCAGCCAGTGCTTCAGGTCTTCTGATTTGTTTGCCCGTGTTGGCGGAGATGAGTTCGTGGTGCTTTATACCGGGATGGAAGAGGAAGAAACCCGGAAAGCGATTCATCGGTTTGAACTGGCTGTAGACGAATTTAACCGCAACCAGCATCGCCCTTATCAGCTGTCATTCAGTGTTGGACTGTACACACTTCCTCCAGGCCGACGTATGAATCTGGAAGATATCTTGGCGAAGGCCGACTCCCGGATGTACCTCAGTAAAAAGAGCTAGCGGGTCCGTTTTCGGATAGAGGCATCTGCGAGCTTCTGAGCCCACGGTCATTTCTTTCACGAATTCAGGCGCATCCGGTGCGCTTTGAAGGACTACCTGCACTCACTTTTCCCGTTCTGCAATGCATCCAGAAATGCAACTTTGCGCTTACCCACAGATATGCAACCTCAAACGCATCATTGCGTGAAACGCCGTTCATCTCTGCCTATGATGTCAGGCAACAAGAAATATATCTTCAGGCGCGTGACTTGATTGTCAGGAGCGGTAGCGTGTTTGCGGGGATGTATCCATTGGACTGGTCACGCCTGAGTGATGCACACCGGCAACATGAGTGTAAATCTGTGTGGTAGATATGTCTGAGTGACCAAGCAGTTCCTGAATGCTTCGCAGATCAGTTCCGGCTTCTAACAGCCGTGTCGCAAATGAATGCCGAAAAGTGTGGCATCCGGCTTTTTTATAGATGCCTACCGTTCGAATTGCCAGGTTCACATGTCGCTGAATCTGGCGGGTACTGATATGGTGCCGCATTCTTTTGCCTGATCTCGGATCCTGACTGAGATGCAATGCTGGAAACAGGAACTGCCAACCCGTACTTTTGGACGCGGACGGATACTTTTTTGCCAAAGCAAATGGCATGTACACTTCCCCAAAACCGGTTGCTAAATCTTGGTGGTGGCGTTGGACCACCCCTTGAATCTGCCTGGACAAGATTTCATGCAAACTTTTGGGAAGCAGGGTTTGGCGATCTTTATCTCCTTTCCCATTTCTGACAGTGAAGGCACTGCTGGTGAAGTCGATGTCCTGAACTCTCAATCGCATTGCTTCGCTGACACGTAAGCCGCTACCGTACATGAGCTGTGCAGCCAACTGATAGGGTTGGGATATCTCTTGAATAATACTGATGGCTTCATCATGTGAAAACACAACGGGTAAGCGTACTTTCGGTGCCGCTCGTTTGAATGATAATTGCTCTGTGTTGAGCTGAAGATATTCCCGGCACAGAAAAATTAACGCATTGAACGCAGTTTTTTGTGTACTCGGAGCCACATTTGCCTGTAACACTAAATGCTCGAGAAAAACCGGAATATCTTCAGGACGAATGTGATCACGTCGTTGATAGCGATGGAACAGAACAAATCGGCGAATCCATGCAGATAAGTCTTTTCCGTGGAATAAGACAATCCCCGTAACCGGATAAAAGTACGCAGCTGGTGAAGAAATTTACCTGAAGGTTGTTTAATCGGTGGTGGTATGTCGGTCATCATTTCACAAAAACAGTTGAACAGAACCGGGACTATAGTCTGTCGCTTTTTCAGTTCCGAATCACAAGTCGCTGATTTTCGATGCGATGAGTAGAAATCATGAAACGCTAGACAGAACAGTTACATAGAATTGTGTACATAGATTAGATATACGACATGATGTCGTATATCTTAGTGAGATGTTTGTTTCATAAGATGGGTTTACTTGTTGTATATCAGTTGGTTAGAGGATGATTTTAGTCAAGAGATATACGACAGGGTTATACGACATGATGTCGTTGAATAAAATGTTATATTCATTCGGAGGTAACATAATATGTCTTTAGATGTGGCATATTCTATTGAAATAGATGATTTTATCGACCCAGATAAGGCATATGAGCTTTACTGGTCGGGAATGCTCGAAGACAAGAGAGCATTTTTGTGTCCGGGTACAAACTGTTCAGCTAATGTTACTTGTGCAAACCTTGATAAAGATACTAGCTCACTAAAAGTAGTGCCTCATTTCCGAGTATTTGGTTCTCACACCAAAGGGTGTGAAGTTTCTAGAAATGTACCTCTGAAGCTTCAGTACGCAGAGCCAACAACGCAAACAGCGACTCATAAAACGCTTGATACTTCAATCGTAGACACATTCTTAGAGAAAAGACCTGAATCGTATTACGACCATTATAAAACTAATAGCCGCGCTAAAAACGCCAAAGTACGAATGGTTAACATACTGAAGTCTAAAGCTGAAAGGCAACTGAAAGAAATTGGTGTCACTAGTAGTATCTATTCGGTAAGGACAGTTGTTAGTAGGTATGCTAGGTACAAGAAAGATGGAACTTTAGAACTACGCAGACTAAATATTGCGGGTAAAGACAAACCTTACACAAGCCTTTTTAGTAAAATAGAAAATCAGATAGTTTCTGACTTGCCGCAAATGCCTTCTATTTATCACGGTTGGGCATTTATCAATAGGTTACCATCAGGTCACGGTTACCAGATAAAGTTCAAGAAAAAACTAAAGGGTAATAGCAGCGACAAAGAGTTCACCACCACGGTTATGATTGGTGACCGGCTAATTGAACATTACAAGATGAAAAAGCTGGTAGCCAAAAGGATTGAAAAACTTTATAAATCTCCGAACCCGACTGCTTATGTTTTTATCTATGGTACGCCAAGAGTTAACGAACGAAATGACAGGTATGCAAACATCGACATTACAAATTTAGACATGATCGATATTTGTCTTGAAGACCCTTGGGCAAAATGAATATAACAAACTGTTCAAGAGTGATTCGCAACGCGTGGCATTTTTGTTATGCGTTGCGTTTAGTGTTTAAGGTGGTATGCGGAAGCATCGGTATTGCGTTGCTCACACCTTAACAGGGCGTTATGTGCTTTCGAGGAAAATGATGAAAAAGCAATTATTATTGTCTCTCTCAAGTTTGGTTTTTACTGTGGCGGTTAATGCCAAAGATACAGCTATCGACTGCGA